>CAITSH010000330.1 GCA_903895005.1 uncultured Pseudomonadota bacterium
TCGATGGCGAGCAGCTCGTCGTGATGCACGAGGTCGGCGATCCCCACCTTGACCCCGGACAGGCGCGCCCCGAGCACCGTCGCGCGCGGCGCGTTCAGGACAAGACGCTTGCCCTCGAGCACCAGGTCAGCTGCGACGTTGGTGATGCGCGGCCAGCCCTCGACATAATCGAGCGTGCCGTCCTGGATTTTTGCGGTGATCTGGAACTGCCCGTTCTTCCCGCCATCCCAGGGAAACTCGCGCAACGCACCCTTGATGCGAAAACGCATGTCGTTGGATTTCGCACTGACCAGCGCGCGCTTGAGCCAGTTCACCGTGACCGGTCCGATAAAGCCGGGAAGGTAACGATAAGCGGCGCTGCCGTCCGCGCGCGTCAGCCGCGCCGTAATGTCCACCGCGCCCGGGCCCTGTCCAGGCGGAGCGGCGGTCCAGGACCCGAAGGCGTTGCCGGCGGCATCCTTGTTGGCAAGGCCCAGGTTGGCAGCACGCAGTTCTAGTTGCCCGTCGCGCAAACGGCTCCAGCCGAGCTGGCCGGTCAGCGCGTCCAGTTCCAGCCGCGGGTCGCTCAGCACGCCGGCCAGATCGAACACCACTTTCTCCGATTTGAGCGCGATGTTGCCGCCGCGCTCGTTGCCATCAACGCTGCCGGACAGTCCGGCGAAACCCGGCACTCCTGCATAACGGTTCATCCCCAATCGGGTAAATCGCCCGCGCACCGAAAACTGCGCAGGCGCCGGCAATTCCCCCACCCAGTTGAGCGTGAGTTCATCCACGCTCCCCCTCGGCGCAGACTCGGCCAGCGCCTTGCGCGCGGCGTCGGGCACCGGCAGGTAGTCTGCAAGCCAGGCAAGCGGCTCCAATTCCAGACCGTTGGCGCGCGCATTGCCCCCGCCCGGCTTGCCGCCGCCGGAGGCGTGCATCGTGACCGAAAAATCCGCCGGATCGAGCGTCTTCCCGGACGCCGAACGCATGGCAATGCGCTTACCGAACACCTCGATATCCTCCCTGCCCTGGCGTGCGCCCACTCGGCCCTGCACGGTTTGCAATTCAAGCAGCGGCAGCGCAGGTGCAAAGCGGGTGGCAAGCCCGGCCAGCGCCACGTCGGCGACGATCTCGGTGGGCCGTCCCGCGGCAAGGCTCAACCAAACGCGCAAGCCACCCTTGCCGCGCTGGATTTCTATCGGGTAATCGATCCAGCGCTGCCACTGCGCAAGGTCGGTGTACTCGAATTCGGCGTAAAGCTGACCGTTCCACTGCTGGAACTGCGCTACCGTGTCGCCGTTGAAATCGCCGCGCACATCGAGCGCCGAGGCCAGCCCTGGCGGCGGGTCGGCGCTGAGCGCGAACCGGTGTTGCGTGCCGCCGTTGGTGAGCCGGAAATTGACCGCGGCCAGATCCAGCCGCGGCGCCTTGCGCAGCTCGTCGAGCCAGCTGATGCGCGCATCGCGAATGCTCACCTCGCGCTGTGCCAGCAACCAGTCGGCAAAGCCGCTGTCGCCAGACTTTTCCTTCATTTCGAGGCCGGCCACAAACAGCTTGCCATCGACATCGCGGCGTACCGAAAGGCTCGGCGCGACAAATTCGAGGGAATGAAAACGCAGCGTCGCCATGGGCAGGGACCACCACGACAAGGTGGCATTGACGGCGGGAAGGGCCAGCGCCACGCCACCCTTGTGGTCATAAACGCGAAGGTCGGCCAGTTCAAGATAGGGCTGCAGGCCCTGCCAACCGGCTCCAATCTGACCGATGGTGATGCGCTCACCGGTGCGTTTGGACAGCGTGGCGGCGATTTCGGGGACGTAGTCGCTGATATGCGGCAGCACCCAGTAGCGCAACGCCAGAAAGGCCGTGGAAAACATGAAATACGCGGCCACCACCAACCAGCCGATCAGGCCGATCACCTTGCGCCACGGACTGCGCGGGGGCGGGAGCACGCTCTCGATACGCTCGAAGGTGTGCTCAAGCCCCGCTTCGATCCGATGTTCGAGGGTTTCGACGGGATTGGTCATCTCATGCCGCTTGTTTTTGTGTTGTTCGCCGCCGCTTTGCCAATCAATCCGACGCCACGCTGCAAGAACAGCGCGGCCCGTACGGGTAAAATACCTACAGGTTTCAGAATCCGCTTTCGATCACGCGTCAATGCTTTCACGTACCGGCGATCCGGCCAGCCGAAACACTCGAACTCCGGCACGCTGTAATGCGGTAATCCATAACGCCCCGCCCCCTTAAAGCCCGGGGCGGGTTACAGGACGACAACACGGCAACGAACCGGCCTAGATGGCATTTTACCCCCTTCCCATCCCGCAACCGCCCCGACAGTGACCGCAACCGACCTCCACACGTGGCTGCGCCACACGCGCTATTCCGCACGCCTGCTGACGGCGCATCCGGAGTTCTCCGCTGACCTCGAAAACGCCGCGCAGCGCCCCTTCGATCGCAACGAAATGCTTGCCGCGGCCGAGGGGGCCGGCGACGAAGCGTCGCTGGCAAAAGAACTGCGCCGTCTGCGACAGCGTGTGATGCTGCGACTCGCCCTGCGCGACCTAGCCGGCCTGGCCGACTTCGCCGAGGTCGCCGCAACCATGACCATGCTGGCCGAGGTCGCGATCGGAACGGCCTTGCAGGTGTGTGACACGGCGCTGCGCGCGGAGTTCGGAGATCCGGGCACACGCATGCTGGTAGTGGGCATGGGCAAGCTTGGCGGCGGAGAGCTCAACGTTTCCTCCGACATCGACCTGATCTTCGTCTATCCCGAGGACGCCGAACTGGCGGGCGGGCGCACCAGGCACGAGTATTTTTCCCAACTGGGCAGGCGCCTGATCAAGTGCCTTGACGAGCCGACCAGCGAGGGCCGCGTGTTCCGCGTCGACATGCGCCTGCGTCCGTGGGGCGACAGCGGACCGCTGGCGATGAGCTTTGACGCGCTCGAGCAGTACCTCGTGTCCCACGGCCGCGAGTGGGAGCGCTATGCGTGGATCAAGGCACGCGTGATGCCGCCGGCCGGCCCTGCGCCCTTTGACGACCGCCACGAGGCCGACCTCGCGGCGCTGACGCGGCCCTTCGTTTTCCGGAAGTACCTCGATTACGGCAGCATCGGGGCGATGCGCGAACTGCACGCGCAGATCCGCCAGGAGGTGCGCCGGCGCGACCTCGCCGATCACATCAAGCTTGGCCCCGGTGGCATCCGGGAAGTGGAGTTCACCGCACAGGTGTTCCAGCTCATCCGCGGCGGCCGCGACAGCGCGCTGCAGGAACGACCGACCCTCGCCGTGCTGCAACTGCTCGGTGCACGGGGCCTGCTTTCCGCCGCAGCGGTGAGCGAACTTTGCGACGCCTACCTGTACCTGCGCAAGCTCGAACACCGACTGCAATACCTCGAGGACGCGCAGACACACGAGCTGCCCGCGGGTGGAGAAGACCGTGCCCTCATTGCCGAATCGATGGGCCAGCCCGACTGGGCCGGCTTTTCGGCTGAACTGTCGCGGCAGCGCGCCCTGGTCACGCGACACTTTGAACAGGTGTTTTCGGACAATGCGCAGGGCCGTCACGCGCTTGCGCCGCTCTGGGAGGCCTCGCTCGACAAAACTGATGCGCTCGACCGGCTTGCCGCGCTGGGCTACACCGGCCCCGCCGACATCTTCGATTACATCGGCGAAGTGCGCGGCAGCAGCCGCTACCGCGACCTACCCGCCGCCAGTCGCAGGCGCTTTGACGCGCTGGTGCCGCGCCTGATCGAACAAGCGGCACGAACACCGCAACCGGACACCACCCTCAAGCGCTGCCTCACGCTGATCGAGACCATCAGCCGCCGCGCCGCCTACCTCGCCATGCTTGACGAGCACCCCCAGGCGCTCGAGCGCATCGCCGCCATGCTGTCGGCCTCAAGCTGGGCGGCCGACTACCTGACGCGCCATCCGATTCTGCTCGATGAACTCCTCGACGGACGGCTGCTGCACGCCGAACCGGACTGGCCCGCCTTTGAAACAAGCCTGCGCACCGAACTGGCGCTGCACCAGGCACCGGACAAGGGTCAAGGTCAGGGCGACACCGAACGCATGATGGATGTGTTGCGCGAGACCCACCACACCCAGGTATTTCGCCTGCTGGCGCAAGACCTCGCCGGCGCGCTCAGTATCGAGCGCCTCGCCGATCACCTGTCGGCGCTCGCGGACCTGATCCTGAGGGTGGTAATGGACCTGTGCTGGACTCAATTACCCAAAAAGCACACCGACACGCCGCACTTCGCGGTCATCGCCTACGGCAAGCTTGGCGGCAAGGAACTGGGCTACGTCTCGGACCTCGATATCATTTTTCTGTATGAAGACGCCGACGAGGCGGCCGCTGAAACCTACGCCCGCCTCGCACAGCGCATGAACACCTGGCTCTCGAGCACGACCTCGGCCGGCATTCTGTTCGAGACCGACCTGCGCCTTCGCCCCAACGGGGCCTCCGGCCTGATGGTGAGTTCAATTGAGGCCTTCCACAAATACCAGAGCGAGGCCGCGTGGATATGGGAACACCAGGCACTGACGCGGGCCCGTTTTTCTGCGGGTGACGCAGCGGTGGGGGTGCTGTTCGAGGCCGAGCGCGAACGGATCCTGCGCCTGCCGCGCGACGCCGCCGCATTGCGCGGCGAAGTCGCCGCGATGCGCGCCAAAATGCTTGCCGCCCATCCCAACAAGAGCGGGGAGTTCGACGTCAAGCACGACGCAGGGGGCATGATAGACATCGAATTTTGCGTGCAATACCTTGTGCTCGCCAACGCGCACACGCACCCGGAACTGACCCGCAACCTGGGCAACATAGCCCTGCTCAGGATGGCTGCAGAACTTGGCCTGATCCCGCACGACCTGGCCGATTCGGTACGCGACGCCTACCGCGAATTCCGCCAGTTGCAGCACGGCCTGCGGCTCAATGGTGCGCAGTACGCGCGTATCGCGCCCGGAGAGGCAGCAGCCTCGCGCAAAGCCACGCTGGCGCTGTGGCAACGCCTTTTCAACGCTGCCGCCGGGGTCACGCCGGGTTCAGGCGCCGGCGACAAATAGCGCGATTACGCAGCCCGTACCGATCGTCCATGCCACCGAACGCAGCGTCGCGCGGTCGGTAATGTAGAGCGCAATGTAAGCGATGCGCGCGGCGATAAAGCCAAGGGCGAGCAGGTCGATGCGCCCCTGCGCCGCATGCGCAAGATGCGCGATGATCACCGCCGCGGCAAAGGGCGCAAACGCCTCAAACGAATTGAGGTGGGCGGCATGCGCGCGGGCGCGCCAGCCCTCGAGCCGGGCCAGCCAGGCGCGCGGCGCATGATTGTCAAAGCCGGACTGCGCCTTGGCCAGGCCCACTGCGACAATGGGCAAAAACCCGGCTACCAGCACGCACCAGAACGCAGTGGTCATGACCTGCTCCTCGAATCATTGGGCGCCCAGTGTGACACGCGCCGCGAAAATCAGGCTTGCGATGAAGGGCAGATCGACAAGCCCGCCTCCGGCCCGGCGCCCGACACGCAATATCCAACCAAGCGGAGCCGATTAAGGACGCTCGCCGCCTGGCCAACGCAGTCCTTGGTCCAGGTAGGCATCCTTCCGGCACAGGTATACACTGTGCCGGTCAATCATCCGCCGGGAGGGCGGTTATGAGAATCTCGTGAAAATTGACGCTCTTCGGCTGGCCCTTTGCGCGATGCTCGTTTCGGCAACGCACGCGGTACTTGCTGCGCCCTCGGACGAGATCAAAGCCCTCATGCTGCAGGGCAAATCCGCCGAGGCTTACAACTGGGGCAGACAATTCCCCGACCAACTGGGCAATCCTCAATTTGATTTTTATTTCGGCGTGGCCGCGGTTGATGCAGGCCATGCGGGTGAAGGCGTGCTGGCGCTGGAGCGCTACCTGCTGACCTTCCCGGGCAGCAACGAGGCCCGCCTCGAACTGGCGCGCGGCTATTTCGTGCTGGGCGACCTGGTGCGTGCGCGCGAGGAATTCGAGGAGGTGAGCAAGCGCAATCCTCCCCCGTCGGTGGCGGCCACGATAGAACGTTTTCTTGACGGCATCCGCGCACGCGAATCGAGTTACACCCCCTCCTCGCTGTTGTATGCCGAAATGGGCATCGGCTCGGACAGTAACGTCAACGGCGGGGTTGGCAACAATACGATAAACCTGCCCAATTTCGGACTGGTTTCCGTCGCACCTGCGGGGGTGAAGCAGGGCGACAACTACACGCACTTTGCGTTTGGCGCGCAGACCACCCAGCCGGTTGCTCCCGGGGTCAGCCTGTCGGCCGGTCTGAACATGGAGGACAAGCGCAACTGGAATGCCACCGCTTACCGCCAGGGCAACTTCACCGGCAATGGTGGCATCAGCTTTTTGAAGAACGACAACCTCTACCGTGCCACGCTTGCCTACAACACGGTCACTTTAGCCGACGTGCGTTTTCGTAACACCGCCTCGCTCACTGGGGAATGGGTGCATCAATTGAGCGAACTCAGCGCCCTCAACGCGTCGGTCCAGTACGCCGACCTCAAATATCTGGGGGCGAACGAGGTGCGCGACGCGCAACTGTGGGTCGGCAGCGCCGGCTGGCGCCAGACCTTCATCGGAAAAATGCAACCCGTACTCCAGGCCAGCGCCAGTTTTGGCGGCGAAGCCAACCAGCGCAACCGACCCGACCTCGGCCGCGATCTGGCCGGTATGCGCGTGTCGCTAGCGCTGACACCGGTCCCGAAATGGGGCCTGTCGGTGGGCGTGGGCAGCCAGGAGAGCCGCTATTACGCGCCAGACACGCTGCTGCAGGTCAAACGTTACGACCGCTACGAATCGGCGGATGCCACCATCAGCTACGCAGTAAACAAAAATCTGTCGTTTCGAACCGAGTTACTTTGGTCCAACAACATCTCCAACATTTCGCTCTACAAATACGACCGCAGCGTCGCGGCGTTCAAAGTGCGTTACGAATTCAAGTGAGGCCATGATGCGACCGATTTGCATGGTGATTGCTTTTCTCGCGCTGGTTTCAGGTGCAACCGCCGACGCCGCCGTGATCGGCCGCGTCTTGGTGGCCGTGGGCGAGGTATCGGCATCCCGCGCCGGTCAGGCAATCAACCTTGGCACCGGTTCCCCGGTCGAGGACGGCGATACGATTCGCGTCGGCCCGGCGAGCAATGCGCAGATCCGCTTCAACGACGAGGGCATCGTCGCGCTGCGCCCGCAGACGGTGTTCCGCATCGAGGAATACAACTACAACGGCCGCCAGGACGGACTGGAAAAATCGGTGTTCAACCTCATCGCGGGCGGCATGCGCACCGTCACCGGCCTCATCGGTAAACTCAATAGGGGCAATTACCAGGTGCGCACCCCCACCTCCACGGTAGGGATACGCGGCACCAACTACAACCTCGTGCACTGCGACGCCGGCTGCCTCAACAAGGACGGCAGCCGCGCCCCAACCGGCACCTATGGGGGCGTGTTCGACGGGCGCATCGGCGTGGAAAACCAGTCCGGGGAAAAGACCTTTGGCGCAGAGGAGTTCTTTTACGTCGCCAGCGCCACGGCGTCGCCGCAGACGCTCATCGCTCCGCCGGCATTTCTTCAAGACAAACTGGAAGGCACCTCGCGCCGCGGCAACCAGAAGAGCACTGAAACGGCGGAAACCTCGTCGCAATCGGGGGCCAGCGCCGACGGTCGCGCCCAGACCACGGCGGCGAGCACGGCGCCACCGGCCGCACTGGCCGCCATCGTAACCGAGCAAAAGAGCGCGAGCGGCGGCAGTACGTTAATTTCGGGGGTCACCGGCTTTATCGCGTTTTATTCCAACGGCACCAACGCGGTCAATATCGGCAACTGCGGCGCGGGCGGCAATTGCTCTTCGGCGCTGAGCTTCTCCAATGGCGCATTACGCGGCGACGCCACACAATCGAGCTTTGCGTCGAACCAGCTTCTCAGTTACTCAGGTCCGGGATTCAGCGGATCCTTGGGAGGCGGTTCCGTAGTCGATGCCGGGACCACGACCATCTCCGGCTCGCAATTCGGCTGGGGACGCTGGGTGGGTAATTTCTCAGTGACAGACACCAATGGCAGCTTTACGGGAGCGACAGCGAAGTCCGGCGTGCTATTCGGTTTCACCAATGACCCGACTGTAGGTAGCGGACAAAACAATATTCCGAGCAGCGGGGTCGTAAACTATTCGTTGGTGGGCGGTCCCAGCCCGGTCGATACGGCCGGCAACACCGGAACCATGACCAGCCTGTCCGGTACGATGAACTTCACCACGCGCACCCTGACCAACTTGAGCATGGTGCTGGACATCAACATACCTGGCCAGGGTGCGGCGAGCATGTCCCTGAGCAGCAGCAACCCGGTGATTGCAGTGAACAGGAATTCCATCGAGGGCGCCTCACTCAGCGGAACGTGCACCGGGGCGGGCTGCATCACTACCGGTGCCGGCGCAACATCCGGCCTGGTGGACGTCGGCTTCGCTGGTGGAGCCAAGGCGATGGTTGTCAACGGCGCCGCAACCAGCGCAGTAAAGGACACAACCAACGGTGCCGGTACGCCGCGCTCCGTGCTGTTCCTCAACATTCTCAAATGCTCCACCTGCTAGGCGCAGGGCGCTCCGAGCCAACGGTTCGCCCGGCTCAGCATAGGGCGGCACCCCAGCTACGGGAGTTCGCGCCCAAATTCCGCTAAAATCCGTGTTCAAGCGTGTTTTCCTGCAACGAATTACGGAGTCCTTGTCTCATGTCCATGGCGGATCGCGACGGTTTTATCTGGTACGACGGCAAACTGGTGCCCTGGCGCAATGCCACCACCCACGTCCTCACCCACTCGCTGCACTACGGCCTTGCCGTATTCGAGGGCGTGCGCGCCTACAAGACCGGCTCGGGCACCTCGATCTTCCGTCTCAAGGAACACACCGACCGGCTCTTTAACTCGGCGCACATTTACGCCATGAAGCTGCCCTACACCAAGGAAGTGCTGATCGAGGCGCAAAAGGAAGTCGTGCGGGCCAACAACCTTGAGTCCTGCTACCTGCGGCCGATCGCCTTTTACGGTTCGGAAAAAATGGGGGTCTCGCCCAAGGGCAACACCGTGCACGTGGCCGTTGCGGCCTGGCCCTGGGGCGCCTATCTCGGACCGGAAGCCCTGGAAAAAGGCATTCGCGTAAAGACCTCGTCCTTTGCGCGCCACCATGTCAACGTCACCATGGCGCGCGCCAAGTTCGCCGCAACCTACGCCAACTCCATCCTTGCCAATGCCGAGGCCATAGACCACGGCTATGACGAGGGCCTGTTGCTCGACGTCGACGGCTTTGTCGCCGAGGGTGCGGGAGAGAATATTTTCATCATCAAGGACGGCGTGATGTATGAGCCCGAATTGACCTCCGCACTGGTCGGCATCACCCGCGCAAGCATCATCGCCCTTGCCGCCGACCTTGGTTACAAAGTGGTGTCGCGGCGCATCACGCGTGATGACGTATACATCGCCGACGAAGCTTTCTTTACCGGCACCGCCGCTGAAGTCACGCCCATCCGCGAACTGGACGGCCGCCAGATTGGCGCAGGCAAGGCAGGACCCATCACAAAGAAGCTGCAAAAGGCGTTTTTCGACGTTGTCACCGGCAAGAGCAAAAAGCACAAGGAATGGCTCACCCCGGTCGGCAAGCTCGGCAAAGTCAGCAAGGTCGCCACGACCAGCAAAGCCAAGGCCAAACGCTGATGAGCACCATCGTGCCCAAGGACGTTGCGGTCGCAGTGACGGAGCAGGACCTGCCGCTGCACTGCCCGCGTCCGGGCACGCCGGTGTGGAACCTGCACCCGCGTGTGTTCCTTGACGTGGTGCACGCCGGCGAACTGCTGTGCCCGTATTGCGGCACCAAATACGTCTTCAAGGGCGTCGCGCCCAAGGGCCACTGAGGCGTCCCGAGGGGCCACGTCCCCAGCCCGAGGCCCAGCGTCCCAGTGCCTAAAATCCTCGTCGTCGCGCCAAACTGGATAGGCGACACGCTGCTCGCCCAACCGCTGTTCGCGCACCTGCAACACAAGCTGCCGGGCCTTACGCTGGACGTACTGGCGCCCGCCTTTACCGCGCCCGTTCTCAACCGCATGCCAGAGGTCACCTCGGTGATGCGGGCGCCCTTTGAGCACGGCAAATTGCATCTCAAATTGCGCTGGCGTATCGGCAAGGACTTGCGCGCGCAGCGCTACGATTCGGCAATCGTGCTGCCCAACAGCTTCAAGGCGGCGCTGGTGCCGTTTTTTGCCGATATCCCCTTGCGCGTGGGCTTCGTCGGCGAGTCGCGCTACGGCATCCTCAACGTCGTGCACAGCCTTGATAAAACATTGCTGCCGCAGATGGCCGAGCGCTACGCCCAGCTCGCGGAGGTGCCGGGCCAGGTGCCCGAGCGCCCGCTCGCCGCGCCGCATCTTGAGGTCGACAACGCCAACCAGCTCATCACGCTGTCGCGCCTGGGATTAGAACACAACCGCCCGGTGGTTGCGTTTTGTCCAGGCGCTGAATTCGGTCCGGCCAAGCGCTGGCCGGTGCGGCACTTTGCCGCGCTCGCCAAAAACCTCATCGCCCACGGCCGCAGCGTGTGGATATTCGGCTCGGAAAAGGAACGCGTCCTCGGTGAAGAGATCCTCGCAGGCACGGACGGAAGCGCGCATTGCATCAACCTTGCAGGTCGCACCGACCTACCCGGCGCCATCGACCTCATGGCCCTGGCCGAAAGCGTGGTCAGCAACGACTCGGGTCTGATGCATGTGGCGGCTGCACTGGGCCGGCCCCTGGTCGCGCTCTACGGTTCGTCGAGTCCCGTTCACACGCCGCCGCTGGCCGCCGCGCGCATCGTGCGCACCGGCATAGACTGCAGCCCGTGTTACCAGCGCGAATGTCCGCTCGGGCACTTCAAATGCATGAACGAGCTCGATCCGGATCGCGTGATGGCGGAGATCTCGGTGGCGCGCGATACGCATCCCGTGCCGGTGAGCGGCTGATGTCTCACAAAAAGCAGCCCGCCGTAACGCCATCGCCCGCGCCCGGCGCTGATTTTGCAAACGACAACGTGCCGGTTCGCTACCTGCAACGCACGCGCGACTGGTACCTCGCGCTCGGTTACGACAACCCCTATCGCTGGGCGCATTATCTTGAGGTGCCCTTCCAACCGCTGACAGCGCCCCTGGCGCAAACCACCATCGCGCTCATCACTACCGCCGCCCCCTACCAGTCCGACAAGGGACCGCAGGGCCCGGGTGCCGCCTACAACGCAGCAGCCAAATTCTATGCCGTGTACTCGGGTGACAGCGACAAGGACCACGATGTGCGTATCTCGCACGTCGCCATCGACCGCAAGCACACCAGCATGGAAGACAGCGGCACCTGGTTTCCTCTGCCAAAAATGCGACAGCTCGCGCAGCAAGGGCGCTTCAAGCTGGCAAAGCGGTTTCACGGCGCGCCGACCAACCGCAGCCAACAGCACACCATCGAGGTCGACGCGCCGGAAATTTTAAAGCGCTGCCGCGAGGACGGGGCTGATGCCGCCGTGCTCGTCCCGAACTGCCCGGTCTGCCACCAGACCCTGAGCCTCGTGGCGCGCCATCTCGAACAACACGGGATTGCCACCATCCTCATGGCCTGCGCCAAGGACATTGTCGAGCACTGCGGCGTGCCGCGCATGGTATTCAGCGACTTCCCGCTTGGCAATGCAGCAGGCAAACCGCACGACGCGCAATCCCAGGCCGACACCTTGGATCTCGCGTTGCGCGTGCTCGAAACCGCGCCCGCCGCGCGCACCACCGTGCAGTCACCGCAGCACTGGAGCGCATCGCACGAATGGAAAAGCGACTACAGCAACATCGCCAAGGTCAGTGCCGAGGAATTGACAAGGTTGCGCGCGGAGTTTGACGCCGGCAAGGCGGCCGCCAAAGCCTTGCGGGACGCTCAGGCCATCGGCCAATCAAAATAATAGGTATTCGTGTTTTTCGTCGCCGGCGATGCGCTGATTTCGGAAAACGAAACCGCCGCAAAGCTCGCGCCGGGCGCGTCATTGGTCAACCTGCAGTCGACATTAAAATACGGCACCTCATGCGGTTCATGCGTGCCGGAACTAAAACGCCTGTGCTTGAAACGCAGACACCGACTGGGCGCGGCGGCCTGACATGACAGCCACCAACCGGGTCGCTCCGGCATATCTAAAAATTCAGTGCTGCCAGGCAAAATTTTTCAGTCCCGCGCAATCGGGAATCCATGGGGTTCGTCCAACACGAGCGCGACGAAGCCCATGGATTACGGGTTCTGCTGCGCGGCCCCGGAATGACGGAAACTGAATCGGGGAAGCTTAGGCGTCGTCGCGCACAACCACATTGCGCTTGAGCACAATGGGCGCGCCGCCCAGGCTTTTTTTCACCATCCACTGTGCAAGCGACGCATCGAGGTAATCGGCGTGCCCGGGGAACCAGCGCTGCAGTTCGGCGGCGAGGCGGCGACCTTCTTCCACGTCGCCTTTTGCGACGACGGCCATGACCTCACGCACCGACTTCATTACCGCCGCGTGCTCGTCGTTATGGCAGTCCTTGGCGGGAAAATCCGTCTTGTCCATCCACACACGCTCTTCCTCAAAATGCCTTTCCGCGTGAACCGCAAACGCATCGAGGCAGGCGGCAAATGCGGTATCGTCCGCGTTGATCATGGCATTGACGACCTCGACGAACTCGCGATGCGTGTTGTCCATCGGCTGGTAACCGAGCAGGTAGGCGTCGGTCCACTCAAATTTTTTTTCGGATGACATGGATGCAATTCTGAGAAGGTTGTTGCGAAAGAGGTTTCGTATCGGAGCATAGCACCGGCTTAAACACGGCGCGATTTTGATCCGGTTCGGCACGTGCGGATCTCACGGAGGCCGGCGCGCCATCAGCCCGAAACCCAATACTGGCGCCGGTTTCCGGCATGGTCTTGCATCAACGCCGGAGCATCCACGGCAACAGCAGAACCACGATACCCACCGCCAGCATCGACAGCGTATGCAACCAGAAAAGCACCGGGGTAATGCGGCGTTGGACCGGCACCCTGCGATAGATCACGGTTTCTCCCCAGGCCGCGGCGATGAGGGCGCACAGCACCAGCATCGCACCCATGCCTGCGACAATGTCACGCAATTGGACGGCCAGCCAGGCCACCGCAAGGAGTGCGAGAGCGCCGGCGAAAGCGAGGCTGATGCGCAGCCAGAACGCAGCCGGCTCGGTGGCCCGCCGAACCGTGTGGTACTTGCCTCCGTATTCACCGGTCACCATTCCGGACAGGACAAAGTAAATAACGATGAGCGCGCCGAGGGTCAGCAGCCAGGGATAGAACATGTCCCGCCGAAAGAAAACGTGCACCATGCACGGAAGACACCATTGTGACCGATCGGGCGCACCCCCGCTTTTTTTTAAAAACCTGCTGGGGGATTTCTATGCAGCGGCGAGACTTCGCGTCTCGACCGCGACGACGGCCTTGGCCTGGTTGAAGTCTGAGGTGTAGCCGGCGCCGAACAGGCAGCAGGCGAGCAGATTGACGATGGGCAATGGCAGCGGCGCCGTACCGCTCATGACCTTGCGGATGTAATCGGCGGTGGCCTTGGCGTCGGTGTTTTGCTCCAGTTGCGCAAGGTGTTCGGCGGGTGTGTGCGCCAGCTCGAACAAAACCTGCCCGGCGCCATCGCGGAAAAATTCTATTTTCGGGCGCTGGCGCGGATTCGCGTAAGGCTCACCCTCGGTACCGCGCATGAGCAGCGCCGTGTCTCCGGTGGCGATGAAGAATTCATGCAGTTTGAGCAACACCTCCGGATGGGTCACGCTCACCAGCTTGAGCGCCGCACCACCAAACGGATCGATGAGCTTGGCCACCGTATGGCCGCTGTTGCGCACGCCAAGGCGGTTGCGAAGCGAGAGCAGGCTGGCAAGGCCGGGGGCCAGAACCGCGGTGGGGACAAACGCCAGCTTGTCGTTATCCATTGCAGTCTGCACCTGTGTCAGCGTGGCACAGGGCAGGATGCCCAGTTCGCGGAATATATAGGCACTGGCAACACGCCCCTGCCCTTCAAGCGTGCCGTGCACCAGCACCGGCAGGCCCATACGTTGCAACAGCAGTGCCACGAGAGGCGTCAGGTTCGGTTGGCGCCGCGCGCCGTTGTAAGTACCGATCACCACGGGGCGCACCGCGCCCTTGGGAGGCTGCAGCTGGTAGACGCGTTCGGACAGGGCCTGCGTGAAACCAAGCAGCTCCGGTACCGATTCGGTCTTGATGCGCAGGGAAAGCAGAATCGCGCCCAGTTCAAGGTCTGGCACACCGCCATCAAGGATGGCCCCAAACAA
>CAITSH010000331.1 GCA_903895005.1 uncultured Pseudomonadota bacterium
AGGTGCACCTGTGTCGGCAGGCGTCCCGCAGTGTCGGCAAGGACAATGTCAATGCCACGGGCGCGGCCTGCGCTGATGGCATCGAACATCACCGCGCTGGCGTCACCGCCCTGCTGTGAAATGACCGCGACACCGTTGCGCTCCCCCCATGCGGCGAGCTGCTCGCGCGCCGCGGCGCGAAAGGTGTCGCCCGCGGCAAGCAACAGCGTGTGGCCGGCGTGCTGGTAGTGTTGCGCGAGCTTGCCGATCGAGGTGGTCTTACCGGCACCGTTGACGCCGACCATCATCACCACCCAGGGGCGCGTCTTGCTCAGTTCGGCGGGTTTTTCGAGCGGGGCAAGCAGGACCAGCAACTCCTCGGCCAGCACCTGCTTGAGTTGCGAGGCTTCGGAAAGGGCCTCCTTGCGCGCACGCGTTTTCATGCGTTCGAGCAAAAATTTGGTCGCTTCTACGCCGGCGTCTGCCGAGAGCAGCACGGCTTCCAGTTCGTCGTACAGTGCATCGTCGATCTTGCCAAGACCGAACAGGCCGCCCAACTGGCTGCCCGTGCGTCGCAGGCTGCCCTTGAGGCGCGAAAGCCAGCCCGCGCGCCCGGGTTCTGCCGCCGGTGCGGAGGGCGCGGCGGTGCCGTCAGGCGCTGTTTCGGGAGGGGGTTTTTTCTTGAGGAAACTCAGCATGGTCGGCGCCGCGGTGCGCGGCGGTAAAATACTCGGAGTATCTGGTTCCGATTCTAGCAGAGGACACCCTGGCATCTTGGCAAGAAACACCGCATCGAAGGGCCAGCGCGCCACGGCTCAAAGCCGTCCGCACAACGCGGCGCGCAACACCGTTCGCATCATCGGCGGGCTGTGGCGTAGCCGCGTCATTCGCTTTCCGGACGCGACAGGCCTGCGTCCCAGCCCGGATCGCGTGCGCGAGACGCTGTTTAACTGGCTTGGCCAGGACCTCACCGGGCTTGCCTGCCTCGATTTGTTCGCCGGCAGCGGCGCGCTGGGATTTGAGGCGGCGTCGCGCGGTGCAAGTCGCGTGGTGATGGTCGAGGCGGCGCGCGATGCCGTGGATGCGCTTCGCGCGAACGCCGCGCTGCTCGGGGCGGAAAGCTGGCGACTCGCTGCAGGTGATGCTATAGAATTCCTCCGCTCGTACCCGGGGGCGGCGAAAGATTCCCGGGTGGGCGGGTTGTTTGATGTTGTGTTTGTCGACCCGCCGTTTGATTCGGACCTGACCGAACGGGTGCTGCCCTTGTTGCCGCCGGTTCTAGCCCCCGGAGCGCGCGTCTATGTCGAAAGCGGCGGGAAACTGGAATTGCCGGAGGGATGGGATTTGCTCAGGCAGGGCAGGGCCGGCGTTGTGTATTACCACCTTATGCAAAGAGCTCAAACATGATAAAGGCCGTTTACCCCGGAACGTTCGACCCGATTACGCGCGGTCATGAAGACCTCGTGCGCCGCGCCGCAGACCTGTTTGACACCGTGGTTGTGGGTGTTGCAGACAGCCGCGGCAAAAAGCCGTTTTTCACACTTGTCGAGAGGGTGGATCTCGCGCGCGAAGCGCTGGCACCCTACTCCAACGTCAAGGTCGAGGGTTTTTCAGGTTTATTGCGCGACTTTGTCCACCAACAGGACGCGCGCGTGATCCTGCGCGGGCTGCGCGCGGTGTCCGATTTCGAATACGAATTCCAGATGGCCGGCATGAACCGTTCGCTCATCCCGCATGTGGAGACGGTGTTCCTGACGCCCTCTGAGCAATACATGTTCATCTCTGCCACCATCGTGCGCGAAATCGCCACGCTGGGAGGTGATGTCGGTCCGTTTGTGCCGCCCGCGGTGCAGGCACGCATGGTCGCGAAGGTGAAGCAGCTCGGTGGATAGCACGGTGTCGTCATGGCTTTGATGATCACGGACGAATGCATCAACTGCGATGTGTGCGAGCCCGAGTGTCCCAATGCCGCCATATCGCAGGGGCCGGAAATTTATCTTATCAACCCAGCGCTTTGCACCGAATGTGTCGGGCACTTCGATACACCGCAGTGCGTCGAGGTTTGCCCGGTCGATTGCATTCCGGTCAATCCAGAACATGTCGAATCACGCGAAGCCTTGCAGCTGAAATATGCCGGGTTGATGGCCGCGAAAAATGCCGCCGCGGGGTAAATCGGCAACTTTCAATTCGGCAAAGCTGCGCCAACCAAGCGTTTTGGGGCGATTAAGGTGACAAAATTGTCACCGTTGTGGCGTATTGCCCAAAGCGTTGGGCAGATTCGGCACAGGGCGCCGGGGGGCAGTGTTTATGTCTGGCACGACGGGCAGTAAAAAGTCGAACGCTGGCCCTGGCGTTTGATGCGTATGGGCGTGCCGCAGACCCGGCACGGCTGGCCGTCCCGCCCATATACAAAATACTCCTGCTGGAAGTACCCCGATGAGCCGTCCGAGTGGACGAAATCGCGCAGGCTGCTTCCCCCGGCTTTAAGGGCCTTTTCCAGGGTTTCGCGCACCGTCCCGACCAGCCGCTCGCAGCGTGCGAGGCTAACTTTTCCCGCACGGGTCACCGGATTGATGCGCGCATGGTAAAGGCTCTCGTTGGCGTAGATGTTGCCGACGCCCACCACCAGCTTGTTGTCCATCAGCGCCAGTTTGATGGCCGTGCTGCGACCGTGCATCACCTTGTGCAGGTAGGCGGCGGTGAACTGCGCTTCGAGGGGCTCGACGCCAAGGCCGGCGATCAGAGGGTGCGCCAAAACATCACCGGTCTCCCAAAGCACCGCCCCGAACCGGCGCGGATCATGCAAACGCAACAACTTTTCGCCGAATTCGAGGTCGAAATGATCGTGTTTCTTAACCGGTGTGCCGCGCGGCAGTATGCGCAGGCTGCCGGACATGCCAAGGTGAAGGATCAAGCAACCCGATTTACCGTGGTCGGATGGCTCGCAATCGATGAGCAGGTACTTGCCGCGCCTTGAAATCCTGCGCACGGTGCTGCCGGTGAGCGCGCGTTCAAGGCCCCGCGGTACCGGCCAGCGCATGCGCCGGTCGCGAACGATGGCACCGGTAATGGTCTGGTTGAGCAGGTGGGGCGCGATGCCGCGGCGGGTAATTTCGACTTCAGGGAGTTCTGGCATGGTTTTTACGATGTTGAGACTGGCTCCCGGTGCGGGTGCGAGGGCGGGTACGGCAATATACAAGCTGCGCGCGGCGCGGCGTAGATAGTGCAATGAATTTACCGGGTGCGATGCGCTTTCGACCCATTCCTCTCAGCCTGCTAAACTGGCTCACCGTGCAAAAAATCACCTGAGTAACCATGCCTTTTATCGACGTTGTTCCCTGTTCTATCGCCGCTGTTCCGGTCCCGTCTGGCTGGAGGCGGTTCGCCATGGTGCTGGCATGCGTGATGCTGGCCGCGTGTGCGCAAAAGCCGCTCAAGCAGGCGCAGGCCGCAGATCAGGAGGACGATGACGAGGAAGAGCAAACCGTAAGTTCCCCGGTGCAGGAACCCGAGGCGAAACTGCCGCTTTCCGCATTGCCCAATATGGAGCTGAACGGGGGCATGCTGTACGAGTTTCTGCTCGCCGAAGTCGCCCTGCAGCGGGGAAATGTCGGGCTGGCTGCACAGGCTTATGTCGATCTGGCTAAAAAGACCCGAGATCCGCGCGTTGCAAAACGCGCAACTGAAATCGCCTTGTATGCACGCATGTCCGGTGTTGCTGTGGAGTCGGCGCGTATCTGGCTTGAAACCGAACCGCAGTCTGCCCAGGCGCTGCAGACCCTGACCGGTTTGCTCGTCAGCACTAACCGTCTTGATGAAGCGCAGCCGTACCTGAAACAATTGTTGGTTTCCGGCGGGCGTAGTCCTGAGGAAGGATTCCTGCAACTGAACCGTCTGCTGGGCAGCAATCCGGACAAAACGGCGACCCTGCGCACCATACAGGGGCTGGCCGTGGCGTTCCCTTCCCTGCCCGAGGCGAAATTCGCGGTGGCCCAGGCGGCGTCCGCCGCGGGTCAGGACGCGCTTGCGCTGTCGCAGATTCGAGAGGCTTCGGCGGCGCGTCCCGACTGGGAACTGGCGGTCTTGTTTGAGGCGCAATTGCTGCAAAAGACCTCGGTGACCTCGGCGCGCGAACGCCTTGCGGCTTTTCTCAAGCGCAATCCAAAGGCACGCGAGGCGCGCATGAGCTATGCGCGCGCGCTCGTCTCCGAGCAAAAGCTTCCCGAGGCGCGGGCGGAGTTCCAGCGCCTGCTGGCCGAGTATCCGGATAACCCCGACGTGGTGTATGCGGTGGGCTTGCTGGCCTTCCAGCTCAATGATTTTCCGGCAGCGCGCCAGAGTCTCGAGCGGCTGCTGACAATGAACTTTCGCGACCGCAACACGCTGCGCCTTTACCTGGGGCAGATTGCCGAAGAGGAGAAAAAATATCCGGATGCGTTGCGTTGGTATGGCGAGGTGACGCGCGGCGAGCAATACATCAACGCCCAACTTCGCTACGCGCAGGTGCTTGCCAGGCAGGGCGGGCTTGAGGCCGCGCGCGCGCACCTGCGGCAGGTTGGCGCCGCCAACGAACAGCAGAAAGGGCAGCTGGTGCTGGCAGAAGCGGCGTTGCTGCGCGAGGCGAAGCGCGAGCGCGAGGCGTTTGACCTGGTTGCGGGAGCACTCGGAGAGCAGCCCGAGAATCCCGACCTTCTGTACGATTACGCCATGCTGGCCGAAAAAGTAGACCGCATGGATGCCATGGAAACATCGTTGCGCAAGCTGATCGTGTTGCGTCCCGACCATGCGCACGCCTACAACGCGCTGGGTTACTCCCTGGCCGACCGGAACGAACGGTTGCCGGAAGCGAAGGCGCTGATCGAAAAAGGCCTGTCCCTAGCGCCCAACGATGTGTTCATCCTCGATAGCATGGGCTGGGTGTTTTATCGCATGGGCGACAACAAGACCGCGATCGAGTACCTGCGCCGAGCCCACGCCATGCGTCCGGACGCGGAGATTGCCGCGCATTTGGGTGAGGTGCTATGGGCGAACGGAAATCGCGCAGAGGCGGAAAAAATCTGGAACGATGCGATGCAGAAAAACCCCGGTAACGACACCATAGCCAGCACCATAAAACGCCTCAAGCCCTAGGGGCGCCAGGATGCGCTTTGCGCTTTCCTTTTTTTCTCTGCTGCTTGCCGCTTGCGCGCAGTTGCCGGAGCAGCCGGTCTCGATCGCGGTCAGTGGTGATTTTGAACTTACGGGGCGGGTTGCGATCAAGAACGCCGGTGATGGGGCAAGTGGAGCGATCACTTGGCGGCACGGCGTTGATGCGGATGACTTGTTCATCACCTCGCCCATCGGCCAGGGCATCGCCCGCATCACCCGTGCGGGTGAGCAGGTCCGGTTGGTCACCGCCGATGGCAAATCGTTCGAGGCTGCGGATGCCGAGACGCTCACCGAGCGCGCCCTGGGCTGGCGTCTGCCGTTAAAAGGACTGCCAGACTGGGTGCAGGCGCGGCCGGTTGCCGGTGAAGAGGCGCAGGTCACAAAGGATGCTGCCGGATTGCCGACGGAAATCCGCCAATCAGGCTGGCGGATCGAATATCAGGCCTGGCGCGACGGGCTGCCGTTCCGGATGGTATTTTTGCGCGACAGCCTTGAAATCCGCCTGGTCGTTGACCGGTGGGTGTTGCCGCCGTGAGGAAGCCGCAATGAGTGTGTCGCCATGACTATTGCTGAAAATACATGGGGAAGTGCCTGGCTCGCCCCTGCGAAGCTCAATCTTTTTTTGCATGTCGTCGGGCGCCGGGCAGATGGCTACCATCTTTTGGAATCGGCGTTCCGGCTTGTGGACCTTGCTGACACCCTGCGGTTTGAGCAACGCCAGGACGATAGGATTGCCATGGCCGTATTGCTCGAGGGGGTGCCCGAGGAGCGCGACCTGTGTGTCCGTGCTGCGCGCCTGCTCCAGCAAGCGGCGCGCGCGCGCGGTGCCGCGTCGAGTGGTGTCACGATTCACTTGGAGAAGCGTATTCCGATGGGCGGCGGGCTGGGCGGCGGAAGTTCCGATGCTGCTACGGTCCTTATGGCGTTGAACCGGCTTTGGGGTGTGGGAATGGATCGCGTCGGGCTTCAGGCGCTGGGCCTGCAACTGGGCGCGGATGTACCTTTCTTTTTGTGCGGCGGGAATGCCTTTGCCGAAGGTGTTGGGGAAGCGCTTACTCCGCTTGAGTTGCCGCCCGCGTGGTATCTGATCCTGGTGCCCCCGGTGCAGGTGCCCACCGCGGGGATATTCGCCGCCCCAGAATTGACACGAAATACAAAAAGCGTCAAAATATCAAGCTTTTCCGGCGCTTCTTCTCTTGCTGGTGGGAACGTTCGGCTCGGGCTTGCTTTCGGCCACAACGACTTGCAACCGGTGGTGTGCGCCAGATATCCCGAGGTGGCGGCGTGTCTGGATTGGCTTTCCGATTTTGGGAGCGCACGCATGAGCGGTTCCGGCGCCTGCGTATTTGCACAGTTCGATACGCAACCCGAAGCCGACGCGGTTCGCGCGAAGCTTCCGGGCGGGATGCGCGGATTGGTTGTGCAAGGTTTGCAGCGGCATCCAGTAGAGGCCGACTAGTCGGTTTATTGTCGGGCGCAGGCCCGATTGCAGTTTATGCGGTTGCTGAAAAGTTTACGGATGGGGAGTCGCCAAGCTGGTTAAGGCACCGGATTTTGATTCCGGCATGCGAAGGTTCGAATCCTTCCTCCCCAGCCCACTCGTTTCGTGTTGTCTGTGGCCCGGCCTTGATGCTGCGGGTGGCACGGCATCCAGTACAGAGGTCGGGATGAAAAAGCGCAGTTGCCATGGGTGTTTCAAGCGCGGCAACTGGTTTTTGTGATGATCAAACGACAGGGAGTGGCCGGCCGCCAGACGCATAATGCGTGGCGGACCGGCGACGCAATGGCCTACGACAGCCTGATGGTTTTCACGGGGAACGCAAACCCCAAGCTTGCCCAAGAGGTGGTCAAACGCCTCAACATTCCGCTCGGGCAGGCGACGGTAGGCAAATTCTCCGACGGCGAGGTGATGGTGGAACTGCGCGAGAACGTGCGCGGACACGATTGCTTCGTGCTGCAGCCGACCTGCGCGCCGACCAACGACAACCTGATGGAAGTCCTGGTAATGGTGGATGCGCTGCGGCGCGCCTCCGCAGGGCGCATCACTGCGGCGATTCCGTACTTCGGCTACTCCCGCCAGGACAGGCGTCCGCGTTCGGCGCGCGTGGCCATCAGCGCCAAGGTGGTTGCGAACATGATCCAGGCGGTCGGTGTCGACCGAGTCCTGACGATGGATTTGCATGCCGACCAGATCCAGGGATTTTTTGACGTACCGGTGGACAACATTTACGCCACCCCGATCTTGCTGGGCGATGTCTGGAAGCATAACTACGAGAACCTGATCGTCGTTTCGCCGGATGTGGGCGGTGTTGTGCGGGCGCGGGCGCTGGCCAAGCGCCTTGAGTCCGATCTGGCCATTATCGACAAGCGCCGGCCCAAGGCCAACGTTTCTGAAGTCATGAACATCATTGGCGATGTCGACGGTCGAACCTGCGTCATCATGGATGACATGGTCGACACGGCGGGCACGCTGACCAAGGCCGCGGAGGCACTGAAGGCGCAGGGCGCCATCCGCGTGCTGGCTTACTGTACGCACCCTGTGCTCTCGGGCGGCGCAGTGGCGCGCATTGAAGATTCCGCCCTCGACGAATTGGTGGTCACCAACAGCATTCCGCTCAGCCCGGAGGCGGCGGCTAGCAAGAAAATACGGGTGCTGTCGGTCGCTGGCTTGCTCGCCGAAACGATTTTGCGCATCAGCAACGAAGATTCGGTGTCGTCGCTGTTCATGGAGTAGACATTTTCCTTGCTGCATTGTCGCGCGGCACGGATCAGGCGAGAGGGTTTGGTTTTCAGATTTTATGTATTACGTTTCAGCGTTTCTCCGCGTTTTGCGGCGGGGCGTTTTTTAACGGCGGTGCCTGGTCGCGGGCCAGCCAATTTCAGGAGTTAATGTCATGCAAATCGAAGTCATCGCGCGCAAGCGCACAGCGCATGGGACGGGTGCGAGCCGCCGTCTGCGCACCTCGGGTTTTGTCCCTGGTGTGATTTATGGCGGCAAGGACGAGCCGGTCGCCATCGAGATCGAGCACGAGAAGGTCTGGCACCAGCTGCGCAAAGAGGCGTTCCACGCCTCCATTCTCAGCATGGACCTGGACGGTAAAAAACAGCAGGTCCTGTTGCGTGCAGTGAACATGCACCCCTTCCGCGCGCAGGTCCAGCACCTGGACTTCCAGCGTGTTGTGGCCGACCAGAAGATCCACATGAAGGTACCGCTGCACTTCACGAGCGCCGAGGATTCGCCAGCGGTCAAGCTCTCATCCGCCGTTATCAGTCACATCATGAACGAGATCGACATCCGCTGCCTGCCTGCGGACCTGCCCGAGTTCGTTCTGGTGGATCTGTCGCAGATCACCGTTGGTCACTCGATCCATGCGCGTGACCTTGTTATGCCCAATGGGGTTGAGGTAGTGCTAAAGGGCAAGGAAAACCCGGCGGTTGTAACGGCGCAGGTGCCGCGTGTTGTCGAAGAGGCGGCCGATGCTGCAGCGCCCTCCGCGGCCGATGTGCCCGCCACCAAGCAGGCCGAGCCTGCCAAGGGCGATGCCAAGAAAGACGACGGGAAGAAGGGCGACAAGAAGTAATCCTGTCACCCCAATCGGCTTACGTCGGCAAAAAGGGCGGGCGATCCGCCCTTTTTGCTATCTGGCCCACGGAAAATCATGGCTAATCCCATCAGGCTTATCGTCGGTCTCGGCAACCCGGGGCGTGAGCACGAGCGCGACCGGCATAACGCCGGCTTCTGGTTGGTCGACCGCCTTGCAGGCTTGCGCCGGGTGGAGCTGAAAAAAGAATCGAAATTTCAGGCCCTGGCGGCGCGTTTTTCGACCGGTGACGGGGATGCCTGGCTGTTACAGCCGCAGACTTACATGAATTTATCCGGCGGTGCGGTGAGCGCGCTGGCCGGTTTTTACAAGATCACGCCCGCACAGGTCCTCGTTGCCCATGACGAGCTGGATTTGCCGGCTGGCGCCGTAAAACTCAAGCTTGGCGGTGGCCACGCGGGTCACAATGGACTGCGAGACATCGCTGCGCGGCTTTCAACGCCGGATTTCTGGCGCCTGCGCGTCGGCATCGGACATCCGCGCGACAGTGCGCGCTCCGAACAGGATGTCGCCGATTTTGTCCTGGAGCCCCCGCGCAAGGAAGAAAAGGTGCTGATTGATGACGTACTTGATCGCTGCACCGCTGTCCTCGATCTGATGCTTGCAGGGGAAATGGAACAGGCGATGCATAAACTGCACAGCAAACCAAAGCCGCCCAAGCCACCAAAGCAGCCGTAAAACACGCAGGGCGGTGCGTTTCATCGTGCGTCCGTTCCTGATACCAGCACAAGTCCAGTAAAAGGTTTCAAGCCATGTCTCTAAAATGCGGAATTGTCGGCCTTCCCAATGTGGGCAAATCGACGCTGTTTAACGCACTCACCAAGGCTGGCATTGCCGCCGAGAATTACCCGTTTTGCACGATCGAGCCTAATGTGGGCATCGTCGAAGTGCCCGATCCTCGCCTGGGGCAACTGGCTGCACTGGTCCACCCGGAGCGAACCCTGCCTGCAGTGGTCGAGTTTGTCGATATCGCCGGGCTTGTCGCGGGCGCTTCAAAGGGCGAAGGTCTTGGCAATAAGTTCCTCGCCAACATTCGGGAGACCGATGCCATCGCGCACGTGGTGCGCTGTTTCGAGGATCCGAACGTGGTTCACGTCGCCGGCAAGGTCGACCCGATTTCCGACATCGAAACCATCAACACCGAACTCGCGCTGGCCGACTTGGCGATGGTCGAAAAGGCGCTGGCAAAAAACATCAAGCTCGCAAAAAGCGGTACCGACAAGGAAGCGGTGCGCCAGGTGGCCCTGCTCGAGAAGCTGGTGGCGGTCCTGGACCAGGGTAAACCTGTACGCACCCTGGATCTGAGCAAGGAAGAGCTCCTCATGGTCAATCCCATGTACCTGCTGACCATGAAACCGACCATGTACGTCGCGAACGTCAGCGAACACGGGTTCGCCGACAACCCGCTGCTGGCGCGCGTTGAGGATTATGCGAAAAAAGAGGGCGCGCCGGTGGTGGCGATCAGCGCGGCGATCGAATCTCAAATCTCGGATCTGTCTGACGAGGACAAGAAAATGTTCCTCGACGATATGGGCATGGAGGAGCCGGGACTTAACCGGGTCATTCGTGTCGGCTATAAACTCCTTGGATTACAGACCTATTTCACCGCCGGGGTGAAGGAAGTGCGTGCGTGGACCATTCACGCGGGTGACACCGCGCCGCAGGCAGCCGGTGTCATCCACACTGATTTCGAGCATGGTTTCATCCGGGCGGAAGTGATCGGATTTGCTGATTTCATCGCCGGCAAGGGCGAGCAGGGCGCCAAGGAGGCGGGCAGGATGCGGCGCGAGGGCAAGGAATACGTCGTCAAGGACGGCGATGTCATGCACTTCTTGTTTAACGTCTAAACAGACAATAATGAGGCTCCGCCGCTTTGTATCCCGGTCGCTGGCGGTGCTGGCAGCGGCAGGCTGTGTCGCGTGCGTAACGGTGCCCCAGGCCAGTGAACAATGGATTTCGGGCCGCCATATCGGAACCGTCGTCGACGCCGCCACAGGAAAGCCTGTGCAAGGCGCGAAAGTACGCCTGGCCAACTTCCCAGAACAAAACGCGATCACCGATGCAGCGGGCCGGTTCACCCTTGGCCCGGTAATCGACAGTCGCGGCCGGACCCGGAATTTCTTTACCTCGGTGGACGCGGCGGCGTGCGTCGATCGGGTCGAGGTGGAACGTCCGGGATATATGCCCGTTTCGCTGGACAAAGGCGATGATAAGAAATTCAAGGCTGCGTGCCAGAATGCAATATTCGAGTACCAGTTGCACCTGAATCCCGCGAAGTAAAGATTGGGACAATCTGACAGGAGGATTTGTATGAATGAACACAGCACCGGCCGTCGGCGGGTACTGGTTGCCGCCGCAGCTGCGGCAGCACTTTCGCCGTTTGGTCTTCACGCCCAGGAATATCCGTCCCGCGTTATTCGCATCGTCAACGGTTTTGCCGCGGGTGGCAGCTCAGATATTGTGGCGCGCTTGATGGCGCATAAGCTTTCCGAATCGCTCAAACAGCAAGTCATTGTTGAAACGCGTACCGGCGCAGGCGGCATCATCGCCAACGAGTACGTTGCCAAGTCGCCGCCGGACGGCTACGTGCTGGCGGTCATTACCGGGGCTTATCCTTCTCAGCCGGCGATGCTAAAAAAACTGCCCTATGACCCGCTGCAAGACCTTGCGATGGTGTCGACGCTGACCTTTTATCCTTTTGTCGTCGGGGTTGGCGCAAATTCACCCTTCAAGACGCTGCAGGAACTGATTGCCTACGCCAAGGCAAACCCGGGAAAGCTCAATTTCGCGTCAGCCGGCATCGGCACTATTCATCATCTGTCGGCTGAATTGTTCAACGTGATGGCCGGTATCGACATGACGCACGTGCCCTTCAAAGGAGGCACCACGCCGGTCACCGAACTCATGGCCGGTCGTGTCGATGTCATGTTCGAAACCATGACGCTGTCACTGTCGCAGATCCAGGGCGGGAAGCTGCGTCCCCTGGCGGTCACTTCGAACGTCCGTTCGCCCTCCCTGCCGGCCGTTCCCACCGTGGCTGAAGTGCTGCCCGGTTACGAGGTGAATTCCTTTCTCGGGTTCGCCACGACTGCGGGAACGCCGCCGGCGGTCATCGAGCGACTGAACGCTGAAATCCGACGCGTTCTGGCGCAAGCCGATACGCGGCAAAAATTTCAGGACTTGGGCGGGGAGCCGCGCGCCAGCAGCCCCGAAGAAATGCGCGCGTTTGTCGAGGCGGAAATCGCCAAATGGCGGCGTGTGGTGGCGGCGCGAAAAATCGAGCAGCAATAGCGCCGCCTGTTCCCGCGCGTTATTTTTTCGCCTCTAGCGCCTCCCAGCGCTGCAAGGCCTCCAGAAGCTTTTCCTCGATCTGGGCAAAGCGCGCCTGCAGCGGTTTGACCTGTTCCGGATGATCGCGGTACAGGTCGGTATTCGCCAGCCGGGCCGTGATGTCCTGCTGCTCTGATTCAAGCGCCTGCATTTTTTCCGGTAACTCTGCCAACTCGCGGTTTTCCTTGTAGCTCAGGCGCGATTTTGTCGCTGCCTGGGCGGGCCGCTTTTCCGCCTTTTTATCGGCCTGCTCCGCCGCCGGCTCCGACTTGCCGGCGTTCTTTGCACGCTGCCAGTCGGTGTAACCGCCGGCATATTCCTTCCACTTGCCTGCGCCTTCGCTGACGATCGTCTGGGTGACGACGTTGTCGAGAAAGACGCGGTCGTGGCTGACTAGAAACAGCGTGCCGGTATAGTCCTGCAACAGGTCCTCGAGCAACTCCAGTGTTTCGATATCCAGATCGTTGGTGGGCTCATCCAGCACCAGCACGTTCGCCGAGCGCGTGAAGAGGCGTGCGAGCAGGAGGCGGTTGCGCTCGCCCCCGGACAGCGCTTTTACCGGGGCTTTTGCACGCGCCGGCGGGAACAGGAAATCCCCAAGGTAGCTGATCACATGTTTGCGTACGCCGTCGACTTCAACAAAATCCGAGCCCGGACTGATGGTGTCGGAGAGCGTGGCCTCCTCGTCGAGGGTTTCCCGGAATTGGTCAAAGTACGCGATGCTGAGTTTGGTGCCCAAACGAATCTGCCCGGCGTCCGCTTCGATTTCACCCAGGATCAATTTAAGAAGCGTGGTCTTCCCGGCGCCGTTGGGGCCGATCAGGCCGACCTTGTCGCCGCGCAGGATACGACATGAAAAGTCATCAATGACGCGATTCACTCCAAATTGCTTGCTGACATTTTCGAGTTCTGCGACCAGCTTGCCGGAACGCTCGCCTTCCCCGACGGCCAGTTGTACCTTGCCCACGCGTTCGCGGCGTGCAGCGCGCTCCAGTCGCAGCGCCTCCAACCGGCGGACGCGTCCCTCATTGCGTGTGCGCCTCGCCTTGATGCCCTCGCGTATCCATGCTTCTTCCTGGGCAAGAACCTTGTCGAATTTGCGGTTATGGACCGCCTCGGTCTCCAGTGCCGCGGCCTTTTGTGCCTGATAGGCACTGAAATTACCCGGGAAGGACGAAAGGTGCCCGCGGTCAAGTTCGATGATCTGGTTGGCTATGCGGTCCAGGAAGCGCCGGTCGTGGGTGACAAACAGCACGCTGCCCGCAAACGACAGCAGGGTTTCCTCAAGCCACTCGATGGCAGAGAAATCCAAGTGGTTGGTTGGCTCGTCAAGAATCAGCATCCCCGGCTCCATCACCAGCGCGCGCGCGAGGGCGACGCGCTTTTTCAAGCCGCCGGATAACTCGGAAACCAGCCGGTCTGCATCCAGCTGCAGGCGTGTCAGCGTGGTATCGACCTTGTGTTGCAGCGTCCATCCGTCGCTCGCGTCCAGGGCTTCCTGTGCATGGTGGAGCCGATCGAGCGCGGCCGGATCATCGTGCGCCTCGGCGAGCGCATGGGTGGCGGCATGGTAATCAAGTAGCAGTCGGTTGCCGTCGCCAAGACCTTCGGCAACCGCCTCGAAAATGGTCTGTCCCGGTGCCACGGCGGGTTCCTGGCTGACGCTCGCCAACTTGAGGCCCGGCGCGCGCCATACTTTTCCGTCATCGGGGGTGGAGTCACCGGCGATGATTTTCAGCAGACTGGACTTGCCGGTGCCGTTGCGGCCAATCAGGCCGATGCGCTGGCCCGGTTCTATAATCAGGTCGGCGTGATCGAGCAAGGGCACATGGCCGTAGGCTAGGGAGAGTTGTGAGAGCTGAATAAGGGGCATCGGAAAGTACGCGTAAGTGGGTTGGGTGCGGATTGTGGCGCTGAGCTTATTTCCGAATGGGAACATGAGTCGCGCAAGAGGTATTGCTTTGCCTGATTTATCGTGCGTTTTTCCGCACGACCAATCTCGCTGGCATTGCCTCTAACTAGTGGTTTTGCGCCGAGCCTGTCAAACGTTCCGTGAGCAGCCGCCATTCGTCTGTCGATCGAACGTGCAGCGAGACGAGTTGCGGTTGATCAAGTTCGGCTTGGATCGGTCCGAGCGAGGCCCTGTGTTTGTCCAGAAAGCGCCGCGCGCAATCAAGCCAGCCCGCATTGTAGCCTCCTTGGGAGGCATGTACGAGCAGAAGGCTGTTGCATGTCGCGCAGTCAAGGCCCATTTGTGCCGCCCGGTAACTGAAGTCGATATCGTACAAATGCCAGTCGTCGAAGGTCTCCGCGTCAAACCCGACGCGCATTGCGGTATCTCGCCTTGCGGCGAGGAACACCCCGTCAAGCGCCAGCAATCCCGCGCATTCGGGCGCATTGATCCCGTACAGCGTCGTTATACGCCCCAGGTCGTCCCCGGGCATGGCTATTTGCCCGCAAAGATCGGGGTGCCCTGCGAAATGCCATGCCGCGCCTTTGAGCTTGTACGCGCCTGCGACGCCGACGATGTCGTGCCGGCTGAGGGCATCAATAAGTCGCGCGGCAAAATCGGGGTTCAGAACCCGCGCGTCATCGTGTGCGAGTACGACAATATCCCCGCTTGCGGACTTGAGACCCCGGTTGTATCCCTCAGCCAGGGAACGGGCGTCTTGGATGCCGATAAGCTCGTGCTCGACGTCCTGCAGCAAGTGCCGGTACATGCGCTGTGTTTCGTTCAGGCGTGCCGTATTGGCACTGCATATGATTACCGAGAGCGATGGCTTCGTCCCGCGAGGCAATAGCATCAATGCGGCTTTCTTTCCCGCGTCAAGGTCAAGGCGTGCGCGGCACAAAGCGAAATGGGCGGTGGCTTGCGCCCCGATGGGATAATCCGGTTTCAGTTCCGCGCAGGCTTCAAACGCCTTCGCCGCCGCTGCCAGGCCGCCCTGTTCCTCAAGGCAGCAGCCAAGAAGATAGTGTGGCGCGGGGAGTCCGGGTTCCACGGCGATTACGGATTGCGCGAGTTCGATGGCAGTCGCGATCTCGCCTCTTCCCGAAGCGTCGAGTGCGCGCTGGTAGCGTGTGTCGACGTCGCCTGCCGGTGTGTGCCCCGACCTCAAGCGCTTCAGTAAGGTTTTCAGCACGGCGCGTGACCGGCCAGCATCAGGCTTTGTGTGATGGACAGCCATTCCTCCGTGGAGGGAACGCGTATCGCCGGCGGGTCGAGTTGTGCGAAGCTGGCCGGACCGGTAAACGTGAGGTGGCGTTCGTGCTTTTTCAGGAACCGGTCCCGGTAAAAATTCCATCGTTCATCGAATTTTCCGCGCGATGCATGAACCATCACAAGGTCGTTTGCGACCGCGCAACTGAAACCCTTGAGATGCGCGCAAAAGCTGAAATCGATGTCGTAGCAATGCCAGCCATCGAAGGTTTGTTCATCAAACGGCATTTGCACGGCGAGCGAGCGTCTCGCTGCGAGAAAAAAGCCATCCATGACCTGGATCCCCGCCGCCGCTTGGCCGTAGGTACCAAAAAAATTGGCGACGATTCCTGTTCCGTCTTCGGCGGGTACACCGATCTGGCCGCGCAGGTGTGGCCAGCCGGAGCCGAACCAGGTGGCTCCCGAAAGATACGTCGCGCCGACGGCGCCAACGAGATCGTGTTTCGCCAGGCTTGCGATGAGGCGGGCGGCGAAGTCGGGCGTGAGGATATCCACGTCGTCATGCGAGAAGACAAGCAGGTCGCCCTTGCTGGCGGCGACCCCGCGGTTATACCCTTCGCAAAGGGAACGCGCATCGTGAATGCCGATGATTTCGTGCGGCACCCCGTCGAACAGCCGCTCATAAAGTGCGGATACGTTCCGAAATCGTGTCTCATTGATGCTGCAGATGATGACAGAAACCAGCGGGGGTTTTTCGGGCAGCGCAGGGGGGGGCGGAAAAATCGCCCCGCTAGCCAGACGGTGCAATCTTGATTCGGCCACCGCGAGGAACACCTGACAGTGAAGTGCCAATGGATAGGCAGGCTTGCGACGCAGGGCATCTGAGAAAGCCGAGGCGGCCTGCGTGTCCTGATTTTTCTTCAGGAGGCAACGTCCTAGCCGGTAATGGGATTCCGGCAGGCCAGGGGATGCTCCAATCGCAGCGTGAAGTCGCGACACGGCGCCCTCAAGCTCACCTTGTGCCGACAAGGCCGCCGCTTGCGCGAGAAACGCCTGCGCGCGCGTTTCCCCAGAAAGGCGTCGGCCTAAAAGTGATTTGAACTGGTCAATGACGCGCATCGGGGAACGGTCCGGCTGCTAAGGTTTTTCGCCCCGCCCCAGGAGTCGGCGTAGCGCATTCACGGCACCGGAGCTCGATTCCGCCTGCTGCGGACGTAGAGTCTGGGCCGGGGCGACGGGCGGCAGTGCGCGCCAGTTTTTCTTTTCAGCGCGCAGTACATTAAGTTCGTGCTGCATCGTCATGAGGGCCTGTTCGGCTGAAATTGACTTGGTCATCCCGAGCAGGACATCCTGGGCGAGTGACGAACCGGTGATCTCAAACAGGGGCAGGGTGAACAGTCGTGTCTCGGCGGCGGCCCCCACCAACGCGTTTTCGTTACCCCCGAAGCGGTGCAGACAGTCCATGGCGAACAGGAAAAAAGAAGGTGCCTGCGGGCTTGCCGTGGCGCATTGCAGCGCGTGCTCCGCCAGTCGCAGGTCGCGGCTTGGTGCTGCGGGTTGCCAGCTAATCAGCGGATCGCCCTTCAGCGGCAGGTCGGCCACCGCATCGGCTGCATAGCCGTCCGCATAATGCCGGAGGACGCGATAGTACTCGTAGGCGAGGCGCGCCCCCATTGGCATGGACGCGTGGGAAATGTTCCCGCCGCTGGTATTTACGCGGTATTCGACCAGTCGATCCGGCGAGAGTCGCAGGTCGTACCTGGCAAGAAGCCGCACCCAGTAGTCGAAGTCCTGCAATTGCAGCATAAGCGGGTCGAACTCCCCGATCACGCGCACCGCCTCGGTTCTGAGCAGGGGGGTGGTGGCGCAAAGGCAATTTCCGTTCTTGAACAGCCAGGCCAGCCATTGCTTCCTGTCGAAGTTTTCGCCCTCGATACCCTTGGCGAGTGACCCGTGCGCCGTATCAGCCATGCGCGTGCCGTCAGAATCGACAAGCCACGGGATTCCGAACAACGCGGCGACATCAGGATGAGACTCCATGAAGCTGAGCTGCCGTTCGAGCTTTTCGGGCAACCACAGGTCGTCTGATGCGCACAGGGCGATGTACTTGCCGCGTGCGCGGCGCATTGCTGCATTCAGGTTGACACTGGGACCGGATCGCAGGGGTTGGCGCACCGCGACAATGCGTGGATCCTCATACGAGCGAATGACGTCGAAGGTAAGGTCCGAAGAGCAATCGTCATTGATGAGCAGTTCAAAGTCGCCGAATGTCTGGGCGAGAATGCTTTCGATCGCAAATCCGACATAGGCGGCATGGTTGTACGCGGGCATGCATACGCTTACAAGCGGTGTATGGCTCATATCAGTGCTTCGCCAAACGGGCGATGGCTTGTGCAACGCCCGCGACATCGAAGTCCCAACCTATGGGAAGGCTTAACACCTGGTTCGCGAGCTTTTCGGCGCGTGGGAACGCGCCGCGGCCCAATCCCAAGGTGGCGTAGGCGCCTTGCAGGTGCGGCGGACACGGGTAGTGGATGAGTGTGGCGATGCCCGCCCCCGCCAGCTTTTTCTGCAGATCATCGCGCTCGGCACTTTGCACCACGAACAAATGCCAGACCGGCTCGCCCGCCTTCTCCGGATTTGGCAGCAAAAGTGATGTTGAACCGAGCGCTTCCATGTACGTGGCGGCCTGCTGGCGGCGGCGTGCGTTCCCTGCATCCAGCCCCGGAAGCTTGACGCGAAGGCAGGCTGCCTGGATTTCATCCAGACGGGAGTTGCCACCCTGCAGCGGATGCACATAGCGTTCCGTTGACCCGTAGCTACGCAGGGCGCGAATCCTGTCTGCCAGCGCCTTGTCGCCGGTCACGACGGCCCCGCCATCGCCCAGCGCACCGAGATTTTTCGCTGGGTAAAAGCTGAAGGCTGCGGCGTGGCCCAGCGCACCGGTGCGGCGCCCCTTGAATCGCGCGCCATGCGCCTGCGCGGCGTCTTCAAGCACGAAGAGTCGGTGCTTTTGCGCCAGCGTATTGATCGCATCCATGTCGGCCGGCTCGCCGTACAGATGCACCGGGATGATCGCGCGCGTGCGGGGGGTGATCGCCGCTTCGATGCCCGCCGGGTCGATGTTGAATCCCGTTGGTACCGGTTCAACCGGAACGACGGATGCGCCGCAGGCGGTGACTGCAAGCCAGGTCGCAATGAAGGTGTGGCTGGGAACAATGACCTCATCGCCTGGACCTATGCCGGCGGCACGCAGTGCAAGGACCAGTGCTTCGAGACCGTTCCCCACGCCGACACAGTGTTCGGCCCCGCAGTAGATGGCGAATTCGCTCTCAAACGCTTCCAGTTCGGGGCCCATGACGTAATGCGATGCCGCCCGCACACGTGTCAGTGCTGCATCAAGCTGTACCCCGGTTTCAGCATTTATGGCCGCGAGGTCGAGAAACGGGATGTTCACGCCTTAGCCACCGCCGCTGAAAATGCATCATGGCTGCGGTAGTAGTCCGCTTCGTCGTAAAACGCGGAGGCGAGCGCCATGCAGACCGCTCCGGATGAGAAGTTATCGATTTCACGCCACACCATCGATGGGATATAGAGGCCAAAGTAAGAGCGGTTGAGGTGAAACTTCTTTTTCGACGTGCCGTCGTCGATCAACACGTCGAAGCTTCCCGACATCGCAATAAGCACTTGCTGGAGCTGCTTGTGGGCATGGCCGGCCCGGGATGCGCCACCCGGAACATCGTAAAGATAATAGACACGTTTTATGTCGAACGGTATGTGGCGTCCCGATTCGACAAAGGTGAGGTTGCCGCGTGCATCGGGGACGCGAGGCAGCTCGATCAGGCGGCAATCTTGGATGCTCATGGGCGGTGCGGTGATCCGTTTCGATGCGGGGTGCTGTACATTCAGTCGGCCATTGTCGCGACAACGCCGATATTGGCGAGCAGCTCTTTCGGCAGTTGCGGCGAGATCTCGTTCATTGCGGCCAGAAGCTCGGCCGAGTAGCCGAGCATCATCGAATTGGCGACAGGCTTGAGAAAAAAGCCGGTTGATTCCACGACCTCAAATCCGCCGCTGCGCAAGTCATGTTCGAGTGTTGCAAGCGAATAAACGCGTTGGTGCCCGACCAGCTTGTCTCGCGCACCCAGCGTGTCCAGAGCCGGCTGCAGGCCCATGATGACCGCGAGGCGGCGGTGCAGGGATTCCTTGTTTGGCACGACGACGATCAGCCTGCCTCCGGGTGCAATCCAGCCGCGCATGTGTTTTAGCAGGGCGACCGGATCGTCAACGTGTTCGAGTACGTGGGAGGCCACGACCGCATCAAACGGCCGGTCCGGGCGATAGTCCTCGAACAGGGAGTGCGCAGCGGTGATGGAAGACCCGAATTCGGCGACGAGTTTGTCGTAAAGAACGCGCGCGCCTTCGATGGTGGTCACGTGCCTGCCGCTGGCGATCAGAGACCGGGTGATGTTGCCCTCGCCAAATCCCATTTCGAGCACGCGGTCTGCGGCGCCAAGTGCGTCAAGAATCCAACGCCCGCAATACTCCTGGCAAAGATCCTCGATGTGCATGTCGGGGGCTTTGGCGCCGGTGTGGTAATCCGTTGCAATGCGGTCGAGATGCGATTTGCTCATGCTGTCGCTCCCAATTCGGCTGCGAGCTTGAGGCCTTGTACGACCTGATCGTTCATCGCGCCGGCGTGAAAGCCCGCAGAGGGGCCGGCCAGGCGGATCGCCGGCCAATGCCGGAGCAACCGGTCTTGCTGCTGCAGAAATGCAATGCGGTTCGCGCTGTTGGGGATCATCAAGGCATTGTTCATTATCTTTACCGCGCAGTATGCCACCGACACGGGGGTGTCTATCATGCCCAAGTCCGCCAGTTCGTGTAAAAGTGCTTGCTGCTGCTCTTCCGGTCTCGCAAGTCCCCGCCCGACCAGTACCGCCGGGCTGAATTCGGCGACCATCCGGTGCTCGTCCGTACTGAGACGGGCGCATCCGTCCTGGTCGGTGACCCGGTAGATCGCGTGCTTAGGGTCGGGAACAAACAGGGTTCCCAGGTCGATCCCGATGTGATCTCGCCCAATCGCAACAAAGCAAAGCCCGATGGAGGCGCGTTCGATATTGGCAACCGGTTGCGCCGGCTCTGCGATGGCCAACAGCGCGCCCGGATCGAGTGTCCATATGAACTCGTCGGCGACGATGGTGTTGCCATCCACCAAGGTAAGCGTTGTTGGCGCGGCGCGGCTAATGCTTCGGATGGCGGTGCGTATGGTGCGGATATTCGGGTGGGCCTCGATTTCATGCGCCAGTGCGCGCACCAGTGCGCCGGCCGATCCTTCTGCGGGATAGTGGAAGATTGTTTCGGGCAGGTGTTGTGGCGTTGCACCAAATTGCGACAGTAGCGTTTCAGGGTAGTACAGCGGCAACCATCCGGCGCGGTGATAGGTCGCCAGGATGTCTCCGCACTGAACGCCGAGGATTTTTTGGCACAAGGGCTCAAACAGAACTTTATGCAGCGTCCGGCCGTGATTGGCGATTGAGGCCGAGGCGAAATCCGCACTGGCAAACGCGGGATCAACGGATTTTCGGGATGCGTGCAACGGATGCGTACCCGCGGCGCAGATAACCTCGAGTTCCTGCCGGATTCGTTCGCGCGTTGTTGAGTCAAACGCCGTGATGGACTCGGCGTGATTGGCGATGATGATGTCCGGCATGGCATGGCCGTCAATGAGCAGGGCCGGATCAGGTGCAATCACGGTGCTGACGCGCTCCTCCACGTAGTTGCGCACCCTGCCTGTAAAGCGTCCGCAATCGTTGCGCCGCGCCGGATCATAGCTGTGCAGGTCCGGGCAGGTTTCGCGGTTGGCGGCGCCGAACTCATACAGGACCATGCCCGGGTCAAACTGCCGAGATGCCAGTTCCACCCCGGCAAAATGGCCACCCCACGAGGGCGCGGGATTGACGAGTACGACGCCACGTCCGGCCGCCGCGATGGATTGGGCGGCGACGAGGGCGGCGAGGTTGTTGCCGGCTATGACGACGTCGCCGGTCATGTCAGACCCTGGCGCGCGCCCTGGCATAGAGTTCAGAACCGGCGTCGGGGAAGTGCAGGCCGAGGGTGTACAGGCCGTCGAGCATGGCATCGGTCAGGATGCCCGCTTCGCGTAGCGCCGCCATTTGCGCATGGGTAAAGGGTTTGATGAAAAAGCTGCCGACCTCGTCCACCTCAAAACCCGCTGATTCGAGCAGCGTTCTCATTGAGCCGGCATCGTAGGTCGACGATTGCTGCATGCGCGCCTGGGTGGCAGACACCTCGTGCACGTCTTGGATCAGGCCCATCTCTAGAGCCAGCAGGCGATGGAAAGAATGCGCGTTGGGCACATAGACATGCAAGTTGGTCGTGGAGGAGCAAAGGGTGCGGGCACAGGCGAGCAGCGCCAAGGGGTCGGGCACCTCGTGCAGTAAGCTGCTCATTACGACGCAGTCGAAGGGCGTGCCGGAAAGTCCCGGGGCGAGCGCTTCAAGGGTGCCGTGAAGGACCTCGACCCCCGCCACGCCGCGCGCGGCGGTGAGCGCTTTTGCATGAAAGCTGCCGGCCGGCTCGATCACGTGCATTGATTCAAAATCCCGGTAGTGCAGAAAAAGGGGTTCGGTGCCGCAACCGATCTCCAGCACATGGCGGGCGCTATGACGGGTAAGTGCTTCAAGCAGGTGGCGTCTGCGATAGGCCGCCTGTATGCCTTCGAACGGGAGTGCCGCGTAGTCGTGTTGGTAGCGTTCAAGGTCGCGCATTGGCGGGACAATCCTTCGCAAGAACCAGCTTTAGTGATTCGCGAAACCCCAGGCTGCGCTTGAATCGCATGAGGCCGTAGTTGGGTGTGCCCGCCTCGGTAGCGATACCGGTGTCGAGCAGGTGGATGCCCGCCTGCTGGCAGTGCGCATAAATGTCAGCGGCAAGCAAGACCACGGGTGAATAGTCCTGTACGCCTTCGCTGTCCCCCCAATAAAACACGGACATCACCTGTTCGCTGACGACGATGCAGATGGACGCGGCGACCAGTTGTTCGCCGCGCGTCACGCCAAAAAAGCGCAGCCTGTCACCGAACGTGTCTACCATGGTCATGACCGCCGGAAAGTCCATGGTAATCGGATGGCCTTTGCGCCGGCGGTTTTCTGCGATAAGCCGGTAGGCCGCTTCATGGTGCTCCGGTCCAAGCCGGGTCGTGGCAAAGCCCTCGCGCAGGCACTTGTTCAGGCGCTTGCGGTTGCCGTAATCCATGCGATCTGCAAGAGGCGCGTCGCTCACGTCGATATCGTAGTTGAGTTCCTGGGCCGCAACGCTGAAGCCGCGGCGGCTCAGTACGTTGAAGCATTTTGCAAACAGGGCCGAGTCGTGGCTTGCCGGGGGCATCACGATCTGCAGGCGTTTGGCATTTCCGGCGCGCAGAATGTCCTCGAAGGCAGAGGCGAAAATTTCGATTTGCTCGACTGAAAAATCCGTCGTCGCGCTGATGCCACCGAAGGTGCCGCGGGCCGGACTGCGGTAGCAGCCGGGGGTGGTCGCAGTGAAGTGGGTGCTTGCGAGCACCGCGCCGCTTTTACGTTCGCACAACTGAAAGTAATGGGCGTCGCTGACTGCATGGAGCCTGAAAAATTCGGGGGTGTTGAAGATATGCATCGCGGGGGCCGGCGCGAACATATCGACTAACAATGCATATTTCTCGTCGAGATCGATTTTTTGCCCGGAGGCGGGAGGCAATGTCGGTGCAGGCAGCATGATCGCCTATTTTCCCGTGATTCTGGACAGCCAGCTGCGGGCGGTGGGCTTTGCCGGCGTGCCCGGGCGCTTTTGTAAGCCGGCCTCGAGTTTTTCTATCATCTCGTTTCGCTCGCGGATGATCCTGGAGTATTTGACCGCCCGGCCTACCTGATAAAGGTCCAGCTCCCCCGACAGGCGGATGATGTCCTTGGCCGTTATGCCGGGATTCTGCCCGCTGCGGTCGGCGGCGTCGGCTGGAACGGCGTCGTACAGCAGTTCCAGCCCGAAGCGCCGGACCTGGACGCCGATTTCCCGCTCGGGGGTTTCCTGGGCGGTCACTGCGATGAGCCCGAGTTGAACTGCGCGCGGAAGGCCCGCCAGGTCCGGGGAGCGAAACGCATCTACGAAGATATCGCGGAACAAGGCCTCGTCAAAGGCCAGGTAATGACGCATGATTTTTTCGGTCTCCCAGGCGGTTCGGGAAAGCGCTGACGGCTTGGGGGCGCTGGCATTCCCGCTGCCGTCGACAATCCGGAAAAGCATCAGCATTTCAGGAAGAATGTGGATGTCATAGCGTGCTAGCAAACGCATCCACAAGTCCAGATCGTGTACCTGGGCCAGGCGTTCATCGTACAGCCCGAGCTCTTCATGGCAGCGACGCCGCACCAGGGCGGCAGGGTGACAAAGCGAGTTGCCGAAAAAAAACAATTCCCGCAGCCACGCCGCGCGCGGCCGGTTTTCGGCCTTGAACACACCACTGTAGAAATTCTTTTGTTCCGGGACGCGCAGCCCTGCGTCATCGATGAATGCCGGCAGGCCGAACACCGCGCCGACATGCGGATTGGCCTCCAGGTACTCGACCTGCATGGCGGTCTTGTCCGGGAGGTAGCAATCGTCCGAATTGAGTACTGCGATGTATTCACCCGATGAGCGGCGGATGGCGTCGTTCATGGCGGCGCTCACGCCGCTGTTTTTGTCCAGTCGTCTGAAGCGAATGCGTTCGTCACGAATCGATGCGACGACATCGGCTGTACCGTCGGTGGAGCAATCGTCGGTTATGCAGATCTCAAGGTCGCCAAAGGTCTGCCCCAGCACGCTTTCCACCGCCTCACGCACGAAGCGCTCATGGTTGTACGCGGGGATGATGACGCTGACCTTTGGCATGTGCGTCTTCCGTCTACGTTTCGGTATCGGGACTGCCTGGGGTCAGCGGTCGATGCCGCCGATACACAGATATTTAATGACGAGGAAATCCTCAATGCCGTATTTGGAGCCTTCGCGGCCGATGCCCGATTCCTTGACGCCACCGAACGGGGCGACTTCCGTGGAGATCAGCCCGGTGTTGATGCCTACGATGCCGTATTCAAGCGCCTCGGCGACCCGCCAGATGCGGCCGATGTCACGGCCGTAAAAATAGGAGGCCAGACCGAACTCGGTGTCGTTCGACATCTGTATCGCCTCGGCTTCGGTCTTGAATCGGAATAGCGGCGCCACCGGGCCGAAGGTTTCTTCGCGGGTGACCTTCATGCCCGTATCCACGCCCGATAGTACGGTGGGTTCGAAAAACAATCCGCCGAGGGCGTGCGGCTTGCCACCGGTGAGCACCTTCGCGCCCTTGGCAAGGGCGTCGCTAATGTGCTCTTGCACCTTGGCGACGGCATTGGCGTCGATAAGGGGGCCGGTGGTGACGCCATCGTCCATGCCGTTCCCCACCTTAAGCGTTTTTACTTTTTCTGCAAGCTTCGCCGCGAAAGCGTCATAGACCTTGTCCTGGACCAGAATGCGGTTGGCGCAGACGCAGGTCTGACCGTTGTTGCGGAACTTGGAAATGATGGCGCCCTCGACCGCGGCATCCAGGTCGGCGTCATCGAAAACGATGAAGGGTGCATTTCCGCCCAGTTCCATCGAGGTTTTTTTCACTGTGGCAGCGCACTGCTCCATCAGCTTCTTGCCGATTTCCGTCGAGCCCGTAAATGTCAGCTTGCGTACGATCGGGTTGGAGGTCATTTCCCCGCCAATCGCCGAGGCGGAGCCGGTAACGACCGACAGCACGCCTTTTGGGACGCCTGCCCGTTCGGCGAGCTCGGCCATGGCCAGCGCCGAATACGGTGTCGCGGTCGCCGGCTTGACCACCATGGTGCACCCTGCGGCGAGGGCGGGTCCGGCCTTGCGCGTGATCATGGCTGCGGGGAAATTCCACGGCGTGATGGCGGCGCAAACGCCGATCGGCTCCTTGAGCACGACGATGCGTTTATCAGCCTGGTGCTGCGGAATGGTGTCCCCGTAAATGCGCTTGCCCTCCTCGGCAAACCATTCGATGAAGGATGCGGCATAGGCAATTTCACCGCGTGATTCGCCCAGTGGTTTGCCCTGCTCGGCGGTCATCAGGCGCGCAAGGTCTTCCTGGTTCTGCATCATCAGTTCGAACCACTTGCGCAGGATGCTGCTACGTTCCTTGGCGGTTTTGGCGCGCCAAGCGGGGAAGGCGGCGTTGGCAGCCGCAATGGCGCGGCGCGTTTCGTCAGTCCCCATGTTGGGGATGGTGCCCAGAATTTCACCGCTGGCCGGATTGCTTACGGCAACGGTCTTGCCGCTGTCCGCATCTAACCACTGGCCGTCGATGTAGCATTGTTGACGGAAAAGGCCGGAGTCTTTGAGGCCGAGCGCGGCGACGCCGGTAATTTTGGGTGCGTTCATGAAGCCTCCTTAAGGAATGCTTGTCGCGCCCGTCGTTGTAGGGGCGCAGGAGGCCTAGTTTAGATCAGCCCGGGCGCAGGGCATAGCTTGATCGGGCAGTCCAGTTATGCCCGGTTTGCCCCGAAACCTTGGTTCTTTGGGGCGGTGCTGGCTAATTCATGTGCGAGGGCAGCCAGGTCGCCAGCCAGGGGAAAACGCACAGGATCAGCATGCGCAGGCAATCGGCCATGACAAAGGGCACGATTCCCCTGACGATGGTGGTCAGGGGAAGGTTGGCCACGCCCTGGATCACAAACAGGTTCATGCCGACCGGCGGAACGATCAAGCCGATTTCGCACACGGTCACCAGCATGACGCCAAACCAGATCGGATCGAAATCGAGCGCGGTCACAAGCTTGAATACGGGGACGACGGTGAGCAGGATCATGGAAATTTCATCCATCAGCGCGCCCAGGATGATGTACATGACCATTAACGCGAACATCACGCCCCAACGGTTCCAGCCGAGTTCCTTGACGTACTGAATGAGGGCCTCGTTGAGGCCCGTCGCATCAAGGAAAAAATTGAACACGCCGGCTCCGACCAGGATCATGTAAATCATCGCCGAAGTGGTGGTCGTTTCGATCATGCATTTTTTCAACATCTCGCGATTGATGTAGCCGCCTAGCCATGCGAGCAGCATCGCGCCGGCGGCTCCCACCGACGCCGCCTCGGTCGGTGTGAACCAGCCAAAATACATGCCACCGAGAACTACGCCGAACAGCACAAGCACGCGCCAGACCTCAAGTGTGCTTTGCCAGCGCTCCGCCCAGTTTTTGCGCGGTGCCGGTGGTGCAAGGGATGGGTCCCTCGCCGTGATCATCCAGACCGTGCCCATATACAGGATGGTGCCGAGGATGCCCGGCAGGATGCCCGAAATGAACAGTTTTCCGATGGATTGCTCCGTCATCAGGCCGTAGAGCGCAAACATGATGGAGGGTGGGATCATGACACCCAGGGTCCCGCCCGCAGCCACCGCAGCCGAAGAAAGCGAATCCTTGTAGCCCAGACGCCGCATTTCGGGCATTGCGACGCGTCCCATCGTGGCCGCAGTGGCGAGTGCTGAGCCGCAGACCGCACCGAAAATCGCACAGGCACCAATGGTGGCAATGGCGAGGCCGCCGCGAAGTTGGCCGACAAAGGCGGACACGAAATCGTAGAGGCTTTTCGACAGTCCGGCGTAGGCGGCGAATACGCCCATCATGATGAACAGTGGCACGACCGACAGGTCGTAGGGGAAGACCGCATCGAACGGCGTCTTGCCGAGGATGAACGCGAGGCTATCCCATCCGTTGGTGATCCAGAATCCTACGGCGCCGGTGACGCCCATTGCGATGGCAACGGGCACGCGCAGGAACATCAGCACGATACAGGCGCCGAAGCCAAGAAGACCGATGGTGGGACCTTGCATGATCGGGGGTCAGCCTGTTGGGTTCCGGGAGGGCGTGCCTTTGTTTCGCACGGGCCCGTGAGGGTAGTGGCAGGGGTCTTGCGCTTCAGGCAGGGCCGTGCCCTTGCCCAGCCCTTGGATGCGGGCTTGCCTCACCGGATTAATTCGATGTCGTCCACCGCCGGAGGGGCGATGGCTTCGAGGGCGTAGTGCAGGGTTTGCAGCAACGCGGTGAGGGTGCCGATGATGCAGCCGGCCAGCAGCGGCACCCAGTACCAGATGAACGGGATGCCTATCGTCTGCGACACGTCACCGTTTTCGACCTGTTGCCCGGCGCGGAACCACGAATACCAGGCGATGGCACTCATGAATACGGCACCGGTTAGCATGGCAAGCGCTTTTACCGTCGATAGGATGCGGCGCGGCAGCGGGTCGGTGATGAAGTCGACCGTTACATTGCTCTCACGCATGAAGGAAAAAGGAATGCACATGAATGCAAATCCGATCACCAGCATCTGTGTGATGTCGATCAGCCCCGGCACCGACCAGCCGATCGAGCGACGGGTGATGACATCGAGCACCGTCACGGCAACTGCACCGGTGATCAGGGCAAGGCCGAGCCAGGCCATCGCGCGGGTGACGTCCTCGGCCCATTCGCGCAATCGCCCGATCACCAGAAACGCCATGGCTACTCAGGCCTTCTTGGCGGGGGCGTACTTTGCGGCGGCGCGCTGCATCTCGATGTAAATATCGCGCGCGTTTTTCACGCCCTGGCCCTCGGTTTCGATCATCACCTTGTTGTAGGTGGGGATCAGCGCATCGGCCCATCGTTTGCGCTCGGTCGGGCTGAGCGTAATGATGGTGTTCTTGCGCGCGACTGCAGCGGCCCTGCCCGCGGCGTCCCATTTATCCCACCAGCCTTGCATGCGCGAGGTCAGGTATTCGCCCGACAGTTCGTCGATGATTTTTTTCACTTCCGCCGGGAGCGCGTTGTATTTTTTCTCGTTCATGCCGAACCAGAAGGCTGCCGTATAAAAGCTGGCAACCGTGTGGAACTTGGTGACCTCATCGATCCGGAATGCGCGCACCGGATCCCAGGGGAAGCACGCGCCGTCGATGACGCCCTTGTCGATTTGCTCGTAGGCGGCGCCGGGGGGCATCCCCACGGGAACCGCACCCAGCTGCGTAAGCATCGCAGAGGCGGTGGCGCTGGGAGTGCGCAGCCGCAGGCCCACCAGGTCTTCCATCTTCTCGACCTTCTTGTCTCGGGTGTGGATGTGACCTGCGTTGTGGGTGAGCAGCGACAGCACCTTGAGGCCCTTGTACTCATCCTTCAGGTACTTTGGGTAGACGGACATCAGGGTATTCGATCCCTGACCTGCGGTTTCGATCAGGAAGGGCATTTCGACGATCAGGCTGCGCGGCATGCGTCCGCGCGGGTTTCCGGATAGGCCGAAGGCGATGTCGACGACGCCTGTTTGCGCCTGATCGAGCTGGTTTTCGGCTTTCCCCAGTGGGCTTGCAGCGGCAAAAATCTTGAAGGTGACACGGCCGTTGGTGCGCTTTTCGATTTCCTTGGACCAGGGCTCAATAAAATCAGTTTGCAGGCCGTGCAGGGCTGGCACGTAATGGCTGATCTTCAGTTCGATCGGTGCCTGTGCGCGCAGGATCGACGGGAAACCGGCGATTGCGGCGGTGGCCGCGCCGGCCTTGATGAACGAGCGGCGGGCGAGTTTTTTGCTGCTGGCGTCAGTGCTCATTGTGTACTCCTCCTTGAATCTGATTTGAGTCCGGTCAACTAGTTATGTACGCAGTATATTGGAACCGCGAAGCTGCGGGAAATCTAAGGCGCGACGGGTCGCGCCTTATTTCAGAATGCCGTGCAGGTCGCTGAAGTCATCGGTCCAAAGCCTGACGTCGGGTTGGGCTTCGAGCACTTTTGCGTTTTCCTTGAGTTCGTCGCTGTTGAAGGCATCTGCAGAGCGCGCAAGCAGCAGCCAGTCCGAGCTGAACACCCCGACGTCATAATTATCGGTGGCGTACACCTGTTTCACCTGCAATGACAGTGCCGCCGCGGCCTTGGAGACCACCGGCAACAGGTCGAGGTAACGGTTTGACACGTGGATTGCAAGAATGCCGCCCGGCTTGAGGTGGCGGACATAGGCGCGGAATGCCTCGACCGTGAGCAGGTGCACCGGAATCGAATCGCTGGAGAATGCATCCACGGCAAGCACGTTGAATTGCTGCGGGGCTTCGCGCTCCAGGGTCAGGCGCGCGTCGCCGAGTTCAACCTCGATTGCAGCCTTGCTGTCGGAAAGAAAGCTGAATTGCTTGCGTGCCAGATCGACGACTTGGGGGTTGATTTCGTAAAAGCGCATCACATCACCCGCGCGGCCGTAAACCGCGAGGGTGCCGGCGCCAAGACCAACCACGCCGACCCGACGGGCTTCGTTGGTCGCCTTGATCGCCAGCGCGACGCCCGAAAGCGGGCCGTAATAGGTTGTCGGCCAACCTCGACGCGACGGATCCAGGAACTGACTGCCGTGCTGGATGGTGCCGTGTTTGAGTTCGCGCACCGCGTTCTCGCCGCTGCCCGAGTCCTCGACCTTGAGCACGGCGTAAAAATTGCGCACCGAAGCCGGCCGTGAGTCGGCAAAGGCGCCGTAGCCCCACGCCAGGGTACCCGTCATTGCCACCACGAGGCTCGCGGCAACGGCCTGGGCGGGCAGGGCGAAGCGACGGTGAAGAATGCTTTTCTTGTCACGGTATAGCGCCGCGAAGGTGACCACCCCGAGCGCAGCCAGTCCGATTGGCAACTCGTAAAGATCGTTGAAAAAATGCGGGGCCAGGAGGCCGACGAACAGGCCGCCGAGTGCGCCGCCCAGGGCCAGTTGCAGGTAAAAGGACGTGAGGTATCGCGGATGCGGCTTGGCGCGGGCCAGTTCGCCATGGCAGACCATGCAGGCGCAAAACAGCGTCACCGCGTAAAGCGGAACCAGCACGACGATTTTCGGATGAAGGTGGCCGGGAATGAGCGTGTAGCAGACGCCGCCGAGCCCGGCGACGAGCAGCGGGAAGTAGAAGTCGCGGCGATACCAGCGCGGTGCTTCAAAGCACACTATGAAGCTGGCCAAATAAAGCAGTAGCGGGAGCACCCACAGGAAAGGAATCGGCGCGATGTTGAGCGAGAGGTGGCTGGTGAAGGCAAGCAGCAAGGCTGACGCCACGCCGGCGAGCGCGGCCCACCATACCTGCAGACCGGCAGTGGGCGGTGGCACCGGCGCGGCAAGTTCCGCTGATGCCGTGGGAGAGGCGGCCACGCCCCCGGTCGATTTCCAAGCGAGGACGGCGCAGATCAGAGCAAAAAGGGCAAATCCGGTGGACCAGGCCACCGCCTGCCAGTAGGCAGAGAGCACCGGTTCTACGATCAGCGGATAGCTCAGGAGCGCGAGCAGGGAGCCAAAATTGGAAAGTGCGAAAAGGCGATAGGGGTAGGCACCGACATGGGTGCGTGCATACCAGGCTTGCACCAGGGGGCCGGTGGTCGAAAGCACGAAATACGGCAGGCCGATGCTGGTGGCGAGCAACCCGAGGATGCGCAGCATCGGGTCATCGCCCCCGGTGGGTTTCCAGGACGCATCCGGGGCGATGGGCAGCAGCAACAAGCAGATGCCCAGCAGGACGCAATGGACGAGGCGCTGGCGCGAGGGCTGGCGAATGCCGGTCAGCGCGTGCGAATACACGTAGCCTGCTAGCAATAGCACCTGGAAAAACAGCATGCAGGTGGTCCACACCGCCGCCGAACCGCCGAACCAGGGCAGGATCAGCTTGGCGATGAGGGGTTGCACTTGGAACAACAGGAATGCGCTGAGGAAAATCGTGGTCGCGTAGAGGATCATGGACTGCAGAAGGGCATTCCCGGAAAAGTTTCCAGGCTGCCATTCACTCCGGGTTGGGATTGGTTGGGATTCGTCTTCCGGTTTTCGGGACGAGACTTTTTGTCATTCACCGGTTGCTCACTGTGTGCGCACCGGACTTTAAGGCTTTGGTTTCAAGGTTACAAGCAGTACCCCCGAGAGCACCAGCGCCGAGCCGAAAATTTGCACTCCGTTGAGGGCTTCGCCGAGCACCGCCCAGTCCACCGCCATGGTGGTCAGGGGGCCGACTGCGCCGATCACGGCAAAGCGCGTGGCGCCGATGCGCTTGAGCGCCTCGCCGATCATGAACACCGGCAGCACGGTGTGAAAAATCGCCAGCACCGCCAGCCATCCGTAGGCGGCCATCGGCAGCACCAGCGCATCGAGCGGCCGCAATGCCAGGAACTGCAGGATGCCGGCAACGCTTGAGACCGTCATGGCATAGGCAGTAAAGCGCATGGAGCCGATGCGTTTGATGACCTCGGTTCCGGCAACGAGGTAAATGGCGTAGGCGAAGGCACTGCCGAAAACCAGGGCTGCGCCAAGCTGCAGGTTAGACCCTGAAACCTGCCCGGCCGACAGGAACACCAGCGCGATGCCGGCGTAGGAGAGTGCGATTGCGGCGATGTCGACCCCCCGGGCGCGCGTCTTTAGGAAAAACACCGACAGCAATAGCACCAGCGTTGGGTAGAGGTAGAGGGTCAGCCGCTCAAGCGTGGCCGAAATGTAGAGCAGTCCGAGAAAGTCCAGAAAGCTCGAAAGGTAGTAGCCGAGCAGCCCGAGAACCAGGATCAGTCCCAGGTCGCGTCGTGTGACGGGGGCGGCACCGCTGCGACCGGACCAGCTCGCGGCAATCAGAAAAAACGGAACCGAGAACAGCATGCGCAGTGCGAGCAGGGTCACGGCATCGGCGCGATACGCATAAATGAGCTTGGTGGTCACACCCTTCAGCGAAAAAAGCGCTGCGCCGACAAATGCCAGGGCGATGCCGACCGCGCGATACGAGACCCCGTTCAAATGCGCGCCCCCGTGTCGGGGCGTTTCATCGGCGCTTGCCGCCGCCCAGGATCGAGCCGAGCACGCCGCGAATGATTTCGCGGCCCACCTGTGAGCCGACCGCGCGTGCCGCGCTTTTTGCCGCCGACTCGAGCAGGCCTTCATGATGCGCGCCGCGTGGTCCGGTGCTTCCGCCCAGCAGTTCGCCCAATCCGCCCAGGCCGCCGAGGGAGCCAAAAATGCCGCCACCGGAGGCCGCTGGCGCATCCTGGGCAGGGGCTCCGCCAGCCGAAGGCGAGGTCGGCGCAGCCGTTCCCTGGCGCGCATTGGTGCGGGCGGTGAGTTTTTCATACGCCGATTCACGATCGACGAGCTGCTCGTAGTGGCCGTAGATGACGGATGACTTGATCAGAGCAGCACGTTCCGCATCGCTCGCCGGTCCGATGCGCGAACCGGGCGGCAGCACGAAGCCGCGCTCCACCACCGTGGGACGGCCTTTCTCGTCGAGCAGCGAAATTAGCGCCTCGCCCACCGACAATTCGGTGATGGCCGTCTCGACGTTGAGCTTGGGGTTGGCGCGCATGGTCTCGGCGGCGGCCTTCACCGCCTTTTGGTCGCGCGGCGTAAAGGCGCGCAGCGCGTGCTGAACGCGATTGCCCAGTTGCCCCAGGACGGTGTCCGGAATGTCGAGCGGGTTCTGCGTGACAAAATAAACGCCGACGCCTTTGGAGCGGATAAGCCTGACGACCTGCTCAATCTTGTCGAGCAGGGACTTGGGGGCGTCGTTGAACAGCAGGTGTGCCTCGTCGAAAAAGAACACCAGTTTGGGCTTGTCGACGTCGCCCACCTCGGGCAGGTGCTCGAACAACTCGGACAGCATCCACAACAGAAAGGTCGAGTACAGTTTGGGCGAGTTCATCAGCTTGTCGGCGGCAAGGATGTTGACCACGCCGGCACCCTTGCCGTCGGTTTGCATCAGGTCGGCGATATCCAGCGATGGTTCCCCGAGGAGCTTGTCGCCGCCCTGCTGCTCGATTTCGAGTAGCCCGCGCTGTATCGCCCCGACCGATGCGGCAGAAATGTTGCCGTAGGCGGTGGTGAATTCCTTGGCGTTTTCGCCGACGTACTGCAGCATGGCGCGAAGGTCTTTCAAGTCCAGCAGCAGCAGGCCCTTGTCGTCCGCTATCTTGAACAGGAGGCTCAGTACGCCCTGCTGCGTATCGTTGAGGTTGAGTACGCGCCCCAACAGCAAGGGCCCCATTCCGGAAACCGTGGCGCGCACGGGATGGCCTTTTTGCCCGAAGACATCCCAGAACACCGTCGGGCAGGCGGCAAAGCCGAATCCATCGAGCTTGAGCGAGTCGATGCGTTCCTTGAGCTTTGGGGACATCGCCCCGGCTTGTGAGATGCCCGACAGGTCCCCTTTGACGTCGGCCATGAACACCGGCACGCCGATGGCCGAGAAACCCTGCGCCAGTGTTTGGAGTGTCACGGTCTTGCCGGTGCCGGTGGCGCCGGCGATGAGGCCGTGGCGGTTGGCGAGGGCGGGCAGGAGCACCAGTTCGGTTGCACCGGACCTGGCGACGGAAATGGGGGCGATCATGGCGAGGCGGTCCTTGCTTTCAATGATGCTGCGGTGGGGTGACGCGGAATGGTAAAATTATAAGCTTTCCGAACCGTTACAGAGGCGTTATGGCCGGGCACAGCAAGTGGGCGAATATCAAGCACAAGAAGGCGATTACCGACGCCAAGAAGGGTAAGGCCTTTACGCGCCTGATCAAGGAGGTCACCGTCGCCGCGCGCATGGGCGGGGGCGATCCGGCGATGAATCCGCGCCTGCGGCTTGCCATCGACAAGGCGCGTGACGTCAACATGCCCAAGGACAACATCGAGAGCGCGATCAAGCGCGGCACCGGAGCGCTCGAGGGCGTGAATTATGAAGAGGTGCGCTACGAGGGCTACGGTGTCGCCGGTGCGGCGGTGATGGTCGACTGCCTCACCGACAACCGCGTGCGCACCGTCGCCGAGGTGCGCCACGCCTTTGCCAAGAATGGCGGCAACATGGGTACCGACGGGTCGGTGGCCTTCCTGTTCAAGCACTGCGGGCTGCTGGTGTTCGCGCCGGGTGCCTCCGAAGACAAGGTCATGGAAGCGGCGCTGGATGCGGGTGCCGAGGATGTGATCGCCAATGACGACGGTTCGATCGAGGTGATCTGCCCGCCCAACGATTTTGTCGCGGTGAAAGAAGCGCTGGCCAAGGCCGGGCTCAAGCCCGAGCACGGCGAAGTGACGATGAAAGCCTCGACCGAAGCCCAGCTCGCCGGCGAAGACGGCATCAAGATGCAAAAATTGCTCGATGCGCTCGAGGGCCTCGATGACGTGCAGGATGTTTATACGACTGCGGTTATCAACGACTGAGGCTGGCGGCCCGGTGACGCCCTGATAAGGGGCGAGGGCGGGCACGCCAACCGTCCGCGGCTATAATCTTTCGATGCTCACCACTCCGTCCGGCATGCCGCTCACCATACTTGGCATCGACCCCGGCCTGCGTGTCACCGGCTTTGGTGTGGTCGAGAAAAACGGCAGCAAACTCACTTACGTCACCAGCGGCTGCATCAAATCGCCTGCGGAAGGTGAACTGGCCGGGCGCCTGCGGGTAATCCTTGAGGGTTTGCGCGAAGTAATCGCCACCCATCATCCGCACCAGGTGGTGATCGAAAAGGTCTTCGTCAACGTCAACCCGCAGTCCACGCTGCTGCTCGGGCAGGCGCGCGGTACGGCCATCTGCGCCGCGGTCCTCGACAACCTGCCTGTCGCCGAGTACACCGCCTTGCAGGTCAAGCAGGCGGTGGTGGGTAACGGACATGCGAAAAAGGAGCAGGTACAGGAAATGGTCAAACGACTGCTGAAACTGCCGGGCTATCCCAGTCCGGATGCGGCCGATGCGCTTGCCTGCGCCATCTGCCACGCCCACGGCGGGCTTGGCATGGGCGCAATGTCCACGGCCGGGTTGCGCATGAAAAACGGGCGCCTCGCATGATCGGGCGCATCACCGGCATCCTGCTGGAAAAGAATCCGCCGCAGATCCTGGTCGAGGCGGCCGGCATCGGCTACGACGTCGAGGTGTCGATGAGCACCTTTTACAACCTGCCGGCGACCGGCGAAAAGGTGGTGTTGTTCACGCACCTGGTGGTGCGTGAAGATGCGCACCTGCTGTACGGTTTTGGCAGTGACGCCGAGCGAAAGGCGTTTCGCCAGATCCTGAAAATCAGCGGTATTGGCGCCCGTACCGCCTTGTCCTTGCTGTCCGGGCTGTCGGTGGCCGAACTGGTCGAGGCGGTCGCAGCGCAGGAATCCGGGCGGCTGACCAAAATCCCGGGCATAGGCAAGAAGACGGCAGAGCGGTTGCTGCTCGAACTAAAGGATAAGTTTGGCGCAGACCTGGTCGGTGGCGTAGCCATCAGCCGGCCCGCAGCGGCCGCGAGCGACGTACTCAATGCACTCATTGCGCTGGGTTACAGCGATAAGGAAGCGCAGCTTGCCGTCAAGCACCTGCCAGAGGGGCTGTCGGTTTCGGACGGCATCCGGCAGGCGCTCAAGTCGCTCGCGAGGGCATGAGTCGGGCGCCAGGAACGCGTTTTTGCGCAGAATAGATGGCTGAAAAGCCGCGCCAGGCGTGGCTTTTCAGCCGCTTTGCGAATTTAAGTTCGAAGTTGAATGTCATGCACAATACAAAAATGCCACGCCGCCTTCCGGCAGAGGCGTGGATGAGTACACGCCAACCAAGGAGAGTTTGATGATGACCCGAATACACCGCGGCGCCATGCTGGGCATGGGCCTTGTAGTCGCGCTTGCTGCTTCCACATTCGGCGCTGCGCCGGCGTTTGCGCAGGTTTTTCCAAGCAAGGCGATCAGGCTGATCGTGCCTTTCACCCCGGGCGGTTCCTCCGACGTGGTGGCCCGAATTGTCGCCGATGGTGCGACCGAGGTGCTTGGGCAGGCGGTCGTGATTGAAAACATCGCCGGCGCCGGTGGCAACATCGGCACGGCGCGCGGCGCCAAGGCGGCGCCAGACGGCTATACCCTGACCGAATGCACCATAGGCACTTGTGCCACCAATCCGAGCATTTACGCGCAGACCGGCTATGACCTGCAAAAGGATTTCGTGCCGGTGTTTTACGTTGGCGGCGTGATGAACGTGTTCACCGTGCACCCGGGGACCGACATCAAGTCCATCGCTGACCTGGTCGCTTACGCCAAGGGCAATCCGGGCAAGCTGCCCACGGCCATCGGCGGTGTCGGCAGTTCCAACCACCTCACGCCGGTGTGGTTTGCCTCCGTTGCCGGGCTCGACATGTTGTACGTACCTTTCAAGGGTTCGGGGGATTCGATCACCGCGCTCTTGTCCGGGCAGGTGCAGTTCTTTGTCGACAACGAGCCTTCCATACTGCCGCAAATCAATTCGGGCAAGGCGCGCGCACTCGCCGTCACCGGGCCGCAGCGCTCGCGCTTCCTGCCCAACGTGCCGACCATGGAAGAACTCGGCTACAAGGGATTTGTCATGGAGCCCTGGTACGGCTTCATGGCGCCGGCCGGAACGCCGCGCGCCGTGGTCGACAAACTCAACGCCGCCTTCAATGCGTCGATACAGAATCCGCGCATCAAAAAGCGTCTTGAGGATGCCGGACTCAGGCTGGTGGGTGGTGCGCCAGAGCGCTTGGGCGAGGTGATGCGCGCCGAGTATGAGCGCTGGGCCAAGGTGATCAAGGCCAATAACATCAAGGCAGAGTGAGCAACGCGGATGGTTTGCGTTGGCGCCGGCATGGGATAATCATTGCGTGGCTATTGAAACCGACCGCCTGATCTCCTCCGAACCTGCGTCAACGCAGGAGGAAGCGCTTGAACGCGCGCTGCGCCCCAAGGCCCTGGCCGAATATGTCGGTCAGGAGAAAATCCGCGGGCAGTTGTCCATATTCATCGAGGCCGCTCGCCGTCGCAAGGAGGCGCTCGATCACGTGCTGCTTTTCGGGCCGCCGGGGTTGGGCAAGACCACGCTCGCGCATATCATTTCGCGTGAAATGGGCGTCAATCTGCGCCAGACCTCGGGCCCGGTTCTCGAGCGCGCGGGCGACCTGGCGGCCCTGCTCACCAACCTCGAACCCAACGACGTGCTGTTCATTGACGAGATCCACCGGCTGTCCCCGGTCGTCGAGGAAATCCTTTACCCCGCGCTCGAGGATTATCAGATCGACATCATGATCGGCGAGGGTCCGGCCGCGCGTTCGGTCAAGCTCGATCTGCCGCCGTTCACGCTCGTTGGTGCAACCACCCGCGCCGGAATGCTGACCAATCCATTGCGCGACCGTTTCGGCATCGTCGCACGGTTGGAGTTTTACTCCGATGGCGAGCTGCAAAAAATCGTCAACCGTTCCTCCGACCTGCTCGAAGTTGAAATCGTTTCCGACGGTGCGCTCGAAATCGCGCGGCGTTCACGCGGCACCCCGCGCATCGCCAACCGCCTGCTGCGTCGTGTGCGCGATTTTGCCCAGGTGAAGGCCGAGGGCGTCATCACGCGAGAAGTCGCCGATGCGGCTTTGTTAATGCTCGACGTCGATGCCATCGGCCTTGACGTGATGGACCGCAAGCTGTTGATGGCGGTGGTGGAAAAATTCGGCGGCGGGCCGGTCGGGGTGGAAAACCTCGCGCACGCCATCGGCGAAGAGCGCGACACCATCGAGGATGTGCTCGAGCCCTTCCTCATCTTGCAGGGCTACCTGCAGCGAACCCCGCGCGGGCGCATGGCAACGCCGCTCGCTTACCGGCACCTGGGCCTTGTGGCGCCAAAGCGGGCCGGGGCCGATTCGGGCGAACTGTTTGGCGAAGCCTGAGTCCAATCCGGGCATGGCAAGCGGTGCCGCACCGTTTCTCTGGCATACCCGGGTCTATTACCAGCACACCGACGCTGGCGGCGTCGTGTTTCATGCCAACTACCTGAATTTCATGGAGTGCGCGCGAACAGAACTATTGCAATCACGGGGCTTCGACCTTGGGGAACTGGCGCGTCGCGACAGGGTATTGTTCGTGGTGCACCACGCCGCAGTGACGTATCATCGTCCGGGCCTGCTTAACGACATGCTTTCGGTGTCGGCGCACGTCAGCCGGGCGGGCCGCGCGCGGCTGGAGTTTGTGCAGCATGTGAAGCGTGGCGAAGAACTTCTGGCCGAGGGTGAACTCACGCTCGCCTGTGTGGGTGCCGATACGTTCAAACCGGTCGGATTGCCCGAGGCTGTGAGGCGCATGTTTGAAGGAAGCGCGTAACTGAACCGTATGAATGCCCGCATGAATGTGAACCTATGAACCTGACCCAGGACCTTTCGATTCTCACGTTGATCTGGAATGCCAGTATCGTCGTGAAGTTTGTCATGGCGCTGCTGCTATGCGTGTCGTTCCTTTCCTGGTACTACATTTTTCGCAAGCACTTCGCGATCCGTGCCGCGCGTGCCGCGACGGAAAAATTCGAACGTGATTTCTGGGGCGGCTCCGACCTTAACGCCCTCTATCAGAGCGCGGTCAACCACCGGCACAGCACCGGCAGCCTTGAGCGTATTTTCGAGGCCGGGTTTCGCGAGTACCTGAAACTCAAGGGGCAGCGCACCCCGGATGCCGCGCTTGTCGTTGATGGTGCGCGCCGTGCCATGCGCGCCACTTACCAGCGTGAGATGGACCATCTCGAATCACATCTGGCCTTCCTCGCCTCGACCGGTTCCGTGAGCCCCTACGTCGGCCTGCTCGGGACGGTGTGGGGCATCATGCATTCGTTTCGCGGCCTCGCCAATGTCGGACAGGCCACGCTGTCGGCGGTTGCGCCGGGTATCGCCGAAGCGCTGATTGCGACCGCAATCGGGCTCTTTGCCGCCATCCCAGCAGTGGTCGCCTACAACCGCTATTCGCATGACATCGACCGCCTCGCGATCCGGTTTGAGAGCTTCACCGAGGAGTTTTCCAACATCCTGCAGCGTCAGGCGCAGCCCAAGTAAGCGCAGAAACGGACGATCGCAATGCGCCAGCGCAAACTCATGAACCAGATCAACGTCGTGCCGTATATCGACGTGATGCTGGTGTTGCTGGTGATTTTCATGGTTACCGCGCCGCTCGCAAACCCCGGTGTCGTAGAGTTGCCAAGCGTAGGCAAGTCGGCTCAGCCGCCTGTTGCGCCGGTCGAGGTGGTGATCAAGGCGGACCAATCCATGCTCCTGCGTGACCGTGCGGCAAAGGCCGACGGCGAGCGCGGCGTCAGCCAGGCCGAACTGGTCACGGCGCTCAAGGCGATCAAGCAGCGCAATCCCAACCAGTCGGTGGTGATTTCGGCGGACAAGGATGTGCGCTATGAGGCGGTGCTCAAAGTAATGGATGAACTGCAGCGCCAGAGCTTCAAGGTTGGCCTGATGGTCAAGCCGGCCGGCGGGCCTGTCGCCGGCGCCACGCGCTGATGCAGTTCGCGCTGAGGCAGGACCCGGGCGTTACCTGGTCGGCGGTGCTGGCTGTGCTGGTGCATGTGTTCTTCCTGTCGATTCTGGTTTTCGGCGTGCGTTGGCAGACCAAGCAGGCTGATTCGGTTGCCGTTGAGCTGTGGACGCAATTGCCGCCAATGGAACAGACGGCGCCCGCGCGTGTTGAGCCGGCGCCGGAGCCCCCGGTGGAGCCACCGCCCAAACCCGAGCCCAGGGTCGAACCCAAGGTCGAACCCAAG
>CAITSH010000332.1 GCA_903895005.1 uncultured Pseudomonadota bacterium
AAATAAAGCACCGTATCAACGATGTGCTCGAGCACCCGCGGCCCCGCCAGCGCGCCCTCCTTGGTCACATGTCCCACCAAAATGATGGTGATTCCCATGCTCTTTGCAAGGCGGGTGAGTTGCGCCGCACATTCGCGAACCTGTGCGACCGACCCGGGCGCCGAAGTCAGTGCGTCCGAGTACACCGTCTGTATCGAGTCGATGACCGCGAACTCGGGCTTTGCATCCTGCAGCGCGGAAAAAATCTTTTCCAATTGGATTTCAGCCAGCAGGTCCAGCCTTCCAGCATCGACCCCTAACCGCGAAGCGCGCATCGCGATCTGCTCGGCGGACTCCTCGCCGCTTACATACACCACGTGCTGCGACTGCGACATCTGTGCGAGCGCTTGCAGCAACAGGGTCGATTTTCCAACGCCAGGGTCACCACCGATCAGTACAACCTGTCCGGCAACCAGTCCCCCGCCGAGCACACGGTCGAATTCACCGATGCCAGTGGGAACACGCGGTAATTCCTTGGCACGAACCGCAGACAACGGCTGCAGTTGAGCGGGCTTGGTCAGCCCGCTGTAACGATGCTGCGCGCCGGCAGACGTTTCGGCGACACTCTCCACCAGCGTATTCCAGGCCCCGCAACCAGGACACTGCCCCTGCCACTTGGGCGCGGTCGCGCCGCATTCGGTGCAGCTATACAGAGACTTGGGCTTGGCCATGGATATTAGGTTGCCATTTCGGTTTGAGGTACCCGCGCCGCAAGCGCGCAGAGCAATTCATAGCTGACCGTGCCACATGCGGTCGCCACTTCGTCAGCGGACAATCCGCCCCCCCACAATGTTACGACCGAGCCAACACGGGCATCCGGAAGAAGAGTCAAATCGACGCAAAGCATGTCCATTGAAACCCGACCCACCGTGGCGCAACGCACACCGCCAACAAGGACGGGCGTGCCACTTGGCGCGTGACGGGGATAGCCGTCCGCATAGCCGCACGCGACCACGCCGATGCGCATCGGACCGGGGGCCATAAAGGTGCGGCCATAACCGACCGTATCGCCTTTCCCAAGCTGCTGCACACCAATGACTTCGCTCGTCAGCGTCATCACGGGCTTTAGTCCGAGCTGCTCGGCGGAAATTTCGGCAAAGGGTGAGCAGCCGTACAACATGATGCCAGGCCGCACCCAGTCGGCATGCGCAACCGGGTGACGCAACACCGTCGCCGAATTCGCAAAGCTTCGCGGCGCCGCAATACCCCTTGTCTCCCGGACAAGCCCATCGAGCTGCCAATCAATGCCGCTGGCACCGTCCGCATCCGCAAAGTGACTCATCAGGGTCACGCCACCCACGTTCGGGCAATTGAGCAGGCGTTCAAACATGCGGGTGGTGTCAGCCAGTGCGAAGCCAAGCCGGTTCATGCCGCTGTTGATCTTCAAATACACGGAAAGTCTGGACCCGGGGCGTGCGCATTCGAGCATCGCGACCTGCCCCTCCTCGTGAACCACCACGGTAAGGTCGTGCTCGAAAGCGACATCAAGATCGCGTGCCTCAAAACAGCCCTCGAGCAGAAGGATCGGTTTGGTGACACCAGAGGCGCGCAGGCTGATCGCTTCGGAAAGATCGAGCATTGCAAAACCATCGGCCGCATCAAGCGCCGTCGCGGCACGCGCCAAAGAATGGCCGTAAGCGTTCGCCTTTATGACCGCCCAAGCCCGCGACTTCGGCGCGCAGCCACGAACCACGGCCAGGTTATGGCCGAAGGCAGTAAGATCAAAACGGGCGCGGATTGGACGGGGCATGAATCGGGCTCGGTGCGCTTCTGGTTCAGGCTGTGCTGTTACTTACAGGACATTATACGAGAGGCACCCCGGTGAATTCACCTACCGCACGCAACTACTGGCGTCAGTTTTTCATGGTATAAATCGCCTTGCCTAACATTCGTGGCAAGCATGACGAAAGACTGGGAAGTATTTACTGCGCTGCCGTGGTCGCCAGACGATAACCGATCCAATTTATTCGTCACCAAGGCAAGGCTGCCGAATTGAAAGCCGGCGTTGCGGATCACGCTTCCAGCAACCACTTACCCAAAGACACCCAGTCCCCATCCACAAAGCTGACAACGAAACCAACGGACCGATGAAACGCGGCTTTTACACCGTCATGGCGGCACAGTTTTTCTCTTCACTGGCCGACAATGCTCTGCTGATCGCCTCTATCGCCCTGCTGATTGAGCTCAAGGGCCCGGCGTGGATGACACCGCTGCTCAAGTTCTTTTTCACCGTCTCGTATGTCGTACTCGCTGCCTTCGTGGGCGCGTTCGCCGATGCACTGCCGAAGGGGCGTGTGATGTTTTTCACCAACACGGTGAAGATCTTCGGCTGCAGCCTGCTTTTTTTTACGCACGAACTGACGCCTCCCGGCATACCCGAACACCTCACCGTCCTGCTCGCTTATGCTGTTGTCGGCTTGGGCGCCGCGGCCTACTCACCGGCAAAATACGGCATCCTCACCGAGATGCTCCCGCCGCAGCAACTGGTCGTCGCCAACGGCTGGATCGAGGGGCTGACGGTCGCCTCGATCATCCTGGGTACCATGTTGGGGGGCATGCTGATCAGTCCGAAGATATCAGCGATGCTGCTTTCCATCGATTTTCCGTTCCTTGATACCGGAATAGACACCCCCCACGAAGCCGCGATCATGATCATCGCGGTGTTTTACCTGCTCGCCGCGGCATTCAACCTGCACATCCCGGACACCGGCGCACGGTATCCCAAACAACAGACAAACCCGTTCATCCTCATCCGCGACTTCGCCGGTTGCCTGGGCGTTCTCTGGCGCGACAAACTCGGCCAGATTTCACTCGCCGTGACCACGCTGTTCTGGGGCGCCGGAGCGACGTTACAATTCATTGTCCTGAAGTGGGCCGAAAACCACCTTCATCTGCCACTCGATCGCGGTGCAATTCTGCAGGGCATCGTCGCGGTGGGGATCGCAATCGGCGCCGTCCTGGCCGGGCGGTTTGTCCCCTTGCGACGCTCCCTCTCGGTGCTGCCGCTAGGAATTGCAATGGGATTTTTCGTCGGCATCCTGATTTTCGTTACCTGGATGCCGCTGGTTTACTTTCTGCTCGTCCTGATCGGGGCGGTGGCGGGCTTTTTCGTGGTCCCTATGAACGCGCTGTTACAACACCGCGGCCACGTGCTCCTGTCGGCCGGTCACTCCATTGCCGTGCAGAATTTCAATGAGAACCTCAATATTCTGGTCATGCTGGCGCTCTATGCGCTCATGATCAAATACAATTTCCACATCAATACAATCATCATCCTGTTCGGATTGTCAGTATCTACCACGATGTGGTTGATCATGAGACGCCATGCCTATAACCAGCGGCAGGGCGACTCAATGCATCTCATAGGTATGGAGAAGCACTAACTCCCGGCGTCTATCCGCTTGGGACTGCGGCTTCGCCCAATACCGAATACACCGTGACCTGGGCACTCTTGCCGCGAACATCCACCTCTCCCAGCAAACGGGTCTCAAACTTGCGGCGCGTCCGTGTGAGCGTTTCCTTTGTAGTAATCACACCCATGCCAAATACGCCCTCCTTGGCGAGTGCTTGCAGCCGCGCGGCAAGATTCACACCGTCACCCACGACCGTGTAGTTCAGCCGGGACGGGCTGCCCATGTTGCCGGCGACGACCATGGCGGTATTCACGCCGATACCGACATCCAGGGAGGGCAATCCACGGTTCTGGATGGCCTGGTTCATTTCAGACAGCGAGTTCCGTATTTCGAGTGCGGCCTTGAGCGCGTTTCCGCAATCATCCTCGTAGGAAACCGGCGCACCGAATAGGGCCATGACACCGTCGCCAAGGTATTTGTCCACCACGCCGTTATTGGCTTCGATTATCTCGCTGATTCGCGTTAGATAAAGATTGAGTACCGCAACGACCTCCTGCGCCGGCTGCTTTTCACAAAATGACGTAAAGCCGCGCAAATCCGCGAACATAACGGTGACCTCACGCTCCTCCCCGCCGAGCATGACATCCTGCGACAGGAGTTTTTCGGCGATCGCATGGGAAACCACCTTTCCAAGCAGGTTACGCACCTTGTCGCGCTCGGCAAGCCCGCGCATCATCCGGTTGAAAGTCGCAGCCAGATCACCCAGTTCGTCCTCTTGCGAAACCAGAACGGGCTGTTCGTAATTCCCCGTTTCCACGCTGCGCGCCGCGCGCGCGAGCGCCCTCACCGGCTCGGTCACGCTTCTTGCAATATAAAACGCGCCGAACAGGGACAATACGAGTCCACCGCACGAAAGTACGAACACCGCGGCACGCAGCTGCTGAAATGGTTTTAACTCCTGACCGAGCGAGCGT
>CAITSH010000333.1 GCA_903895005.1 uncultured Pseudomonadota bacterium
TCCAGGGATGGCAGGGACGCAAGGGACTACAGAGAACCGAGGGACGGCAGGGACTCACGCGACTATCGCTGATAGTCCCGCCTTATGGTAGGCTGGAAACCCGCGCCAGTATTGGGTTTCCAGCCATCGTGCCTTCCGTGATTGTGGTGCCTTTGGGGATATGAGTTCGGGCGGTGGACGTACTGTCGCTGCCCGCGTGAAGCAGTCCTCCTGCAGAAGCCGCATCGAATTGCAACATCGCGACTAGATAGCGCAGACGCGCTGACAATAAAAAACCGGGGCCAGCCCCGGTTTTTTATTGCCCCGCACGATAAACGGCGCATCGTGTCCGTTCCTTCGTGCGGCAGTAAAGCCGTCCCCGCAGGGGATCGGCGTTTACTCATTACTCGATCTTCGCCTTAGCACGCAGGTCGGCTACCGCCTTCTCAAGCTGTTGCTGCTGCAGGCGCTGTTGCAGGCCGGCCTTGACTTCGTCCAGGCCCGGGAACTTCACATCGCGGATGTCATCGAGCTGGATGACGTGATAGCCGAACTGGCTTTGCACCGGCACTTCGGTGTACTTGCCCTTTTCGAGTTTCACGAGCGCGTCCGAGAAGGGCTTCACGTAGCTCGCGGGGGTGTTCCAGTCGAGATCGCCACCCTTGTCCTTGGAGCCCGGGTCTTTCGATGCTTTGGCCAGTTCGTCGAATTTCTCGCCCTTTTTCAGTTTTGCGACGATGTCCTTGGCCTCGGCTTCCTTCTCAACCAGGATGTGGCGCGCCTTGTATTCCTTGCTGCCCATCTGGCCCTTGACCTTCTCGTATTCGGCCTTGATGACCTCGTCGGTGACCGGATGCGTCTTGACGAAGTCCTGCAGGAAGGCGCGCACGATCACGGCATGGCGCGCCATGTCGATCTGGCTTTGCATGTCGGCGCTCTTGGTGAGACCGCGCTTGGTCGCCTCCTGGACGATGATTTCGCGGTTGATGAGCTCGTCGCGCACGGCTTTGCGCATTTCCTCGTTGTCGGGCATGCCTTGTTGCGCACGTTCCTTGATGATGGCATCGACGCGCGCTTTCGGGATGGACACGCCGTTGACCGTGGCAACCTTGGACGCCGTCGCGGCGGCCGGGGCGGCAGTTTGCGCCATGGCGGGAATCGAAACGGCTGCGCTGATCAGCAGGGCAAGCATCAGGCGGGATGGGGTATTCATGACGTTTCCTTAGCGGTTGAATTGACTTCGTTGGGCGCGATTGCCTTGATGGCAAGCGCGTGGATTTCATGGTGCATCATCGGCCCGAGCGCATCGTACACCATGCGATGACGGGCGAGCGTACCGTGCCCGGAGAACCGCTCCGACACAATGGTCAGGCGATAGTGGCCGCCGCCTGACTGTGCGCCGGCATGGCCGATGTGCAGCCCGCTCTCGTCCAGGAGTTCGAGTTGCTGCGGCGCGAGCATTGCGAGGCGTCGCGTGATGTTGTCCGGAATGCTGCCGGCGGCGGTTGTCATTTGGGTTCTTCCTGCTGGATGTAACGTGCAAGGTAGACCCCCTGTGCGATCACAAAAGCGAGCATCAGGCCCATGCCGCCGAAGAGCTTGAAGGTGACCCAGTCGTCGGTCGAATAGTTGAAGGCAATGTACAGATTGAGCACGCCCATGACAGCGAAAAAGCCGGCCCAGCTCCATAAGAGCTTTGTCCAGGCCACCTCGGGTAGTTGCAACTGCGCGCCCATGATGGAGCGCATCAGGTTTCGGCCGAAAAACGCCTGGCTGATACCGAGGGTCATGGCGAACATCCAGTAGAGCACCGTGGGTTTCCACTTGATGAAAGTTTCGTCATGCAGCAACAGGGTGGCGCCGCCGAATACGACGATGATGCCGAGGCTCACCCACAGCATGGGTTCGACCTTTTTGCCGCGCAGCTTCAACCAGCCGACCTGGCCGAAGGTGGCGGCGATGGCCACCCCGGTCGCCACGTAGATGCCGGCGAACTTGAATGCGATGAAAAACAGGATTACTGGGAAAAGGTCAAAGAGGAATTTCATGGGCGCACATTATAGCTGGTCGCCACGCCGGGGCGTGGCGACCATCGTTCGGCTGGGAAGTGCCGCTTATCCGTTTTTTTTGTCGAACTTGAGCGAAGCGGAGTTGATGCAGTAGCGCAGGCCGGTCGGTTTGGGGCCGTCCTCGAAGATATGCCCCAGGTGGGCCTCGCAGGCCGCGCAATGCACCTCGGTGCGGGTCATGAAATGGCTGCGGTCGACGGTGGTTTCTACATTGCCGGCGCTCACCGGCTGCCAGTAGCTCGGCCAACCGCTGCCCGAATCAAACTTGTGCTCCGAGCTGAACAAATCTGTGCCGCAGCAGACGCAGCGGTACATGCCCGCATCCTTGGTATCCCAGAATTCACCGGTAAAGGCACGTTCGGTGCCGTGCTTGCGCGCCACCTCAAATTGCTCGGGGGTGAGCTCTTTTTTCCAGTCGGCGTCGGCTTTGACGATTTTTGCTGCGGTCTTGGTATTCATTTGCGGCTCCTTTTACGGGGAAGTTCCGCTCGTTAGTCGGCTTTGGCCCCGGAATCTTTCACGATTTTGCCCCATTTTGCGATATCGGCCCGGATCAGCGCGGTAAATTGCTCGGGGCTGCCGCCCACCGGGTCCGCGCCCTGTTGGGCGAACTTGTCCTTGACATCAGCAAGCTGCAAAAGTTTCGCAACTTCGGCATTGATCTTTGCGACCACCTCGCGCGGGGTCCCCGGCGGTGCGAACAGGCCCAGCCACAAAATGGACTCAAAACCGCTCAAGCCAGAGGCATCCAGTGTCGGGATGTCTGGCAGCGTTGCCGCGCGCTTGAGGCTGGTGACCGCAAGCGCACGCAGCTTGCCGGTCTTGATTTGCGGCACCATCGAAATGGCGTAGTCGAACATCAAGGGCACGCGGCCCTCCATCACGTCGGGGAAGGCCAGCGCGCTGCCCTTGTAGGGGACGTGCACGAGGTCGGTGCCGATCGCGCCCTTGAGCATTTCGCCGGTCAGGTGATTGACGGTGCCATTGCCCGA
>CAITSH010000334.1 GCA_903895005.1 uncultured Pseudomonadota bacterium
ATCCCGTGGTTATGCCGCACTGCAGCAAAAGTCGTAATCTGTTATAAAGGAAGTCTGGAATCACGCATTGAGAGGCACCAATGCTTTACGCAATACATGAGTTGCAACACACCCTGCTTGAGCCTTGGATGCATCTGGCCAGGGCCGGGATGAGCTTGTATACCAACCCCTTCAGCCCGCTGTCGTATTTCCCGATGTCGCCGAGGCTTGCCGCGGGCAGCGAACTGATGCTGCGCCTGACCCAGCGCTATGAAAAGCCGTTGTGGCAGATCGATGACGTTATCGTTGACGGCAAGAGCGTCGCGGTGACGCCAGTACCGGTGCTGGAAAAGGCGTTTTGCAAACTGATCCATTTTGAGCGCACGCTCAAGACCAAGCGCAACGACCCCAAGGTGTTGCTGGTGGCGCCGCTCTCCGGACACCATGCGACCCTGCTGCGCGACACCGTGCGCACCATGCTTCCCGAGCACGAAATCTATGTCACCGACTGGGTCGATGCGCGCATGGTGCCGGTGACCGAAGGCCCCTTCCACCTTGATGATTATGTCGATTATGTTCGCGAGTTCGTGAACTTTGTCGGCGAGGGCGTGCACGTGATTTCCGTTTGCCAGCCGACCGTGCCGGTACTCGCCGCCATCTCGTTGATCGCGCAGCACGACGATCCTGTAAAGCCGCGCACCATGACCATGATGGGCGGCCCCATCGATGCGAGAAAAAGCCCCACCGCGGTAAACAACCTGGCGATGGAAAAACCGCTGTCATGGTTCAAGCGCACCGTCATTCAGCGCGTGCCGCTGAAGTACCCGGGCTACATGCGCCAGGTCTATCCGGGCTTTTTGCAGCACACCGGCTTTGTTGCCATGAACCCTTCGCGCCACGCCGAGGCGCACTGGGACTTTTACAACCACCTGTTGCAGGGTGACGGCGATTCGGCCGAAAGCCACCGCAAATTCTACGACGAGTACAACGCGGTGCTCGACATGCCTGCCGAGTACTACATCGACACGATCAAGGCGGTGTTCCAGGACTTTGCCCTGCCCAAGGGGCGCATGTTTGTTCACGAGGAACTGGTGCGGCCCGCGGCCATCACCAAGACAGCATTGCTCACGATCGAGGGCGAGTTCGACGACATTTCGGGCAATGGCCAGACTGCGGCGGCGCACGATTTGTGCTCCAAGCTGCCGGCCAAGATGAAGGATCACTTCCTCGTGCCCAAGGTCGGGCACTACGGAATTTTCAGCGGCAGGCGCTGGCGCGAAGTGATTTATCCGCATATCGCGGCGTTCATTCGCAAGCACAACAATCACAAGTAGGGTTTCCGGTATCCCGGAAAACGCCGCTTGGCAATAGGCCAGGCGGCGTTCCCATTTTTGGCGTCGAAGTTTGCGTTCCCTGGCGCGGCATTTCAAAAATCAAGAGCGATTGCATGCGCCGAGCGCACGCGATCGTTCAAGCCGTTAAACTGGCCCTGTTCATGCTTTTTATTTTTGACCAAAGTGACGGAATGAATCGGATTTCGGATGGCGAATGACATTGAGGTGTCGGGCGGGTCTAGCGGGCCGGTGCGTGTGGCGATTGCCGGGTTGGGTGCGATTGGCAAGGCGTTGGCGCTGGAACTGGACCGCGGCGGCATTCCCGGCTTTGTGCTGACGGCGGTGTCGGCGAAGAATGTTGAGAAGGCGCAGGACTTCGTGCGCGGATTTACGCACCCTGTCGCGGTCGTCGGACTTGATGGCCTGGAGCAAAGCGCCGACATCGTGGTGGAATGCGCGCCGGCGGAATTGCTGCCGCTGATCGCCGAGCCGATGCTGCGCGCCCGCAAAAAACTCATCGTGTTGTCGGTCGGCGCCCTGCTTGCCAACGATTACCTCGTAAAAATGGCCGCGGACACGGGGGGGACGCTCATCGTTCCGACTGGTGCGTTGATCGGCCTGGATGCCGTCATCGCAGCGGCCGAGGGCAAGATCCATTCGGTGCGCATGGTCACGCGCAAGCCGCCCAAGGGGCTGGCCGGTGCGCCCCACCTGCTCGAGCACAATATCGACATCAGCGACCTCAAGGCGCCGCTCAGGGTGTTCACCGGTAATGCGCGCGAGGCTGCCAAGGGATTTCCGGCCAACCTCAACGTCGTGGTCGCGCTCGCGCTGGCGGGAATCGGTCCGGAAAAGACCGTGCTCGAGATCTGGGCCGACCCGACGGTGACGCGCAATGTGCATCGCATCGAAGTCGATTCGGATTCGGCGCTGATGAGCATGACC
>CAITSH010000335.1 GCA_903895005.1 uncultured Pseudomonadota bacterium
ATTTGGATGCCGTTGAAAAGACGTTCTCCGAATTCCGCCGATTTGGGAGCAGCTTCAATAGTGAAAAAACGCCCGCTTTAACGTTTGTACTCAAGGGAGTCCAGCTGTGCAGTCGCTTACTGCTGCTTCTCGATGAATCAGCGCTGCGGGGCCTAATCCAAGACTCGATCGCGCACCGAGCCTCCGTCCAATTGCGCGATTTTCTTGCCATGGTTCGTGGACTGCAGTTCCACGCTGCGGAAACTCCGGAAAACGTCAATGATCTCATCCTGGGATATTGCGAACGGATCAACCCGGAATTCGGCGATGTCGATCTTGATTCGTGGCTGAGTCAGGGCGATGACCCGGAGGCTTTCAAGAAACACCTAATTCAGCAGATCGCGAAAAATTCGATCCTGGAAGATGTTGTCTTCGAGCTCTTCCTGACACCAAAATCCACTCTTTCCAACCTCGGGGGAGGACGTTTTTATAATATTTTCATCAGTCTCATAGAAGGCCTCGCCGCATCCGGGGAAACTGAGATAAGGATCGAGACATTCATTGATGACGGTTTTATCGTGTTACGCCTATCTGGTCGGGGATCTGTGTCGGATTCGAGCTTCGTCGCCGAACGACTCAATCTTTACAGACGTACCATGGCGTGGCTTGGTGGCGAATTGCTTTTTGGCGATGGAACGGGATTTGACATGAGAATACCCGCTCTGCAATTTCTAGAAGATTCGGCGCATAGCGTTTCGGCTGACACAACCGCATCGACCGTCTTAGACGAGCCACAATCGTGATAACAGCGCCCCGCTGGCGCTATATTAAAGTCCCTGCTAGCGATCAAAAATCGCTCAGTCTGATTTTGGAGACCTTGAGCACGTTTTGGTTTGCAAACGGTCTCGATGCTAGCGGACAGCCGGACTTTTCTATCGCTCTTGAAGAGGTGTTTTCCAATGTGGCGAAGTATTCGTCATCCATTGCAGAGGACATCACCTTTGAACTTACGCTCAGCCTTGATGCCGATGTCTTGTCCATGGTTGCTGCGGATTCTGGACCTTATTTCAACCCGCTATCGGTCGCGCAGCCCGACTTAGATGCCGATCTAGAAGCGATCGAGCCCGGCGGGCTGGGTATTTTTTTAATTATCCAGCTGATGGATCAAGTCTCTTATTTACGTGAGAATTCGAAAAACATCCTCACGATGTCTAAGGCTATTCCTGTGACGCCGCGAGACCGAGCACTCCCCCGGAGGCTTGCGAGAAAAAAAATTCCTTAACACTGACCTTGAAATGAACGAGAACATTTACCAGTTACATGAACGAATAGCGAATCTCGAATCGCAGTTGCAGGAGAGCCAAGAACGTTACCGGCAGGTCACCGACACGATCAACGAAGTCTTTTGGATGACCGATCCTGGAAAATCCAAAGTGCTATTTATAAGCGCCGGCTACGAGAGAATCTGGGGTCGCCCCTGTGAAAGCCTGATCAAAAACCCGACGTCCTTCCTCGAGTCCATACACCCGGATGACCTGGGGACAGTTTTGGCAGCCTTGCCAGGGCAGGTTGAGGGCACATACGACGTCGAGTTTCGCATCGAGCGTCCGGATGGCGGCCTGCGCTGGATACACGACAAGGGGTTTGCGCTGAAGAACACACTCGGCGAGGTCTATCGGGTGGTAGGCGTTGCGCAGGACATAACGGAAAGGAAGCTAAGCGCGGAACGGCTTTTGCAGAAAAATCTCGAGCTGGAGGCGGCCCGCGCGCAGATTACGAGCGAACTTGATCTTGCGCGGGCCATGCAGGTAGCCATCCTGCCGGCCCGGCTTCCGCCAAGGCCCGGGTGCGACGGTGCGGCGCGCATGCTGGCGGCCACCGCCATGGGTGGGGACTTCTACGACTTCATCGAACTGCCCGGCGGGCGGATTGGGCTGGTGATAGCCGATGTCTCCGGCAAGGGAGTGCCCGCGGCGTTCTTCATGGCTGTGGCGCGCACCAATCTTAATGCGCTCGCAGGGACTTCATCGGGCCCCGGTGAGTGTCTGCAACTCACCAACGAGGTGCTGCTCAGCCAGAATCCAATGGAATTGTTCGTGAGCGTGTTCTATGCCGTCTTTGACCCGGCCACTGGTGAACTCACCTATGCCAACGGTGGCCACAACCCGCCGCTGCTACGGCGCGCAAATGGTGATATCGAAATCTTGTCGGCGGCGAGCGAAACGGTGATGGGCATATTCGAGATCGACTTCGGGGAGCGGGTCGAGCACTTGAGCCCCGGCGATTGCCTGGTTCTCTACACTGACGGGGTGACCGAGGCCTTCGACAAAGGGGGGCAGATGTATGACGAGCATCGCCTGTTAGAGCAGGTGCGCCTGCATGGCGGAGGTGGCGCGCAGGCGCTCCTCGCGGCGATTTTCGACAGCGTCATTGAGTTTGCCGGATCGGCCGTACAGTCGGACGACATTACGCTCGCTGTGCTCAAGTGGCGGCCCGAGGGACAGGTCGGCTGATTCTTCGCCTGTATGAAAAAAATATAGGAACTGCTTGAAAGCGCCTTCCTTTTTCACACGCAGTATTGTGACCGGTTAAAAAAACGGCCCCAGATTCAGTCGGAGAAAAAAACCGGGCGATGCGAACGAACTCGCCCAGATCCCAGATTGAGTGAGCCGAGGGATCGCGTTCCTGGTCCGGCAGTTTCCACGGCTACCCCGCGCTTGGAGAAAACCGCATCAGCCAATCCGCACGTATGCTGTCCCGCATCGCAAAGCTTGCACATGCTTTCTTTTTTCAAGTTTTGTCTATTTGGCCATACCCGCGAGCGTTTGCGCGAGATGGGGGAATGGAGATTCCCTCCGTCCTTTCTAATTCGTCAAGGCGTCTGCGCAGTCGCATCGGCGCGTCGTTGGGCGATAGCGCACGTGATCTGCCCCTCATGTTTGCGGCGCTGTCAGCTATGCCCGGACTATCGATGTGCCCGATCATCGGCCTCGCCTGCGCGCCGAAGGGGACCCGGAGAGGTGCGTTCACGTTCCTCGGGTGTATGTCCAGCCGCCGCTGCAGTTCCTCGATGCCCATCCGGGGGGCGCGTCGGGCTGCTGCGGTCCAGTACCGAACCGCGCCCGAATGCAGCGAGAAAAGTGCGATTTACGCGCAAAAAATGGGGGTAAAAGGAGGAGGGGCGCGAGGATTCCTGTCGCGGTTCGAGAGGCCGGTTCCGAACCAAAGCGGTCATGACGGCCGCTTCATTTCGGACGTTCGCCACGTAATCCCGCCAGCAGGGCGGCTCAGGCCGTTTTTTGCTTAACCGTCCGCGCCAACCGCTGCACCGCATCACAGAATACCTCTACCGAATCGGCCTTGAAGATCAGTTCCCGCACCCCGGCACCTTCAGCCTGCGTGTGCAGTTCCTTGTCGATGAAGCCCGATGTCACCGCCACCGGCAGTTCAGGACGGATGGCGCGCACTTCCCTGGCCACGTCCAGTCCCGACATGCCCGGCATGTTGTAGTCCGTCAGCACCAGGTCAAAAGCGGCCGGATCCGCGCGTAGCGCCTGTAGTGCCTCCTCTTGCCGGGTGTGGGCGGCTACGCGGTAGCCACGCCTTTTGAGTAGACGCTCAACCAGATACACCATTGACTCGTCATCATCCAGGTAGAGGATGCGCGGGTTACCTTCCAGGCCCCGCGCCGGGGTGGCCTTAGCGCTGGTGTTCATTGACTGCGTACGGGCCTGCACTTCTGCCAGCGGCAGGTAAATCGTAAACGTAGTGCCTTTGCCCGGTTCGCTGTCAACTGTAATCACTCCCTCGTGCCCCTGTACGATGCCGTGAACCACGGATAGCCCCAGCCCGGTGCCTTCGCCCACCGGCTTGGTGGTGAAGAACGGCTCGAAGACTCGATCCTTTATGACCTCGTCCATGCCAGGCCCGTTGTCGCTCACGGTGATGCGCGCTGTGCGCTCCGGGTAGCGGGCGTGCAGGGCCTGCAGCGCTAAATGGGGGGCCGTGATTGCGGCATTCAGCGTCACGGTATCAAGGCGGATACTGATACGGCCAGGGCCGTTGTGCATCGCCTGCATGGCGTTGGTGGTGAGGTTGATCACTACCTGCTCTATCTGGCTGGCGTCGGCCAGTACGGGTGTCACTTCATCATAGTGCACTTCAAGGCTCAGCCAGGCGGGCAGTGTAGCTTTTAGCAGACCTGAGGCTTCGAGTACCACCGGAGCCAGGTCAATCGGCTTTCGTATCGCGGGCTGGCGGCGGCTGAAGGATAGGATCTGCAGCACGAGGTTGCGGGCGCGGGTGCCGGCCTTGCGGATCTCCTCGACACTTTCCAGTATTGACGGATTGTTAGCTGCATCCTGGCGTGCCAGTTCGGCGTTGCCGAGGATGGCGGCCAGGGCGTTGTTGAAATCGTGGGCTATGCCCCCGGCCAGGGTGCCGATGGCTTCCATTTTCTGGGATTCGCGCAGTTGGGCCTCTAGTTGTGATTTTGCAAGACTTGCCTCTTCCGCGAGGGTAATGGCCTTCTTCAACGCATCATTGGCCTGCACCAGCTCCGCATTGATCAGCAGCCGCTCGCGACTGAGCGCGTAGCGTTCGACCGCGTTTTCGATCGCCCTCGACAGACTTTCGGGCGTCGCCCAGTCCTTGCCCATGTAATCCTGCACACCCGCGCGGATGAGCTGAACACCATTTTCTACGGCGCCGGTGAGCACCAACACCGGACAAACCGTCAGCTCGCCGCTGGCCCGCAAGGCGGCGAGCACCCCGAACGCGTCCATGTCCGGAAGATTGAAATCCAGGATTACGCAATCCGGCGGGTTGTCCAGGTGGTCATATATCGCACTCACTCCGGCCTCACCGGTTTCCGTCTCGGTAAATCGGTAGTGTCGCTGCGAGCCGCGTAGCAGCATCTGCCTGATGTCGGCGCGATCTTCGGGCGAATCCTCGATGATCAGGACATGAAAAGGCGCGGTGATGTCCATGCAGGGTTCAGGGATAAGTGGGTAGCGCGACACTGGTCAGCCAGTAGGAGAAAATCTCCTGCAGGGTTTTCAGGTGCTCAGGATAGCTCACCGGCTTTGTGTGATAAGCGTTCGCGCCCGCGGCGTAGCAAAACTCCAGGTCGCGAGGATTGTTCGAAGTGCTGAGGACGACGAGTGGCAGAGCGCGTAGGCGTTCGTTTTGGCGAATGTTTAGCAGTGCATCGCGGCCGTCGCTCCGCGGCGTATTGAGATCGAGCAGGACAAACTTCGGATTCGCGCGGCCCTCGCGTTCGTTGTCGCAGAGCAGGCGCACGCATTCATCGCCGGAGGTCGCCCGGCGAATTTCGTGCTGCAGGCCCGCAGCGCGGGCGGCCTCAAGCACCGTGTCGAAGTCCTCGTCGGAATCCTCCACCACGAGGAGGTAACCGGGCGGCGATTCGGTATTCATAGTTGAAGCGGGGCGCTAAGGGTAAAGTAAAACGTGCTCCCCACCCCGGGCTTCGATTCCAGCCAGACGCTGCCGCGATGCTGCTCGACGAGCTTTTGCACGATCGATAGCCCCGCGCCCGAGCCGCCGCCAAAGGCGTCGCGGCCATGCAGGCGCTTGAACATTTTGAAGACTGTCTCGAAGTGCCGCGGCTCGATGCCGATGCCATTGTCTCGCACGAAAAAAACCGGGCCGCGTGCATCGTCCGCGCGGTAGCCAATCTCGATTTCGCGCTGCGGCTGCTCGTTATATTTCAGGGCGTTTGCGAGGAGGTTCACGAAGATCTCTCGCGCCCGCATCCGATCGCACAAGACAGTCGGCAGTGGCTGCGGGATGCGAATCAGGGTCGGCACTTCCTGGCGCCGCGCAGCCACCATCTCCAGCGCCTCTTCGACCACTTCGCTGAGATCAACCGGCTGGAATTGCAGTGTCGCCTTTCCAACGCGGGAAAAGTGCAGTAACGAGTCGAGCAGTGTGTCCATCCGCAGCGTTAGCCGCAACAGGACTTCTAGTCGCTGGCGCGTCTCGCCATCGGCGCTGGCGGCGCTTTCCAGGAGCTGATGCGTGTATTTTGAAATGCCGCGCAACGGCTCCTTCAGGTCATGGCTCGCCACGTAGGCAAAGGCGTCGAGTTCCTCGTTGCTGCGCGTGAGATCGACGTTAAGCTCCGCGACCTGTTCCGCGCGACTCACGACCAGCTCCATGATGAGCATGCGCAGTCGCAGCGCTGCTTCGATCTCCACGTTTTTCCAGGGGAGCGCGCGGGCCTCGACCGACTCGGTGAAAAGCTCAAACGACTTCCGCGGGGTGAGCCGCGGACCGTGCGGCCCGGTGACCATCGGCTTGTCGAGCGGATTGCCGCCCCAACGCACGGTCTGGATTGTCTGGGGTCGAAACCACAGCACGACACCGCCCTTTTTTCGCGCCAGCGGGAGCGCCAGTACACCGCTTGCGATAGCGGAAAACGCCGCGCCGCCTGGGTACTCGCGCACCAGCGAATC
>CAITSH010000336.1 GCA_903895005.1 uncultured Pseudomonadota bacterium
CCTGCATTGAACGACACTTTCTGATGACGCTTTGACGCTGAGACGCTGAGACGCTGCTACACGGCCGCTTCCCGACGACATCTTGGCCGCACTAAAGCGCAATTTTGCGCGAAATCCGGTACGTGCGCACCATTCCCGCGGCCATGTCACCGGCAAGAGGAGCCGCCTTGCTATTGCTGCTTGATGCCCGCCGCCTTGACGATGGGCCCCCAGCGTATGATTTCGTCCTTGATGAGTTGCGTCACGTATTCCGGTTTGGAAGGACGCGCCTCAAGGCCCACGCCCAAAAAGCGCTGCTTCATCTCGGCCGTGACCATCACCCCGGTGATGGCGGCATTGAGTTTTTCCACAACGTCCCGCGGCGTGGCGGCCGGCGCGACAAAGGCGTACCAGGTCGAATATTCGTAGCCATTGACGCCCCCTTCGGCGATGGTCGGCGCCTCGGGCACCAGGGGCGAACGGCGTGATCCACTCACCGCCAGCACGCGCGCCTTGCCCCCCTTGTACGCGGGCATGATGCTCGGCACATCAGCAAAGATGACCTGCACCCGCCCGCTGATCAGGTCGGTTATTGCCGGTTGCACGCCTTTGTAGGGGATCAGCGTGATATCGGTCTCGGTGCGCCGCTTGAAGGCTTCGCCGAGCATTTGCGCGAAACTCGCGCCCGAGGCGTAGTTGAGTTTGGCTGGCGAGGCCTTGGCGAGCGCAATCAATTCGGCGACGTTCTTTGCCGGCAAATCCGGATTGACCGCGAGCGCGAACGGGCTATCGGCGACAAAACTCACGCCCGTAAAATCCTTTGCCGGGTCATAAGGCAGCGTCTGGTACAGGTGCGGATTGAGTCCCAGCGCGCCCAGGGTGCCAAGGAACAGCGTGTGCCCGTCGGGCGCGGACTTGGCCACCGTTTCGGCGGCGATGATGGAATCGGCGCCGGCGCGGTTCTCGACCAGCACCGGCTGGCCCCAGCCCTTGCGCAATTCCTCGCCGATGGCGCGGGCGAGCACATCAAGAAGGCTGCCCGAGGGGAATCCGACGATGATACGCACCGGCCGGTTGGGGAACGTCTGCGCCTGTACTCCCACCGAAGCGCAGGCCAGAACCGCCGCAAGTGCGACCGGCAAAAACGGAAAAAACAGCGCATAGCTGCGGCGAACGACGGACATCATGGCATTCCTTGGTGGGTGATGATTGAAATCAAGCCGGACATTTTAACTTTTGCACACGTAAATAGCTCGGGAAAGCACGGGAATAACTTGGGTGCGGCGCAGCAAAAATTAGATATGGCAGACTGGCCGCCGGCTTCGCCGGCCGGAATCAAGAACGCCTGCAGTCATACCCGTACCGGACACGTCGCGCCACGCAGGCACATCGGTAACCCGGAACAACGACCGAGCACCATACAACCAAGCAACCAAGGAGAGCGGCAGAATGGCTTCACACAACACCTGGACCGAGCATTTCCCCGGCAACCTGATGTGGTCGAACGCGACTCTCGTATGCAAGGGCATGGCGCCCTACGGGGCGGTATCGCTCGGTGAGATCGAACTGGTTTGCGCGAGACTGCGCGAGCGCGAGGGCGAAGCGGCGGCATGGGGCGAGGAATGGAGCAAGGTCGCGGCCATGGTGGAGAAACTCGGCGACGAGGCGGCCGCCGCCGGCAACCAGGCCACCGCCGGCAACCAGTACCTGCGCGCAGGCAATTACTACTACACCGGCGAGCGCTTCGTGCCGCTGGGCGAGCAAAAGACCGCGATATACCGCAAGGCATTGCGTTGCTCGCAAGAAGGACTCAAACGCCGTTACCCGACAATGGAAATCGTCGAAGTCCCCTACGAGGGCAAGACGCTGCCGGCGTATTTCATGAAGGCGCAAGGAGTGACCGGGCCGGCGCCGACGGTGGTGCTGTTTGACGGCATGGACAACTGCAAGGAAATGAGCGTGCTCTTTGCCGGGGTCGAGTTCGCGCAGCGCGGCTTCAACACGCTTGCCATAGACGGCCCCGGCCAGGGCGAATCACTGCGCCTGCGCGAAATTTACGCGCGCCCCGACTACGAGGTGGCGGGCAAGGCGGCCTACGAGTTCGTCGCCGCGCGCAAGGACGTTGACGCCAAGCGCGTCGCCATCATGGGTTACAGCTTCGGCGGCTATTACGCGCCGCGCATCGCCGCCCTCGAGCGCCGCTACGCCGCCTGCGTGGCGCTTGGCGCACTGCACTGGGACCTGCACGCATGGCAGTCGAACATCAAGCGGCAACTCGCCTCCGACCCGAAAAAAAGCGCGCAGTCGAATTTCCAGTTCCAGTGGATATTGGGCATGTCCGACTCGGATGCGGCGCTCGAGCACGCCCGCACCTTCTCGCTCGAGGGCATCGCGGACAAGATCACCTGCCCCTTCCTGGTGACACACGGCGAGAACGACCGCGTGGTGCCGGTGGCGGCTGCACACAAGCTTTACGCCGAAGTCGGATCCAAGAACAAGACGCTCAAGATTTTCACGCCGGCGGAGACCGGCTCGGAACACTGCCAGGTCGACAACCGGCAACTGGGCATCGATTTCATCGGTGACTGGCTCGCCAAGAATATATAAAACTCCCGGAGGAGGAACATGAAAGCGACAAGACTGCTGAGGTCAATGGCGCCGGGGAAGGTGCTAGCCCATTCTCTGGCTGCAATGACCGGAATGCTCCTGATGGCCGCCGCTCCGGGCACCGCGCTGGCCCAGGCCTATCCAAACAGGCCCATACGCCTCATCGTCCCCTACCCGGCCGGTGAATCGATTGATTCGGTGGCCCGCCTCACCGCACAGCACTGGTCAGCCGCACTCGGACAGCCCATCGTCGTCGACAACCGCGGCGGCGCCGGCGGCACGATAGGCACCGAAGCGGCGGCCAGGGCGCCCAACGACGGCTACACGCTGCTTTGGGGCAATGTCGGCCCGCTCTCCATCGGGCCCAGCCTGTACAAGAAGCTCGGCTACGATGTAATGAAGGATTTTGCGCCGGTATCGCAGATCGCCAACCTGCCCTTCATGCTCTTTACGAGCACGGTACTCCCGGCCAACACGCTGGCCGAGGTCACCGCTTATGGGAAGGCCAATCCGGGCAAGTTGAATTTTGGCTCCACCGGCGTGGGCAGCGGCCTGCACCTCATCGGCGAGATGTACAAGAGCCAGGCGGCCATTGACATCGTGCACGTGCCCTACAAGGGCGTCGCCCAGGCCCTGCCCGAAATGATGGCGGGGCGCGTGCAGCTCGCCTTCAACACCATCCCGGCGTTTTTGCCTCACGTCAAAGCCGGACGCTTGAAGGCGCTTGTGATCACCGCCACCAAGCGCTCGCCGCTGCTGCCCGATGTACCCACCGCGACCGAAGCCGGCATGCCCTCGCTGATCGGCGCTTCATGGCACGGTGTTCTCGCACCGGCCGGCACATCGAAAGAAGCGCTCTCCAAACTGCAACAAACGCTCGCCATTGCCCTCGCGGTACCCGAACTGCGCAACCAGATCATCAGCCAGGGCGCCGAACCGGTGGGCAGCACACCCGAGGAGTTCAGCAAATTCATGGCTGCGGAACTAACCCGCTGGCGTGTCGTGGTCGAGGTCTCGGGGGCGAAAGCGGAATAGGTATACGCTGAAAAGCCAATACCGGCGCGGCTTTCCAGCCCGTCACAGCACCGCATGAAGCTTGCTTCTCGAGATACTCCAGCGGAACTTTCATCCAGGATGGGAATACGCGCCGCCACCAAAGCTCGATGCGACCGTTCCCCCGCGCGGTGCGCCGTTCACCACAAGCGTGCATGCGTTGCCGTGGGCGCCGATAGGCGTTAAGGTAGGGCCTGTCCACATACGCTTCAAAGGCAGGCCATGCGCAAGCTCCTTGTTTCATTTTCACTTTTCCTCCTGACGGGTTTCGCACTCACCGCGACGGCGCAGGATTATCCCTCCAAGCCGGTGAAACTGATCGTCACCTATACGCCGGGCGGGGGCGCCGACACCACGGCGCGTATTTTCGCCGAGCGCTTGTCGGAATTGTGGAAGCAGCAGGTCGTGGTCGAGAACCGGCCCGGCGGCGGCGGGTCGATCGGTGCCGAGTTGGTGTTCCGCGCGCCTGCCGACGGCTACACGCTGCTGCTCGCGACCAACACCCACATCATCAACGACGTGGTGTACGACAAGCTGCCCTTCGCCTTTACGCGTGACTTCACCAACCTCGCGGTGGTCACCTCCGGGCCGATGGTCATCGCCGTCAACAGCAGCAAGATAGCGGTCAAGGACATGAAGGAATTCACCGCCCTGCTCAAGAGCTCGCCGGACAAATTCTCCTATGCCAGTTGCAACGTCGCCAGCCCGCATCATTTCGGCATGGAAATGTTCAAATCGGTGATGGGTATCTCGGCGCTGCATATCCCGCACAAGGGCTGCGCGCCGGCGGTGGCCGACACTGTCGCCGGGCATATCGATATCGTCGTTGCGACGCTGCCACCGGCGGTGCCGTTTTTCAAGCAAGGACGGCTGCGCCCGATCGCGCTGCTCAGCGCCGAACGCTCTTCGGCCGCTCCGGACATTCCGACCATACGCGAATCGGGCATTCCCGAGCTGAAGGACTTCTCGCTCGAGAGCTATTACGGCTTCATGGCGCCGCACGGCACGCCGCCGGCGATTGCGGCAAAAATCGAGGCGGACATCCTCCGGGTTGCAGCGCAACCGGAACTGCGCAAAAAACTCGAAAGCGCAGGCATGGACATGCTCGTGCTAAACGGCGCAGCAATGACCAGGCTGATACGCGCCGACCTTGAAAAGTACGCCAAGGCGGCGAAAGCGGCCAACATCAAGGCGGAGTAGGTGCGGGGCGCGGGGACCCGCGCCTGAAGCGACCGGGTCAGGCCTTGATTGCTTGCGGAATGGTCCCCGGCAGCGCGCCAAGCTGCTGCAACAACTCATCCAGAGACATCAGATCGCCGTACTTGTGCGCAAGATCGAACAACGCGATCTTGTGCAAAAAAACCGACTCATCACCGACCGCCTCCTCGGCGAGCGCAACCTTGTAGCCATAGGACTTGCTCTCGATCACGGTGGCGCGCAGTGCACCGCTCGTGGGGGCACCGCAGACCAGCAGCGATTGCGCGCCGCTCACGGTAAGCATGCGCTCGAGTTCGGTTGAAAAAAATGCGCTCTCGCACGGCCGGGCGCAGACAGGTTCACCGGGCAAGGGCGCGAGCGCCGTCGCCGGCTTCGCGCCCGCCGGCAGCGAGTGCAGCACCGGCAGGGCGCAACGCCTTGCCATGCCGAGCAACTGCGCCGCAGGTGCGATCCAGGCTGCAGGGATGTTCGATTCGACGCCCGGATGCACCACCAGCAGCGCCGGGCGCTTGCCGATGCCGCGTTCGCGAACGTAGGCAGAATAAATGTGCAGTTCGGCCTCGGTCACCACATCGCGCCAGCAGTAATCCTCAAAGTCGCGCATGGGCTAGGCCTTTCCCGCCGACAGGGACTGCATGTGGCGGATCGCCGCCGGCTGGTCCATGACCTCGGCGTACTTCAGGTGCATGTCGAACAGGCTGGACTTGTGTGCCAGCTCGCTGCGGTCAAAGCAGCAATCGGAAATCACCGCCACCGGATAGCCCAGCGACCAGGCCTCGACGACGCTCGAGCGCGCGCACCCGCTGGTGCTCTCGCCGATGACAAAAATACTGTCGGCGCCCAACTCGTTCAGAAACGCGGCCAGCGGCGTGCCGAAAAAGGCGCTGGCGCGCTTTTTGTAGACAACCAGCTCACCGGCCGCGGGGGCCAGCTCGTCCTTGATCTTGTACAAGGCGAGATCGGGCTGCCGGCGGCGGCGGTTGGTCGGATGGATGCCGCGAGGAGCGGTCTCGAGCCGCGTGTCGGAGGTCACGTGCACGATGGGCACGCCGTTGGCGCGGGCTGCGGCGTACAGCTCCACCGTCGGCGGCAACGCGCGCCAGGCGTGCTCGCCGCAAGAGGCCGGAAAATCAGCCATCAGCTCGCGCACCGGGCGCGGTCCGCCGTCGTACACGAGGTCGTACAAATCGACGGCGACGATGACCGGCCGCGTTCCGGTGAAGGGTCGCACCTTGCGCCGCTCCAGCAGGGCGAGCGTCGCCGCATCAATCGCACCATCCCAGGCGGGCGGCGCACTGGTCGTGCCCATTGCACTCACTACACTCATGGCGAAGCGACTCTTCGATGATGAAAGAAGCCTTATTATATGACACCGACAATCAACGCCCCATGCCATGGGCCGTACAAACACCATGCGTACCATCCTGCGTAACGCCAGCTGGATCCGCACCTGCGACGATGCGCAGCCGTGGCTGGAGAACGGCCACGTATCAGTGCTCGACGGGCGCATCGAACGGGTGCAGGGCATGCCGATCGGGCTGCCGGCAGACGAAAATATCGATCTCGCCGGCTGCCTGCTCACACCGGGCCTGATCAACGTCCATCATCATTTTTTCCAGTCGCTGACCCGCGCCATTCCGCGCGCGCACCGCGCCGCGTCCGAGGACTGGCTGGTCAACCTTTATCCGCTGTGGGCGGAAATGACGCCAGAGGACATTGCCGCAGCCGCAAGCACGGCCGCGGCAGAGCTGCTGCTGTCCGGCTGCACGACAAGCGCGGACCACGCCTTTAACCTCGGTGCCCAGGGCGACGAGCGCATCACCGCGCAGATCGAAGCCGTGCGGTCGCTGGGCATGCGGCTTCATCTTGTCCGCAGCTGCCTGCCGTCCATAGGCGGGCGCGTGCAGGAACGTCTCTCCGGGATCATGGGTACGCGGCTGTCACGACTGCTGGACGAGCCGGATGCGCTGATGCGCCAGACCCGCGATGACATTGCGCGATGGAACGAGCCGGGTGAGGGCGGCATGCTGCGATTCGCACTCGGTCCGTCGAACATCAGCTATACCCAGGCCGGACTGATGCGCGACATCGGCGCGCTCGCCGCCGAACTCGGTTGCGGCCTGCACGCCCACCTGCACCCGCGCAGCGCCGAGCGCGCACTGTCAAAACGCGAGACGGGAATGGACCCGGTCGAATTCCTGCAAGCAGCCGGTTGGCTGCGACCGGGCACCTGGTTCGCGCACTGCACCGAACTCAATGACACCGATATCGCGCTCTTTGCCGATAGCAGCGTGGGCGTCGCGCACTGCCCGCGCACCGTGCTGCGTCTCGGCTACCGCATGCCGCGACTGCACCGCATGCGGGCGGCCGGCATACCGGTAGGCATAGGCGCCGACGGCGCCGCCAGCAACGATAGCGGAGCCTTCCTCGCCGACGTTCGCCTCGCGCTGCTCTTGCACCGTGCCGGCGGTGCCGACGAAATGGATCCGGCGCAAGACTGGTTTTCACCGGACGATGTGATGCGCATGGCAACGCGCGACGCGGCGATGATGCTCGGACGCCCGGAGCTTGGCGTGATCGCACCGGGCATGCGCGCCGACCTCGCGGCCTTCGACCTTCTGGGCCTGGACTGCGCCGGAGCCCTTGATGATCCTCTTGGCGGCTTTTTGCTCGCTGGCTCGAACACACGTGCGAAGCTCACCATGGTCGAGGGACGCATTCTTGTCCGCGACGGGCAGCTCACGGTCGGTGACGAGCGGCAGATTGCGGCGGACGCCAACACGCGCAGCCGGGCGCTGCTCGCACGCGCGAGGCAGCTTTATCCGCAACTGGGGTGAACTGCGCTTGCGTTAAAGACCGCCGCGCGTAAAAAAACAGGACTGGCTGGAAACCATCGCCAGGCGCGGCTTTCCAGCCTTCATGGCAAGGTGACGTCCGTTTAAGGCCAGTACTTGCGGCTGGCGATACGCGCGCCCTCAGCCATGGCGGCGAGTTTGGCCCAGACCACCTGCGGATCGACGGCGGCCTGACCGACCCAGGTGCCATAACCGCAGTCGCTGCCGGCGACCACGTTTTCGCGGCCGACCAGGTCGGCATAGCGGCCAATGCGCTGCGCGATGAGTTCCGGATGCTCGATGAAGTTCGTCTTCGATTCGAGCACGCCGGGAATCAACACCTTGCCCTCGGGCAGCTTTACCGTTTCAAACACGGTGAACTCGTGCGCATGGCGCGGATTGGCGGCCTCGAACGAAATGGCGCTGGGCTTGGCCTTGAACACCACGTCAACGATGTCCTTTAGCGGGACGTCGCAGTGGTGGGGCCCCTCGTAATTGCCCCAGCACAAGTGCATGCGCAGCTGCTCTGCGGGGATGTTCTCCACGGCGTGGTTGAGCGCCTCGATGTGCATGTGCATGCGCTTGCGAAATTCGTCGGTGGAGAGATCGGTGTACTGGATGTGCCTGCCCATCGCCAGGTCCGGGCAGTCGAGTTGCAGCACGAACCCCGCGTTGGCCACGGCTTCATATTCATGACGCATGGCCGAGGCGATGGCCTC
>CAITSH010000337.1 GCA_903895005.1 uncultured Pseudomonadota bacterium
GGGCCGTGATGGCAAGCAGCAGGGCCGGCGTGATGGTGCGGGAAAGGAAAGTCGTTTTGAAGGCGCGGGTCATGGTTTTATCCTGTTCCATCAATTCTGGTCGAAGTCCGGTCATTCAGTGTCGAACGCAAAGCCGAAGTGTTTGCCATCGCGCAGGATGCATCCTGACGAGGGTGCGGGGAAATGCGCGGTCAGCAAGCGGGTGCCGGTATTTGCGTAGCGTTCGCACATCGCCACGCGGACCTTTGAGGCGAGTGCCGGATCTTCGCAATACTGCGTCGGCATGCCGGGAAAGGCGAGTTGTATCGGGTGGTGGATGATGTCGCCGGTCAGCACGCCATGTCCGCCGCCGTCCTCGACATGGATGAATACCGTGCCCGGGGTGTGGCCTGCCGCAGGCTCCAGCCGAATGCCGCGCTCTATCTGTTGGGACATGCCGACCATGTCGGCCTGCCCGCTTTGCACCACCGGCAGCACGCTGTCGGCGAAGGAACCGTGGTTGAGTGACACGCCTTCGCGTTCGTAGCGCGCCAGCCAGTGCTTGTACTCGACCTCGGCCATGATGTAGCGCGCGTTCGGAAAGGTCGGCACCCATTGGCCGTTTACGAGCCGCGTGTTCCAGCCGACGTGGTCCGCATGCAGGTGGCTGCACATCACCGCATCGACGTCCTCCGGTTTTACGCCCAGGCCGGCCAGCCTTTGCAGGAAATCGCTCTGGCGCATGTGCCAGTCCGGACGGTTGGGGCGGTGCTTGTGGTCGCCGATGCAGGCGTCGACCAGGATGACGCGGCCGTTGATGCGCAGCACATAGGTGTGAAAGCTGATGAACAGGTCCAGCGTTTGCGGATCGATGAAACGCGGCCCCATGATGCGCGCGTGCTCGGTCAGGATGTCCTTGGTCAGCAGCGGAAAACCGCGCATCGAGGGCAGGCGCACCGGCTCGATGTCGGCGAGTCGGTCGATCTGGAATTGTCCTATAGGCAGCATGTGTTTTTCGATTCAGTGGCTTGTTGATCCCGCATTACCGGCTGGAAATCCGCGCCAGAAGCGCGTTTCCAGCCGTTCGTTACCGTTCAGCGCGTGATGATTTTTCCGCTCTGTGCGCCGAGGATGGTCGTGCGCACGCAATAGCGGTGTGCGCCGGGGTCAAAGTCGGCGAGCGCGAGGTGCATGGTGCTGCGGTTGTCCCACATCAGCAGGTCGTGCCTGGCCCATTTGTGGCGGTAGGTAAAGAGCGGGTCAACCGAGTGCTCGAACAAAAAGCGCATGAGTGGTGCCGATTCGCGCTCGCTCATGCCCACGATCACCTTGGTCATTTGTTCTGAAAGGTAGAGGCACTTGCGCCCGGTTTCCTCGTGCACGCGAACCAGCGGCTGTGCGACCGGCGGGTTGGCCTTGCGCAATTCGGCGACGAGGGCCGGGTCGCGCCTTTTCATGTTTTCCACACCCATGTAATCGTGCACGACTTCAAGGCCGTCGATCAGCGATTTCATTTTTTCGGAAAGCGCGTCGTACGCGGCACCCATGCTGGCAAACACCGTGTCACCGCCCACCTCGGGCAGGATTTGCGCATGAAACAGAGAGCCCAGCGGCGGGCGCGTGGTGTAGGACAGGTCCGAGTGCCAGTGCCGGCCTACGTTCTCGCTCGCCGAGGGTTTGCCGTCTACCGGAATAGTCGAGAGCACAAGCAACTCGGGGTGCGCGGCATGACGGAAGGGCTTGAGTGTTTCGTGCAGGTCGAGTTCGCCAAAGCGGCGGCTGAAGGCGACATGCTGCTCAACGGTGATGTCCTGGCCGCGGATGAGCAGGATGCCGTGCGCATTCCACAGCCGGCGGATTTCGGCTATGGCGGCGTCGGAGAGCGACGTGCGCAAATCCAGACCGAGCAGTTCCACGCCAAAGGCGTGAGAGAGCCGGCGCGTTTGCAGCAGCGGTGTGATGTTGCTTCCCATGTTTTTTTTTCCTCCTTTTTACTGCAATATTCCCGACAGCCGCCACGCGACTTCAGTCCAGCCTTGCTCCTGAAGCCTTGACGGCCTTTTCCCATTTTTCACCCTCACGGCGCATGAACGCACCGAATTCATCGGGCGTGTTGCCAACCGCGGTGGCCCCGAGGCCTGCAAGGCGTTCCTTGAAGTCCGGCGATGCGACCGCCTTGGCGATTTCAGTCGCGAGTTTTGCCGTGATCTCGCGTGGCGTGCCGGCCGGCGCGACAACGCCGTACCAGGAGGTGACTTCGAATCCGGGCAGGCCGGCCTCGGCCACGGTCGGCACATCGGGCGCGCTCGGGTTGCGTCGCGGTGTCGCAACGCCCAGTGCGCGCAGCTTGCCGGCCGTGATCATGGGCATCGCGGCGAGGATTTCGACCGACATGAATGAGACCTGCCCGCCGACGATGTCGGTGACGGCGGGGCCGGTTCCCTTGTAGGGAACGTGGACCATTTCGGTGCCGGTCATCTGCTTGAACATCTCGGCCGCAATGTGGTGCGGGGTGCCGTTCCCGGCCGAGGCATAGTTAAGCTTGCCCGGATTGGCCCTGGCATAGGCGATGAAATCGCGCAGATTTTGTGCCGCGACGGCGGGGCCGACCACCAGCATATGCGGCACAAAGGCGATCAGCGTGACCGGCACGAAGTCGCGCGCCGGGTCGTAGGGCGGCTTGGCGTATAGATACTGGTTGATCGACATGGTGGTTGTCGAGCCCATCAGCAGGGTGTAGCCGTCGGGTGCGGATTTTGCCGCCGCTTCGCCACCGATGGCGCCGCCGGCGCCAGGCCGGTTGTCTATGGTGACCGGCTGGCCAAGCTGCTCGGCAAGTTTTGCCGCAACGGCGCGCCCGAGTATGTCGACCGCGCCGCCGGGCGGGAAGGGCACGATCAGCCTGATGGCCTTGTTCGGATACGTTTGTGCCAGAGCGGCGGGCGGGAGGGCGCCGATGGCGATGAGGGAGAAAAGTGCAAAAAAACGCAGCATGCTGTTCCTTGGTGCGGTGCCGGCCGTGTCATGGCGGGCGGGGTGGAGGGATGTTTGAATCATCCCGCTTCAAGCAATTACGATACCACGCGCAAGACACTGCGATGGTGGCGAAGGATCCGCCCTATTGTTTGCGTACGAACGACTATGCCAAAGGAGCTAGTGCAATTGGCGGTGTTTCATGCTTATACTTTTGCGGCGGTCGTCATCACCATGTCATCGTTTATCCCATGGCATTTCGATGCGATCCGACCCGACGGGGTCGGGCACATCTCTTTGTTCCAGCCCAGCGTTTTGATGGCGCCATTTTTACGATTGCGCAGGGATATTCACGGGAGCAGCATGAAGTATTCAGACAGCGTCGAAAAAAGCGCCGAGTTCCTGCGGCACGCGGTTCCGCTCATGTCACGGCAGGCGGCGGCGCTGCATCCTGTCAGCTACGCGGTCTGGTATGAGTATGTCGCGGGCCGTAATTCCGCTCTCAGGGCGAGCATCGACGATCACACGCGCGACGGCGCGCTGCTGGACGAACAAACCACAGCCGATTTGTTCCGGCGGCACATCGCCGAACTTGACGAGGCGCTGGCCCAGCGCGTGACCGTCGGTTTCCAGAAGGTCATGGCCGATGTGGCGCGATCGGCGACGCAGGCCGGTAATGATGCCAGCGAGTTTGGCGACGCACTCGAAAAGCTCACCGGCGGCCTCGAAGAGGGCAAAACGGCGGTTGAGGGGGAACTCGACGCGCTGCTGCAGCACACGCGCGGCATGCAGGGATCGATGGGGCATCTACAGGGGAGGCTGGAGGAAAGCCGCCGCGAAATCGAGCTATTGCGCCAAGAGGTAACGCGCGCGCGCGAAGATGCGCTCGCCGACGGGCTTACCGGCCTGTCCAACCGCAAGGGCTTTGACCGGGCGCTGATGGATTGCCTGATGGCCCCCTCCCAGGACGAAGACCACGGGCCCTGCCTGCTGATCGCGGATATCGACTTGTTCAAGCGGGTCAACGATACCTACGGCCATGTGTTCGGTGACAAGGTGATCCGCGGCGTGGCACAGATCCTGGAACATAACGTCAAGGGCAAGGACACGGCGGCGCGTTACGGCGGTGAGGAATTCGCCATCCTGCTGCCCGACACGCCGCTTGCCGGTGCGCGGAAACTCGCCGAAAGAATCCGTTCCGCCGTCGAGCGTTGCCGCATCAAGCGCGTCGACGGCAACGACCTTGTTGCCAATGTGACGGTGTCCTTCGGGGTGACCAGTTACCGCCGCGGCGAGTCCGCGCATGACTTCGTCACGCGCGCCGACGCCGCGCTATACGAATCGAAAAAAGGCGGCCGCAACCGGGTTACCGCAGCCTGACGTTTAGCCGGGCGGCACTGGGGCCGTCGCGTGGCAAAATAGCGGGTATGAAAATACGTTTTGTCTCCGGACTTTTGTTCGCGCTTTGCGTCGCGTGTGCGGCCACGGCATCGTTCGCGCAGGACTATCCGCTCAAACCCGTTCGCATACTCGCGCCCTCCACGCCCGGCGGCGGCTTTGACCTCGTTGCACGGGTGCTGGGCAACAAGCTTTCGGAACAGACCGGACAGCAGTTCATCGTCGAAAACCGCTCCGGAGGGGGCACGCTGCTCGGCACGCAGACCGTCGCGCATGCGCCGGCGGACGGCTACCACCTGTTGGTGGGCGGCCTGTCGAACATGGCGCTCAACATGGGGCTCTATACGAAGCCCGGCTACGACCCGCTCGCCGATTTCATTCCGCTGCGTATCGTTGTAAGCCATTCCTACACGCTTTTAGGTCGCAGGGACCTGCCGGCCTCCAGCCTTAAGGGCGTGCTGGCCCTGGCGCGCGCCGAACCGGGAAAACTCACCATTGGTACCAGCGGACCGGGGACCGGGCAATTCATTCTCGCGTCGTTGCTGCGCGCAATCGGGAATGTCGACATCCTCATCGTTCCGTACAAGGGCGCGCAACCGGTCTACCAGGATTTGCTCGCCGGGCGCGTGGACTTGTTCTTTGACAACACCACAACCACTCGGCCCTATATTGACTCGGGGCAGGTGAAGGCGCTGGCAGTGTCGAGCCGGGAGCGCGCGCCCGACGGGCCGAATATTCCCACCCTGGGCGAGGAAGGTGTCATTCCGCTTGAAATGGAAACCTGGTTCGGCCTGTTCGCGCCGGCCAGGACGCCGCCGGCCGTGGTGGCGCGCCTGCGCGCGGAAATAGACAAGGCGATGCAATCGCCCGAGGTGCGCTCCCGCCTGCAGCAGGGCAGCGGGCGCATCGTGCAGCTTTCCACGGCTGAGACCGACGCCTTCTTGAAAGCTGAATTGCGCAAATGGACTGGCTTGCTGCGCAAGGCCGGTGTCATGCCCGAGTAACGGACCCGGCGCTTCAGGTTTCAGGTAAAGGCGAAGCCGACCGGTACGGGCCGCAGCAGGTCGGCGCTTTGCGGGCGGATGGGTTTGACCGCGCGCAGCTCCACCACCAGTTCCCTGACGACGTTGTTGTAGGCATTGACCTCGAACCAGATTTCATCCTGGGTCTTGCCTGCAAAGCGCGCACCGTCAAGCAGCAGCGTGGCGGAGACGATGTCCCAGTCGCCGCGGTAGCCGTAGTCGGCCTTGGCGTAAGTCGGTTGTGCGAAATAGGCGAAGGAACCTGGAAAGTAAATCCGCTTGTGTGTCGGGTCTTCGAAGGCGTCGTTGCTCGAACCATAGGGGCAGCGCAGCACGAACCTTGCACCGGACCGCGCGATACGGTGCAACTCCTGCATGAAGGGCAGCGGGTTTGCCAGGTGCTCGATAAGGTGGTTGGCGAGGAACTCCGTGACCGAGTTGTCGGCGAATGGCAGCGGCGCTTGCGCACACGCGTCGAAATCGGCGGTAAGGTCGACGCCGGGCTGCGGCGTCATGTCCACGTTCACCCAGCCGGGCAGGATGTTGCGACCGCAGCCAAGGTGCAGCTTGAGCGGGCCGGCGGCGGTGTGCTCCGCGGCAGGTTTGCGCCGGAATAATTCCCTGAAGATGCGATCAACAAGCACGGTAGTCGGGTGGCATCACGATGGTGCGGTAATGGAAAACGTAAACCGTGCGCCCGCCCCCGGGGTACCCTGGGCAGACACCCGTCCGCCGTGGCGCTCAATCACGCGCTTGACGATCGCAAGCCCGACGCCGGTTCCCTCGAACTCTTTTTCATGGTGGAGCCGGCTGAACAGCTTGAACAGCTTGTCGGCGTAGGCCATGTCGAAGCCGGTGCCGTTGTCGGCGACAAAGTACGCGCCGTCTTCGAAACCGATTCGAATCGTCGGGATTTCGGTTTTTGCGCTGTACTTGAGTGCGTTGCCGATGAGGTTGATCCAGACCTGCCGCAGCAGCACGCGGTCGCCCTGGCACGGCGGCAGGGTTCCGATCTCGAAGCGCGCACCCGTGCTGCGGTCGACCAGCTCCGCGACGACTGAATCGACTTTTTCACCCATGTCCACCGGCTCCCGGTTCAATTCCTGGGTGGAATAGCGCGACAGGTCGAGCAGGTCGTTGAGCAGGTCGCTCATGCGTCTGGAATTGTTGCGGATGCGCTCAAACAGACGACGGCCCTCGCTGCCCTCGGGAAGGCTAAGTTCTTCCTGCAGGATGGCCGTGTAGCCGTCGATGGCACGAAGCGGCGCGCGCAAATCATGCGACACCGAGTACATGAAGGCCTCGAGTTCGGCATTGGTGCTTTCCAGTGCCGCGTTGCTCGCGCGCTGGCGGCGGGAAAACTCGTCAAGCAGCAGGTTGCGCGATTCGAGTTTCAGGGCCAGTTCGGTGAGCTCCGCGACGCGGTTCTCGCGCTCGAGCCGCCACTGGCCCCAGCTGCGCTCTATCCAGCGGATGATGGCGATACCCCCGCCAAAGGTCAGCAGCAGGAGCAGGTAGATCGGCCAGGTCGAAGCCCACCACTCCATATAGAGATTACGCTGGGGGTTGTTGACGTAAAAGGTCAGGGGATAATTGGGCAGGCGCCGAAAGGCGAGGGTCGTTCCCTCCCCGGTGATTTTGCTCTTGCCGCGCAAGAGTCCGTTCTTGGGGAGGTTGCCCTTGCGCAGGTGGTCCGGCAACAGGCCGTCCAGCGGCTCTGTGAAGATACGTGTCGGGCGCTCGGGTGGCAGCGGATGGCGCGCGACAACGTACATGTCATCGCGGATGATGCCCATCGCCGCCGCGGGGGGCAGCGGTGCCTCGCTCCAGAAGGCGTGGGTGCGCGCCTGGGAAAGTCCGCCGCCCAGCACGTAGAGCAGTTTCCCGCCGGCATCGCGCACGCCGTAGCGAAGCGGGGTGGTTATGGTGCCGCTGAGCGGTCCGATGAACGGACGGCTCACGGCCATGCTCGCGCCGTTAAGCAGCGCAGCACGCGCGTCAATGAACGAGGGTTCACCGCCAATGTTCGGTTGTAGTCCCGTCGGTTTCCCCTCGCTGGTCGCAAGCACCGTTCCGTCCGGATCGGCTAACACGACGATTTCAAATTCTGGGTAGCGTTTTTTGAATTTTGCGAACTCCGGTGCAATCCTCGGGGTAATGCCCTCGGTGAGCAGCGTCGTGGCGGCGAGGCCGGCGAGGGTTTTTTCCAGGGTCGACAAATAGGTGTCGACGGCCTGGGCACCCATGACGACCATGGTCTCCAATTCACGGTCATGGCGTTCGACCGTCTTGTTCCAGGAGGTGAGCGTAAAGCCCGCGCCCGCCAGCAGCAGGAGGGCTCCGGCCATTGCATAGGCGATATAACGTTGGCGTTGGTAGGCAAACGCCTCAGCGCGAGGCTGCGGTGGTGTTGCGCGCTGCGGGTCCGGCGGAGTCGGCATAGAGTTGGTCTGCGTCTTGGATCGCGTAAAGGGGCCAACTAGATTCTCGTCATCGCCTGCGGCGCCCGCCCGCGATGCACAGCGCTGGCGCGACATTCCGGGGCATGACGATAGATAGGTATCGGCTCTACGGGTGCTTGAACAAGTGTACATGAGTACGTAACGTATGCCGCTGTTCTATGCTGCGCAGCATGACTGCGTGTGGTTTGCAGTGCCGGTGCGCTTGCTTTCGGAGCCCCGCCGCTTTAAGGTGCGGGCCGGGCGCCGGGGCGATGCCGTCATCGCCGTGTACCGAAGACTAGACAAGGGAGGGGACTGCGATGAATAAACTGGCCTGTTTTTGTGGTGAGGCAGCGAACGGCGCCGGGGGGGCGAACGCCTCACGGCGCGGCTTTTTATCCGGCCTGGGTGCGCTGGGTGCGGCGGCGCTGCTGCCGGGCTGCCAGACCGGTGGTGCCGCGGTGGCCGGAGCCAAGCCGCATCGCATCGACATCCATCACCACATCGTGCCACCCAAATACGCGGCCGACCTTGCGCGCCTGGGCGGCGGCGGGGCGCCCAAATGGTCGCCGCAGATGTCGCTCGAAGACATGGACGCCAACGGCATTGCCACTTCGGTTGTGGCGCTGATGCAGCCGGGGGCGTATTTCAATAACGCCGACACCGACCGCCGCCTGGCGCGCGAATCGAACGAATACGCCGCGCAAATGGCGCGCGATTACCCGGGGCGCTTTGGCTCGTTTGCCACGCTGCCGCTGATGGATACCGCGGGCAGCCTGCGCGAAATCGAATACGCCTTTGATACGCTCAAGGCCGACGGCATCGGGCTGATGACCAGTTACGCCACCAAATACCTCGGGGACCGCCAGTTCTGGCCGATATGGGAAGAACTCAACCGGCGCAAGGCGGTGATTTACACCCATCCGCTGTCGCCCGCCTGTTGCCGCAACCCGATCGACGGCCTGCCGCCATCGGCGATCGAATTCGCCACGGACACCACGCGCACCGTCGCCAGCCTGCTGTTTGGCGGCGCGGCCAATAAATTCCCGGACATCAAATGGATCTGGTCGCACAGCGGGGGCACCATGCCTTTCCTGTGGAGCCGCTTTACGCGCCAGGAAGTGGACATGAAGGAAAAGGCCAAGGAGGTGCTGCCGAACGGTGTGCTGGCCGAGGTGAAGCGTTTTTACTACGATACGGCGCAGGGCCACCACGAGGGCGCCATCGCCGCGCTGCGCGCGCTGATCCCCACGTCACAAATCATGTTTGGCAGCGACTTCCCCTATCGCAAGGGCGAGGATGTGCGCATCGGGCTTGGTGAGCGCAGCTTTACCGGCGCGGAACGCGAAGCCATAGACCGCGGCAACGCGCTGCGCGTCATGCCCGGGCTGCGCACGCTTTAAGCGTTTTAAGTAATTTTCAAAAGCAGAAGATAAAAGGGCGGCCATGAAACTCCGGCGTGTGGCCACGGGCCACGAGAGCTGCAGATGAGGGCATGGCTTCCTAAGCTGTGTGTGTCGGTTGTACTCGCGTGTGCCGTGGCAGGGACGCAGGCGCAAGGACAGACCCAGGGCCAGACCCAGGGCCAGACCGCAGCCCAGGCGGCGGCCTACCCGGCGCGGGCGGTGCGCATCATCGTGCCCTCGGCGCCGGGCGGTGGCACCGACATCGTGGCGCGGGTGATGGCGCAGCATTTCAGCAAGGCTTTTGGCCAGCAATTCGTGGTTGAGAACAAACCCGGCGCCGGCAACCTGATCGGCATCGAGGCGGCGGCACGCTCGGCCCCGGACGGCTACACGCTGTTGTTTGTTCCCAGTCCGCTGGTGCTCAATACGGTGCTCTATAAAAGCGTTCCCTACGACCCGGTGCGCGATTTCGCGCCCGTCACCATCGCCGCGACTGCTCCCAATGTGCTGGTTGTGGGGCCGGCCGTGACGGCGAAAACACTCCCTGAATTGATCTCCCAGGCGAAACAAAAGCCCGGCGGGATCAATTATGGCAGCGCAGGCACCGGCACCTCGCCGCATATGTCCATGGAGTTGTTCAAGAGCATGGCCGGCGTTGATTTGCTGCACATCCCGTACAAGGGCACCACGCCCGGCGTCACCGATCTTATCGGGGGGCAGATCGGCGCGATGTTCGTTAACACGCTGACCGCAAAACCGCATATCGATTCGGGCCGGCTGCGCGCGCTCGCCGTATCCGGCGCGAAACGCCTCGATGCA
>CAITSH010000338.1 GCA_903895005.1 uncultured Pseudomonadota bacterium
CGGGTCCGCATGGCACGGCTGTCGTGACGTGATTTTTAAAGGTGACGCCCGACCGGCATAGACGGTCAAGATTGGGGGTGTTCAAAAACGGTACGCAGCCTTCAGACCGCATGACATGGGGGACGAAGTCAGCGCGCCATTGATCTACGACAATGAACAAAACATTCTTGCGGGACATGGAGACCTCGATACCATCTCGATATAAACGGCTACAAAACCGATACGACAGCAGGATGACATAGATTGGTGGCTCATACCGTATTGTGTCGAACGCACGATCACGGGCCGTATGCCTAAGAGTCTGTCCGCGAAGTTCATTATGGATTGCATAGCTTTCTGAGCATCAACCTGATGGACGCCAATCGCAGGAAAGCGAGCGCCTTGCGGTTCAGACACTCCCAATCTTTAGCCAGCCTGCGGCATCGCCCGAGCCATGCAAAAGTGCGTTCCACGACCCATCGCCTTGGCAAGACCACGAAGCCCTTCGCTGCATCTAATCGCTTGACGATCTCGACATTCAGACGCGCCATGATTTTCTTCACGGCGGCGCGAAACAACGGTCCCTGATAGCCGCCATCGGCGAAAAGCTTCTTCAGAAACGGATACATACCGAACATGGTTGACATGATCAGGGCCCCGCCGTCGCGGTCCTGAATGTCGGCTGCATGTATGATCGCGTGTATTAAAAGCCCTTGCGTATCAACGAGGATGTGGCGCTTCTTGCCTTTGATCTTTTTGCCAGCGTCGTACCCCGGCGGATCATAGGCCCCCCTTTTTCCGCGCTTTTGATGCTTTGAGAGTCGATGATCGCGGCTGTGGGGCTAGCCTCGCGGCCAATGGATTCACGACATTTGACATAGAGTTCGTGGTGGATGCGATTGAGCGTTCCATCCCAATCCCATAGATCGAAATAACCATGGACGGTCGAGCGCGGCGGCAGATCCTTGGGGATCGCCCGCCACTGGCAACCCGTTGATAAAACGTACAAGAGCGCGTTCATGACCTCTCGCAGGTTCACTGTGCGTTTGTCGCCGCCGCGTTTTGCCGGAGGGATCAAGGGCTCAACTAACGCCCACTCCTCATCCGTCAAATCGCTCGGATAGCGCAACCGGCTGCGATCATAACGTCCACGATTTTCCGTCGTCCACATCGAAGGCTCCCTCGAATTAGGCAGCCTTTCTTGAATCACAAATGATTCAATTAATGCAACATCTCATCGGACAGACACTTAGTAATTTTCCCAGCCTATCGTTTGCCAGCCCTAACAGGCTGCTGAAAAACCCGCTAGCTACAGCTTTGCTATTGTGATTCACTTTCCTCGGCGGACAACCGAAGGATTTGTGTCATGCGGGGCGAGGATCGGGTTAGCGGGGTTTTGTTTTCCTATGTCGATCTTGAAGCTCGGGTGCCTGCAAAGCATCCGCTGCGCGCGATGCGCGACCTGGTGAACACCTCGCTCGTGGCGATGGATGCGTGTTTCTCTGCCCTTTACAAAGCTGAGGGTCGCCCTTTGATCCCGCCGGAGCGTTTGTTGCGCGCGACGCGCTTTCAGATGCTCTATACCGTGCGCTCGGAGCGCCAGCTCGTGGAGCGGCTCGGGTTTGATCTCTTGTTCCGCTGGTTTGTCGGGCTTGGGATAGATGACGTCGTTTTCGACGCCTCGGTGTTCTCCAAGAACCGCAACCGCCTGCTGACGACCGACATCGCGCGGGAGTTTCTGAGCACATTGCTGGCGCAGCCACAGATGAAAAAACTGCTCAGCGCAGACCACTTTTCGGTCGATTGCACGCTGTTGAAAGCCTGGGCTTCGATGAAGAGCGTGCGCCCGATGGATGGTTCGGGCGAGCCGCCTGCGCCAGGCCGCAATGGCGAGCGCGACTTCAGGAACGAGAAGCGTTCCAACGAGACGCACGCCTCCACCACAGACCCCGATGCGAAGCTTTATCGCAAGGGGAGTGGTCAGGCGAGCCAGCTGGCTTATCTCGGCCATGCGCTCACGGAGAACCGCAACGGGCTTGTGGTCGATGGCGACGCGACGCAGGCGATCGGCACAGCCGAGCGTGATGCGGCGAGCACCTTGACGCAGAATTTGAAGGAGGGCGCGACTCTGGGCGCAGACAAGGGTTATGACGCCGCATCTTTCGTCGAGGGATTGAAGGCCCGCAAGATCGTGCCTCACGTCGCCATTCAAGGCCTGGTGAGCAAGCTTGGAAAGGTGCGCGTGACGGCCGTTCCCCCCGACGTGGCGGCGAGCGAGGAATATAAAATCAGCATGCGCAAGCGCAAGCGGATCGAGGAGGTTTTCAGCTGGGGCAAGACTGTTGGCGGGCTGGCGCAATTGAAAGTGCGTGGTCTCGACAAGGTGAAGGCGGTCTTCCTCTTCAGCCTCGCCGCCTACAACATCGTGCGCCTGCCAAAACTGCTTCAACCCA
>CAITSH010000339.1 GCA_903895005.1 uncultured Pseudomonadota bacterium
CGCCTTTTCTAGGAGCTCGTTCGTCCTTAGCTCCAATATCCGTTTCAGATATGTTTTCACATCCGGTGTTCGTGACACAACCTCTCTTGGTCCGGTCTTTCCGGTGACGAACAAAGCTATATCCGCTGGTTGATTGCTCCCCTTTGGGGCCGGTATTTCACGAAGATCACGCCATTTTAGCGTTCGTGCTTCGCCAACTCTTATCCCGGTGTTCGCTAATATGAGGACGTAATTCACAAGCAGATTTCGGTCTCGTGCTACTTTTGGAATGGGTGTTTTAATGAATTCCCGGGTATGGCGGGTTAATTTAGCCCAATCTTTATTGTCGAAATGTGGTCGTCTGATGTTGTCCGTCTTAAGTTTTGGATAACGTGGCAGAGTCTCGATATATGTTTGCTCGTGACACCAATTGAAAAACTGCTTCAAATCGGTCGTGTACCGTTTAATCGTATTCGGTGATAATGAGCCGGATCTTGAATTGGCTATAACCCAGTCGTTCAATTCCAAAAGCGTCTTCAGAGACACTTCTTTCAGCCTGATAGACCCAAAAAAGCCGATTGTATGGGTTAGAAACTGTATTCGGACGGTGTTTGTCGCTGTCGGTTTCTTATCGCCTTGAAGCTGTTTGGTATACTCCTTAATCGCCGTAGCGACCTTCTTGGAATTGATTTCCTGACCGCTCGCTACCCTGACAAGGGTTTTGTTGAAGAGGTCGTTGGCGAAGGCGAAAGCCTGATGCTCGTCGGTTGTTTTGGTTGAGCAGGACACGTATCCCTTGGCGTTGGGAACTTTGACCCGACAGAACCACGTTGGTTTTTTGTAGTCGGCCCGACGGAAGAGGTAGATGGCTCCGTCCCGAAAGACCCGGCTGTCTAACTCGGCCTTGGCTTTCCTGACCCGCTTGGGTTTCAGCCCCGAAATTGATTCTTCCATCGCCCGTTCCTCACGCTGAAGGCTCCGACGGCTGAGTATAAACGGTCTAGCTAGGAAAGAAATCCGTTCATAATCCGGTTACGTGTTTTTGGGGTGTTTTAGAGGCCCTAAAATCCCCTAAGTCACTGATTTGAATGGTGCTGTGAGAGAGGATTGAACTCTCGACCTCTCCCTTACCAAGGGAGTGCTCTGCCACTGAGCTACCACAGCAATTGTCCGGCGGTCTGCGCAATGTGAGGATTGCGCTGGTGCGGTGGGCGCCTTGTGCCATAGGGGGGCAGGCATGGCAACAGGCTGCGTGGGAAATTCGCCAGCCGTGCCCGCTTTGAGGTACTCGCCTGTGGGGCCATCTTGCCCACGCAAACCATTGCGCCTATGACGCGGGGCTGCCGGCGGCTTGCCGGCCAGAGGGCCGGGCGACAGGATGTCTGACAGCGATTCGCACGCAAAACAGGTTGAGCGGGCCAAGGCGGCCGAGAAGCTGCGTCTGGCTGCTGCCCTGCGCGCCAATCTGCAGCGCCGCAAGGCGCAGGCGCGTGGCCGGGCGACGCCCGCTGTCGATCCCGCCGTCGATCCTGCTGCCAAGGCGGGTGGGCAGACCGGCGCCTAGCGCGCAAGACCTGTTGCCAACTGGATTTTTCCGGCCAAATCGGCCGTATGAGAGGTGAGATGGATCGCATTCGCATCGTTGGCGGCAACCCGCTGAATGGCCTGATCCCGGTCTCCGGCGCCAAAAATGCCGCTTTGCCGCTGATGATCGCCTCGCTGCTCACGCCCGGGACGCTGACGCTCGAAAATGTGCCGCGGCTGGCTGATGTCAACCAGCTCATGCGCATTCTCGGCAATCACGGCGTGCA
>CAITSH010000340.1 GCA_903895005.1 uncultured Pseudomonadota bacterium
ACCACAACGACAACAACAACGACGCCCACCGTGACGCAAGCGATCACGACGGTACAGCAGCAAGTCACGCAGACTGCATTGGGTACCGGAACATCGACAACGGGTACGTCCACAACCGGGACGTCGACGACCGGGACATCGACGACGGGCACATCGGGAACCGGCGGCGTTTCCGGAACATCGGGCACGACCACGGATCCTACGGGTACGACCAATTCCGGTTCCGATGTGGGTTCGACGATCGGCGGGCTGGCGCCAACGGCGGGTGGTGATCCTAACGCAGTTGGTACCGGTGGCACCACGGGTGGCGGCGCAACAGGCGGGAGCACGACTGGTGGCTCGTCGGGCACCGACAAGCCGGCACCCAAGCCGGCGGTGTTGACCTTCGTGGTGGGTACGAACCCGGTCCAGAAGACCATCAACGAATTGGTTGAAGTCTCCAAGCCCAAGGGCTCGCAACTAGTATGCCGGCCGATCTGATGTCCAGCGTGCGTATCGCGCCGCTCCACACGCGGGTCTCGTCGCTCATATTGTCGGCGTTGCTGGCAATCGCCAGCAGTGCGGCATGGGCCGATGGCACGCTCACCCACTTGTCGGGGGCGGTTTCGGTGCAAAAGGCCGATGGCAGCACCGCCGCGGGCAACGTTGGTACACGGATACTCACGGGCGACACGGTGGTCACCGGTACGCGCAGCTATGTGCGCATGGAAATGACCGACGGCGGCGAGATGGTGCTGCGTCCTGATTCGCAAATGAAGCTCGAAAACTATGCCTTCAACCCGGATCGTGGCGGCGAGGACAATATGGTCTTGCGCATGCTCAAGGGGGGCTTTCGTACGGTGACCGGGCTGATTGGTAAGCGCGGCAATCGCGACGCTTATCAGCTGCGTACGTCGACTGCGACCATCGGTATTCGAGGCACGCAGTTCGACCTGCGCGTGTGCGAGGGCAACTGCGGCGCGCTGCCCAACGGCACTTATGTCGCTGTGCGCTTTGGTGCGGTTGAGGCCTCGAGTCCGCAAGGCAGTATTCCGGTTGCAGCAGGGCAGGTGGCGCGCGTGCCCGGTGCCGGCGTGCCGGCGATACTGCCACGCGACCCGGGCATTGGTTTCTCGCCGCCGGCGGTGATCCCGCGCCTGGATGAAAGAAGAAAGCTGCAGCAGCAACAGCAGCAGCAACAAACGGCGCCGCCAGGCAGCACGACGGGCGTACAGGGACCCGGAGGAACAGGCGGAACGGGCGGAACGCAGGGCGCCGGCCAATCGGGGCAGCAGGGCGGCTCGTCTGGTGGAGGCACAGGAACCGGTTCAGGTCAGGGCGGGGGCTCAGGCGCTGGTTCAGGCGCCGGTGGTAGCACCGGCGGTGGCACTGGAACTGGTGGGACTGGCGGTGGAACGGGTGGTTCCGGCTCTGGCACTGGTGGCCAAGGCGGCGGTGGGTCCGGTTCGGGGGCGTCGTTGCTCAATACGCTGCAGAGCAATCCGTTTTCTACGTCCGGGCCCAATAACCTGCGCTTGCCCGGCTCGACCGAGTCCTCAGGGGGCGGGATGATTTGCGAGGTTCAGTAGCGTCCTGCTACTGAGGCGGCCTTCGGTGCCGCTAGTTGATCGCGACGGAAATGCGTTTTGACGCGGGGGGCTGTTCGGCCGTGACGGCGGGCTTCGTCGGCTTTAGGCCCGTATTTGATGCATCGGAGGTCACCACAGGTCGTGCCAGGGGCGGGTTCTTCGCGAAATAGCGTTTCACCCCCTGGAAAATGGCTTGCGCCATTTTTTCTTGATAGCCCTCATCATTGAGGCGCTTTTCTTCTTCGGGGTTGCTGATGAATGCGGTCTCGACCAGGATCGAGGGAATGTCCGGCGCCTTGAGCACGGCAAAGCTCGCCTGCTCCACTTGGGCCTTGTGCAGCGTGTTGATCCCGCCCAGTTCAGCCAGCACCGAGCGAGCGAGTTTGAGACTGTCGTTGATCTGTGCCGTCTGCGACAGGTCAAGCAGGGTCTGTGCAAGGTAGCGATCCTTCACCGCGATATTGACCCCGCCTATGAGGTCGGCATCGTTTTCCTTTTTCGCCAGCCATTTTGCCGCGCTTGATGTCGCGCCGCGTTCGGACAACACGAATACCGACGAGCCGCGTGCATGCGGTTTGATGAACGCGTCGGCGTGGATCGAGACAAAGAGGTCGGCTTTTACACGGCGCGCTTTTTCGACGCGGCCACCCAGCGGAATGAAGTAGTCGCCGTCGCGCGTGAGCACGGCGCGCATATTCGGTTCGGCGTCGATGACCGCCTTGAGCTTGCGCGCAATGGTAAGGGTGATGTTTTTTTCGTGGCTGCCGTGATGGCCGCGCGCACCCGGATCCTCTCCGCCGTGCCCGGCGTCTATGACCACGGTGACGAGGCGGGCAACAGAGGGACGCTTGTCCGCTTTGCTGTCCGCGGTTTTGGTGTCGGTCATCTTGGCTTCTTTCTCCGTGAAAAGCGCTGATGCTGCCGACGGTGCGGGTGCGGGCTCGGATTTCGCAACGGGTGCGGGTTCGGTCTTCTTTGTAGCTGGCGGGGGCTCGGCCGGCGCTGTTGCGGGTTTGTCGAGCAGGGCCATCAGTGGATCTGCCGCAACTGCCGGGTAGACGTCCAGCACCAAGCGATGGCCGTATTCACCGACCGGCTTGAGCATGAAGATCTGCGGCTTGGCTTCAACTTTGAGGTCGAACACCACGCGCACAACCCCGGGCTTGAAACGTCCGGCGCGCATGGATGAGATGAATGGGTCATCGGCCGCAAGTTTGCCGGCCAGCTCCTGTTGCACGCTGGCGAAGTCGATGTTCTCGATGTCGAGCACAAGGCGCTCGGGATTTTTTACCGACAGCAACTCGTGCTTGATCGGCGCCTTTGATTCGAGCGTGATGCGGGTGTAGACCGGCGAGGGCCAGACGCGCACAGCCTTGATGCTGTTGCCGCCGGCGGGGGCGGTGTCGACTGCGTCTGCGGCAATGGCGCGCACCGCGAGCGTGATCAGGAACAGCGGAACAACGGTGAAGAAGAGGACGCGCAGTGCAACGTGCGTTATCAGGAGG
>CAITSH010000341.1 GCA_903895005.1 uncultured Pseudomonadota bacterium
CGAATTCCAAAAGCCGCCCTCAATAGGGAGCAAACAAACCCGAAGTTCTATCGCGAGTGTCCCGTTTATACAGCGATACGGACTTGGATCCGTTCGTTAAGCACCTGCGCATCCGTTCGAACCCTCACGAAACCTGAGGTATTTCCACCCGCCCGAATACGCACACCGCCATCGTTAGCGAAAGTGGTTACATTTCAGCCATGTCTGTCGCGCCGCCCTTCGCGGAGCCACCCGCAAGCGGGTGCTCTATCCCGGCCAGCGCTTTGGCGAGAACCGCATCATCGGCCTCGACCAGCATCATCACGTCATTGGTGCCGGCGTCGGACGCGCCGGCACCAAGCAGGCGCGCCGCCTTGGGAATGTCCTTGTTCGCGGCGGTGCCCGTGAGCAGTCTGACGCACTTGAACCCGTTGCGAGCCTTCACCCTAACGGCGGTGCGCATCAGCGCAACCCGGTCTCTTATGGAGATTGGCTTTGATGATGGGGCGGAAGATCACGACTGCCTTTTCGGAGTCGCCGGAAGAGGAATCCGGCGCATTATTTTTACAGTGGAGATGCTCTGGTCATGGCTCTTTAATGCGAGCTCCGCACTATTGACTCGCCTGCGCGCGAACGCTAGATTCACCGGCTTGGGGGCGGCAGTTAGTATAGTAATATGACGGGTTCATTGACCGGGGGGCTTGTGAAAAAATTAAAAACGACCATGTTATTGGCCGGTTTGCTTGTACTGGCGTTGGCAGGCTGCGAGAAAAATACCAAGCTTGAAACAACCGCGACGGTTTATTTTGGCGGCGATATTCTGACCATGGCGGGTGAGCAGCCGCAGTATGTCGAGGCGCTTGCCGTGCGCGAAGGGCGCATTATCGCCACTGGCAGCAAGGCTGATGTCGTCAAAGCCGCCGGCGGCCAGTCGCAACAAATCGATCTCTCCGGTAAAACCCTGTTACCCGGGTTTATCGACGCGCACAGTCATATTCTCAATTACGCCGACTCATTGGTTCAGGGGAACCTCGCTCCGCTTCCGATCGGTCAGGTGGCCCGCATCACAGATCTGGTCGCAGAGATGCAGCGTTTGCAGCGTGAGATCAAGGCGGCGCCCGGAGACTGGTTGATCGGCCAGGGCTACGATCAGGATTTTCTCGCCGAGAAACGCCATCCGACGGCGGCCGATCTCGATGCCGCATTTCCCGAGAACCCGGTAGTGCTGCTGCATGCCTCAGGCCATATGTTGGTTGCCAACAGTCTCGCCTTTAAGGCGGCCGGCGTGACGGCGACGACTAAGGACCCTGTGGGCGGCACCATCATCCGCAAACCCGGTGGCAGCGAGCCAGCGGGACTGGTGCAGGAAATGGCGATGTACAGCTTTCAGAGTTTCGTCAAAGCCCCGCGCAAGCCCGAAGTCGATCTTGACCTCCTCAAGCGTGCGGTCGACCACTATGCCGCCAACGGCTACACCACCACCGCCGAACATTTGTTAATGCCGGAAAAAATGCCGCTAATGGAGAGCGCCGCCGATCAGGGCGTTCTCAAAATCGATCTGGTGGCTGCGCCCGCCTTCACCATTGCCAAGGACATCATCGGCACCGGCAAACTCAAGTGGGGCGAGTATCGCAACGGTCTGAAATACGCCGGCATCAAGGTGGCGGTCGATGGTTCGCCGCAGGGCAAGACCGCCTATCTCACCGACCATTACCACACACCGGTGCCCGGCTGCAGCAAGGATTGTCGCGGCTTCGCCAACCTCAAGCAGGACGACCTCAACGCCTTGTTCATGCTGGCCTATCGCAACAAGGTACAGATTTTTTCGCATTGCAATGGCGACGCCTCGATCGACATGATGATCAATGCGCACCAATTTGCAGAGAAGCAACTGGGCGAAGTGAATGCCGACCGTCGCACCGTCATCATTCATTCGCAGATCATGCGCCCCGACCAGCTGGATGCGTACAAACAGTTTGGCTTGCTGCCGAGTTTTTTCTCCAACCACGTCTATTACTGGGGTGACGTGCATCTGGCCAATCTCGGCGCCAAACGCGCCGGCTACATCAGCCCGCTCGCCAGCGCCTTCGCGCGCGGCATCAAGGCTTCAAACCATACCGACGGCACCGTGACGCCGATTGATCCGATGTTTCTTCTGTGGACTTCGGTCAACCGTCTGACGCGTAGCAACAAGGTGCTCGGCGAGAGCGAGCGCATCACGCCGTATCAGGGCCTCGTTGCGCTCACCGCTAACGCAGCCTGGGAGTATTTTGAAGAAAAAACCAAAGGTTCGCTGGAAGTCGGCAAGCTCGCCGACCTGGTGATACTCGCGGGAAATCCGCTTAAGGTTGGAGCCGGCGCCATCAAGGACATTAAAGTCCTGGAGACGGTGAAAGCCGGCAAGACGGTATTCAAGGCGAAGTAAGAACCCCGCGGGCAATCGACATCGAGGCGTTCAGTCGGGTTTTCATGCCGTAAGGCCAAGTTTATCCTGGAGAACGTTCGGGAGTAATTCCCAATCAGGGAATCTCTGATCAAGTCCACCGAAGTGAACGGGCATACGTCAAGCGGTGCATAGATAACTGACCCGGTACGAACCGACGAAATTGCGCCGGTCGCCGCAGCCTCTTTCGCAGCCCGGATTCATCGGTGCCCGTGAGCGCCACCAGTCCTTTGATGTCGATTTCGCACTGCGCGCGGCGCGCGACACCCCGTCATTTCTTGCGAGTTCGACCTGGATTTCGCAAAATCGAAAGTTGACATAGGCGTTCGCAACTCCGGCGGCGACTGACACGCGCGCATCGTGCAAGTCCGCGCACGAGAATATTCCCGGCCTTCAAACAACCACTACGCTCGTCTGCGCGTGCTCGCGTCGAAACGCCTTCAAAACCGCGGTCCGCGAACAACCCGAGTGCGGTGCGCAGGAGTTTTTCGCGGGTGGTCATCCTCGGACCAGATTTCCGCACAGGGCGGATTGATCATTGCTGGCACACCAATAGATCGAGTGATTGATTCAATTCAAATTACATTCAGTAATGTGCCCAGACAATAGCCAACCGAATTCCAAAGGCTGCACTTGAGACGGAGCAAACAAGCCCGAAGTTATATCGCGATTCCCCCGTCTGTACAGAGAAGCAGGTGTTCTATCCCGACAAAGTGCCTCGACAAGAACGGCCCCAGCGGCCTCGACCGGCATCACCACGTCATTGGGACACCCACCGAAAACACCCACAGCGAGGAGGCCCGCCTTCTTGAGAATGTCCTAGTGGGCGGCGGTGGCCACTAGCAGCGTGAAGCGCCTGTAGCCTCGCGGCCTGCACCGTATCGGCAATGCACATCGGCGTACCCGAGTCCTTGTGGATATCGGGTTTGAAAATAGAGCATGGTCACGGCTGGCTTGCGGATTCACCGGAAGAGGATGCCGGCGCAGTATTTTATGGTGGAGAAGAGGAGGATCGAACTCCCGCCCTTCGCATTGAGCCTACTTCCCCAACTACCTCCCTGAATTACTTCTTTTCTTCAGTTCTGGCTTAGTTGAAATATAGCAAATTTCCACCCGTTTGGATCACTTGCTGGATCACCAGAACCTCTCCACAAAGGGATTTAAAGCCCCTATTTAATGCCTCTCAGAATCGACTAGGATCGCGTATGACGGGTTATCTAAAGACAGTCGAACTCAGACCCTCATTAATCCAGAAAAGCCCTTAGATCGAAGTCTCCCAAGACCACCCTAGAAACATAAGGATTATGTGGAGTACCCCCGTAGGGGGAAAACCTTCAATCTAAAGATTCGATTTATGGTCGCATTTAACGCTTACCAAAAATCAAAAATTTAGCGAACTAGACATATCGTATGACTCTGTATGTAAACAGGAATCCGTACTTACCTAACACATCCCGAATTCCTCCCCAGATTTTGACGGGGAACTTTTTCTGACTTTTGCTGTCTAAGACGTATCCGAATAAATTCGGACATCTCAATGTGATGGGTACATTAGACCGGAGCGCATTGACCTTATCCCTACTCTGGGGAGCATCAAAAGGGAAGCGTGGGAAAGATGGGCAGTGGCGACTTAAAATTAAGAGCCCGCCTATGGGTAGAGCGCGATGCAGGTTAGCCGTTAATTGACTAACTGAATAGTCTGCCCTAGTGGAAGAGATCAACGGTCTCTAACTGTGAACTCGTATTGCAGCCAATCCACCCTATACGGAAACCTCAGGTGATACACCTTCGGAACGTTAGGTACTCTTTAGACCTTATTTGATTAGGGCTAGGGAAAGTCTACCCAACGTTTCCTAGGTGATATATTCAATAGCAAAATCACTACCCATCTATTAGCAGCTAAAAATAGACTAGAGAGCATCTAGAAAGTATTCACTTTCCATAGATGTTGTAGCCCCCAGAACCATTGGGCTGCACTTGCCTCATCCCGTTAGGGCCGTACACGTTATAGCCCCCCGATCCATTGGGAACCGTCTGCGTCATTCCATTCTGGCCATAGGTGTTATATCCACCACTACCGTTTGGCGTTGATTGAGTCATACCATTCTGACCGTATGTGTTGTATCCACCGCTCCCATTCGGAACAGTCTGTGTCATCCCATTTGCCCCATACGTGTTGTAACCACCACTGCCGTTGGGAGTTGATTGAGTCATTCCGGTAGCCCCATAGCAGTTCATTCCCCCAGAACCATTTGGAACGCACTGCGTCTGAGCATAGGAAAAGACGGGTACTAGGCATGTCAAAGCGAATAGAAAGCGGATCATGGCTTTAAAGCTCCTCAAGGTAGTAAAACGAAATTCTCTGGTGCTTTCCTAGAATTTCTTTTTTGATATGGAGAGAAATACAAATCGCCTAAATTTGCACCGCTTTGGCTAGTTATTCGGTATTGATCGATTGGCCAGGCCGAAACTGAATGCTCCAAAGCCCCGATCCGTTGCGACTTTACAAGCGCTCCATCCGTTGTCCTTAACTTTGATAGATATGTCAAAGTCCCCAAGATTGTTCTCGTTGGAATTGGATTTGACGCTACCCTCCCAAATGAGTCTACTCCATTCGGAAATTCATCTGCGTCGATTCCTTCATCACAAATCACCTCCATCGCCTTCATCACACCCTCTAACGCGGAAACCTCTTCACCAGAACTCCCGTCAGCATTGGGCAACACCTCTTTCCTCTTAATAATTCCCATAAGCAAATAAAAGGGCCAAAGGAGAACTCCAAAAAAATACAAAACCCTTTTGAAGTTTTTTAATTTATCTGGCGGATTGTGGCTTTGCTTATTCACCTCGAACTGAATCATTCGCACAACCGGAAAGCTCAGCACAGTAGCAATCCCCAACAAACAATAAATGCCAACCACGTAATACAACACGGAATTTGACTGGACTGACTGATAGGAAGAAGCGCTGGACATGTAAACAGTTACCCGCCCTTCAGTCTCATAAATATTTGCCCCACCACTGAGACCAGAGACTTCTAATTCGTAGCCCCTTGCCCGCATACACGCCACCATCAATGCCAATCGCTCTGATATGGCCTTGCCGGACAATTTTGATACTTCCATCGAACAATCGTAAACTTCCTGCTCTGGCGATTTTTGACATCCCACCAATGAAGTGATGCATATAGCGGCAGCAATTAGGAACAATGTTGGTCGCACCAAAACCCCCTCCATACAAATTGCGCTTCTATCAATCGAATACGTCCACCTCAATCATATGGATTGGTCTCTGTCAGCTTTTCTTCTCCATAGGGAGCATTCCGCCTTCACCCTTCCATTTATCGCCGGTCTGGGTAAAAACCCATATGCCCAATACCGTTCCAATTGGAATCCCGAATAGCATTATCGTAGCGATGATTATCGAAAGCTTTCTGCCCCAATCCTTCCCATCTCTAGCTCCAATTGCCGCGTAATGGTGAACAACAGCAAGTAGCGCGAAGGGCATTCCGGCAAAACCAAACGTGCCACCTTCATCATTGCTCACCACAATGTAATGCGCCAATATCAAAGCGCATATTAAAGCGAAGCCGCCATAGGCCATAAACAAGAAACGATGGAATTGATAAAGGGAGCTATTAGCGGCAGCAACTCTTATAGTTGGAACAGCCCCCAAAAAAATCAGTAATTCCCAGTAGACTCTTCGAAGAAATTCCATCCCGTCCCCTTCTAGAAGATTCACTTCATTCGGTTGCGAATTTGAGTTTCTCGATTTCAGCCTTGAGATTATCTACAGGAATATTTTTAGCGTAGGTATCCGTAATACCTAGTTCCTTGGTATGGCCAAGTATGGCCGCTATCTTTTCTACAGGCACATCCTTTTGCCTTAGGCCACTTGCAACTGTATGCCTAAAACTGTGGAAAACCTTTTTACGGTCAGAAATCCCCACATCTTTCCGCAGGAATCTTCCGAACCACTTTGATACTCCTTGCGAGTAACCATCTCGACTACGCTTGAGTTCCGGAAATAGCCGATGCTCGCCCTTGGCTTTTAACTCTTCAACATATTCAATTAAGCCAAGTTCAATTAGCTTGCTATGCATCGGAATTAACCGCCGCTTACCAGTCTTTGTCTTTTTATCCTCTGTGTCTTCGTTGATATCAAAGTACCAATTCCCAGCCTGAGTCTTTTTGATATCCGTAAGATGCAACTGACAAATTTCATCAATCCTTGCACCTGAATGAAGGCCGATTAAAGGAACCCAATATTTGTGGGGGGCGGCCTCAATCGTTTTTCTTTATCTTTAAAAACGCCTTGGGAAAATATCTTGCCCAAATCCTCTCTATCAAACGGAACACGTTTATCTTGATCCTTTAGCGCATCGTCTGGAGCCACGCCTTTGGAGATATTTTTTTGTAGATATCCCTCCTCTACCGCCCAGTTGAACAACCCGCTTAATCGCGTTAGATGCTTCTTTACGGTAGTTTGGGATAGCGTCTTAGATAAACCTAGAGACAGAATTTCATCGATGCTCTTGCCAGAGTACTGCGCCTGCTTAGACATATTGGGGGGCAGCTTGCCGAGAACGTCTCGGTAGCGCCTTATATCCTCCCGCTTTAATTCAGCCAGTGACTTCTCTTTGCCGACAATCCGGACAAACAAGGCAAATATCTTCCGGTTTTCCTCTTCTGTCTTCGCAGTCCAAAGCTTTTTAGAGACTTGATCGCCGCAATAATCAGCAATCACCTCCTCTAAGGTCTTTCCGATAATGATTGTTGCCGATTCGCCTGAAGCCCCGAAAGTTTTTATCACCTCGGTTGCCTGACGAAGTAACTCTTGCTCTGCGGGAGTATTGGGGTTCTTCAGCCCCTCCAAACGAAACTCAACCCCTGTCTTAAGATTCTTAAGAACTAAAGATTGAATATCAAAGATGTAGCCTTGGCTTTTACCACCCATAGCAGTGAAGACCCTTTCGACCTCGCTGGACAATTTAAGGGCTTGCCCTAATGCCACCTTGGGATCATACGTGCCTAGGGAGCGTCTGATTTCAGACCGGCCTATGAGTGACCGTAGCCCACTAGGAACGACATAGCGGAAATAGTAGACGTTATGCCTACTAAGGTACAAATGGCTTGAGATTTTCACGATTTCCCTCGTTCTGGATCACTAAATGGATCACCAGATCGAAAGAAATGAATGCTGAACTTGTTAGATCAACAAGTTAGAGAGGATTGGTGGAGAAGAGGAGGATCGAACTCCCGACCTTCGCATTGCGAACGCGACGCTCTCCCAGCTGAGCTACTTCCCCGTTGATACTGTTGCCGTTACTGATAGTACGGTGATGATGTATCGCTTTGCGATTTTACATCTGGCGACCTCGCCGCAGCTTCGCGCTGTAGCAATACAACCCTGTTAGTTTAGACGAAACAGTCTCTTGCAGCAATCGCCGCAGGGGCGACGATGCTATGATAAACGCTGACTTACGAGGAAATTGCCATGCAAATCAGCCCCCCTTACGGCTATAAAGACATTGTCCCGTTCGATCGCACGAAAAAGGTCAAATTACCCCACGCGGGCGAATTACCCGGTTTTGCGGGAACGACCAACGCGATTCCCATGAGCTATGTCGAATTTTCTGTCGCCTGCCGTGATTACCCGCTGGTGTTTGCCACGTCTGACAACGGCCGAAGCTACTCGCCGGTAGCCGTGATCGGCCTTTCAAACGGCGAGAACCTGTTCGTCGCCGACGGGCGCTGGGACCCGCAGGTCTATCTGCCCGCCTATGTCCGCCGCTACCCGTTTTGCATGTCGCGCGTGACCATGAACGGCGTCGAGCAGGACCAGCGCCTGATCTGCGTGGAGCAGGCCTTCCTGAATGATGATGGCGAGTCCCTTTTCGACGCGGGCGGTGCACCGCTCGATACCTGGAAACCGATCGAGCAATTGCTGCGCGAATACGAAGCGGACATCGAGCGCACGCGCGAGATGTGCGGCATCCTGAACGATTACGCACTGCTCGAACCGTTCACGCTGCAGGCGCAGGTGAACGGCGGTGCCGCCCTCAACCTGTCCGGCATGTTTCGCGTTGACGAGAAAAAACTCGAATTCCTCAACGCGGCGCAGCACAAGAATCTGATCAAGAAGGGCATCATGGGTCGGATCTACGCCCACCTGATCTCGCTTGAGAATTTTGGACGGCTCGTCAACCGCAGGCCGCAGGCTGCCGTCGCGGCCTGAGTAAAATACCGTGAAATGCTGGAAAGCCGCGCCAGGCGCGGGTTTCCAGCCTAGGCGCCGTTGTTGTCCGGCGGCTCGACGGCCGCGGTAGCGCCCGCATCCGAAAGGGTCGCGACCGCTTCCACGGCTCCTGCAACAACCGGGTCCGGTTCCGATCCAACCGGCACCGGCACTAACACTGGCGCTGCCGCGGCGACAGGCGGATGCGCGGGTTCCGCGGCTTCGTCTGATTTTTCTGCCTTATCCACCTTGGCGGGTTTGTCCGGATGCGCCGCGGCAGCGCGGCTGAGGCGGTCGTGCACGCCCGCCCAGGCTGGGGACGAGGGCGGTGTTTCAACCAGGATCATGTCCGCACCGGCGGCATCCAGCGTGCGCAGGTTGGCGTACAGCGATTGCATGTAACGCGATGCCACGGCGGGCACGACAATGACCAGCCCGGGCGCAAGGCGCGGCACGTTCACCTCGAGCGCGAGTGCCGCGATACGCTGGCCCTTGTGCGCCGACAAGGCGTCAATCATGGCGGTGCGTTTCATCATCCGCAGTTTTGCGCGCGGCGCGTAATGCGCTTCGAGCGACCCGGAAACGCGCGGCGCGGCGGCATCGGCGGCGTGCGGCTCTATGCCGATCAGTGCGGCGACATCCTGCGCACTGATACGCCCCGGGCGGAGCATGACCGGATCACCCCGTGAGAAATCGATGATGGTTGATTCGATGCCGACATCACAAGGGCCACCATCGAGCACGATGTCCGCGTCATTGCCAAGGTCGGCCAGCACGTGTGCGGCCGTAGTCGGACTGATGCGGCCAAAGCGGTTGGCCGACGGGGCGGCGATACCGATGCGGCGCACGCCGTCGTCGTTTTCGCTCATCGCCTTAAGCAGGGACTCGGCCACCGGGTGCGCGGCAACGCGCAGTGCTATGGTGTCCTGCCCTCCGGTGAGCAGATCAGAAACGCCTTCGGCACGGCGCAGCACCAGCGTAAGCGGTCCGGGCCAGTAACGTGCGACGAGGCGGCGTGCGGCATCCGGAATATCCACCGCCCAGCGGTCCAGGTGACCCGCATCGGGGATATGGACGATCAGCGGATGATTTTGCGGCCGCTTCTTGATTTTGAAAATACGCGCCACCGCATCCGTATTGGAAGCGTCGGCCCCGAGGCCATAGACCGTCTCGGTGGGAAAAGCGACCACGCCGCCCTGCAACAAAGCCTGCCCCGCGCGATCCAGGCCTTCAAGGTCGGCAGGCACGGCAGGCCGGTGCTTTTCGGCGGGTGCGGGTGCGGGTGCGGGTGCGGGTGCGGGTGCGGGTGCGGGTGCGGGCGCCGCCACCGCCGCGGCTGCAAGAGGCTCGCCAGTTACCGGGACTGCCAAGCCAGGTGTTTCTTCACTCATGCGGTGAGCAAGCGCAGGGCTTCGCGGTACTTCTCGGCTGTCTTGGCGAGGATATCCGCGGGCAAGCGCGGCGCCGGCGGCTTCTTGTCCCAATTTTGCGTTTCCAGCCAGTCACGCACGAATTGCTTGTCAAAGGACGGCGGGCTCATGCCCACCTGATATTGCGCCGCCGGCCAGAAACGCGAGGAATCGGCGGTGAGGATTTCGTCGATCAGGAAAACCTTGCCGGCTGCGTCGGTGCCGAATTCAAACTTAGTGTCGGCAATGATGATTCCCCGCGTGGCGGCGTATTCGGCAGCCTGGGTGTAGAGATTGATGGAGGCATCGCGCACCTGCCGCGCGATATCCTTGCCCACGCGCTGCTCTGCCTCTTCAAAAGAAATGTTCTCGTCGTGCTGTCCCATCGGCGCCTTTGTCGAGGGCGTGAACAGGGTCTGCGGCAGTTTTTGCGCCTCCTTGAGACCCGCGGGCAATTGAATGCCGCAAACCATGCCGGTCTTCTGGTAGTCCTTCCAACCCGAGCCGATGATATAGCCGCGCACGATGGCTTCAATCGACAGAGGCTTGAATTTTTTGACCACCATGGCGCGACCACGCACCTGGGCGCGCTCCTCCTCGCCCTGCACCACCGACTCGGGTTCGATGCCGGTAAGGTGGTTGGGCATCAGGTGGCCCAGCTTCTTGAACCAGAAGTCGGACAGCGAGGTCAGCATCTCGCCCTTGCCCTCGATCGGATCGTCGAGGATGACGTCGAAGGCCGACAGGCGGTCGGTCTGGATGACCAGCAGCTTGTCGTCGCCGACGGCATAAATGTCGCGCACCTTACCGGCGTGCAGGAAGGGGAGGCTTTTGATGCTGGTTTTGAGCAGGGTCGGCATGGCGTTGTCTGTGGCTTAGAGGTCGGGGAGTTTTGCGTTCTTGACGGTTTCGGCCTGCTTGGCACGAAAGGCCTTGAGTTTGTCGGCAAGCGGCTTGTCATTGAGCGCCAGCATGGCGATGGCAAAGAGGCCGGCGTTGCCCGCACCCGCTTCGCCAATGGCAAAGGTGGCTACCGGGATGCCCTTGGGCATTTGCACGATCGACAGCAGCGAGTCGAGGCCCTTGAGGTACTTCGACGGAATCGGCACGCCCAGCACCGGAAGCATGGTGGTCGCGGCGACAACCCCCGCGAGGTGCGCGGCACCGCCGGCACCGGCGATGAAAGCCTTGCAGCCGCGCGCCTCCATCTCCTTGATCCAGGCCTCGAGTTCGGCTGGTGTGCGGTGCGCCGACAGCGCGCGTGCGTCGTAGCCGACGCCAAAGTTCTTCAACTGCTGCGCAGCCTCTTTCATGACGTCCCAGTCAGAGGTGCTGCCCATGACGATCCCAACGATACTCATAATGGTCTCCGTATTTCCTGTTTGTGCATTCAGTTCACGACCTGGGCGAGCTCGCCTGCGGCATAACGCTGCGCCATTTTTTCGATGGCAACCGGCTTGATTTTCGAGGCCATGCCGGAGCAGCCAAACTGCTCGTAGCGTTGCTTGCAAATCTGCTTGGCCGCCTCGCGCGCCGGCTTGAGGTAACTGCGCGGATCGAATTCTGACTTGTGCTCATTGAGGTATTTGCGTATCGCAGCGGTCATCGCGAGGCGGATGTCCGTGTCGATGTTGATCTTGCGCACGCCGTGCTTGATGCCTTCCTGGATTTCCTCAACCGGAACACCGTAGGTTTCCTTCATCTCGCCGCCGTTGGCGCGGATGATGGCCAGAAGGTCCTGCGGTACCGAGGAGGAGCCGTGCATCACCAGGTGGGTGTTGGGAATGCGCTTGTTGATCGCCTTGATGCGTTCGATGGCAAGGATGTCGCCGGTGGGCTTGCGCGAGAACTTGTATGCTCCGTGCGAAGTGCCGATGGCAATGGCCAGCGCGTCGAGCTGCGTCTCCTTGACGAAGTCGGCGGCCTGGTCGGGGTCGGTGAGCAGCATTTCGCGCGTCATGGTGCCCTCTGCGCCGTGGCCGTCTTCCTTGTCACCCATCATGGTCTCAAGCGATCCGAGGCAGCCCAGCTCGCCCTCGACGGTGACACCGATCTTGTGCGCGGCGGCAACCACCTGGCGCGTGACGTCGATGTTGTAATCATATTCGGCGATGCTCTTGCCATCGGCCATCAGCGAGCCGTCCATCATGACGCTGGAAAACCCAAGCTTCATCGCCGACTCGCAAACCGAGGGCGACTGGCCGTGGTCCTGGTGCATGACGACGGGAATGTTCGGGTAGGAATCAACCGCCGCCTGGATGAGGTACTTGAGGAAGGTCTCGCCGGCGTATTTACGCGCGCCGGCCGAGGCCTGCATGATCACCGGGCTGTCGGTTTCGCTGGCGGCCTCCATGATGGCCTGGACCTGCTCGAGGTTGTTGACGTTGAACGCGGGAAGGCCATAGCCGTTTTCTGCGGCGTGGTCCAGCAATTGGCGCATGGATACGAGGGGCATGACGGACTCCAAGGAAAAAACACGGAAGCTTTCCCGGGCAAATGCCGGCAATCGGCCGGCATTCCGGCCAAATCGGGAATCCTATATTTTACCGGAGAGAAGCCCGCAGGACAGCCCCGTTCTGTGTCAGCAGCGGATTGATTGTGCACGCACGGCAGACACCCGCCCGCCAGCCGAGGCACACGCCCGGCCGGAACGCTTCATGCCAGGTTGGCGGCCTTTTTCACCTGGGTCAAACGAACCATTTCCGGCGATTTCTTGTAATGTGTATCGAGCGGATAGCATCCGGAAACCATGCCGTTGCGCGGCGCCGTTGTGCAATCGCTGAAGGTACGGCAAAGGCGCTTGCGCTGCATCGGCCGTCCGGCAAGCACATCAGCCGGCAGGTCGGGGTAGGACAGCACCATGCGACCGAGGCCGACAAAATCAGTCCATCCCTCGCGCACTACCGCCTGTGCCACGTTGGGCAGGAATTCCTGCAGGTAGGTGTAACCGCTACCCATAAAGGCGAGACCCGGGAAAGAGCGCTTGAGGTCGCGCACCGTCTCGAGGTGGCGCATTACGCCGACCAGGGGGTCTTCAGGCGGCTGGTAGCCGTCCGAGGGCGGATACAGGGCCGGGCGCGTCAGGTGCGGGTTGTAATACGGGCTGCCCAGCGTGATATTGACGAGGTGTATTCCAAGGCTTTGCACCACTCCAAGAAAGGCACGCGTTTCCGCCAGGTCCGGCTTTGCAGGATCAGCTTCATCGACGCCAAAACCGTAGCCGTAGGGCAGGCATTGCGACACGTCATCGGGCACGCCGGGACCGAGCGAGTCTGGCCCGGACTGCGCCGGATCGGGCTTGAACGGCACGAGGTCGAGCGCGGACAGGCGCACGGCGAGTTCCAGGCCCGGCACCGCGGCGCGGATACCGGCAACCAGCTCCCGCAGGAATCGCGAGCGGTTTTCCATGGAGCCGCCGAATTCTCCATCCCGCGTCTTGGCCGAAAGGAACTCGTGGCCAAGATAACCGTGACAATGCTTTAGATCGACAAACTGATAGCCGCATTCATAGGCGCGCCTGGCAGCGATGACGTAATCGTCAATCAACGCCCGGATTTCGCCGTCGGTGAACAAGGGGTGTTCCGGCGCAACGTGGAACTTGCGGTCGAGAATGGGGTGACGATAAAGGATGCGCGGTTCCATGCGCGTGTTGTCATTCGGTTTGCAAAACCGCCCCGAATGCGTGAGCTGCAAGCCGATGACAAGGTTCTTGTCGTCGCCCATGGCTTCGCGATGGGCGGCCACCAGCGTTTCACGCAGTTGAGCGATGCCAGCCATGTTGTCGGCGGTCATGGTCAGCTGGCGCGGATTGGCGCGCCCGTCATGGCGCACCGCCACCGCCTCACCGCCCCAGATCAGCTTGGCGCCGGAAAGGCCGAAATTGCGCCAGCGCCTGACGGTATTTTCGGAGGGCTTGCCGTCGGCGGTGCCGTCCCAGCCCTCCATGGGCTGGATGGCAAAACGATTGCCTACCGTGAACGCTCCGGCCTTGAGTGAAGAACCCAGCGGCGATGCGGGTCCGGATCCAACCAGATCGTCGCAGGGCATGGGCAGGCCGAGACGCTGCAGGTTTTCACGGAACCCCGCCGTGGTTTGCAGAGATTTTATTTTCGCAAAGTCACCGAATTTCACGTGCCGCCTCCTTTTCCTGCCTCCGGCAACAAAGTGTGCGACCGGGCTTGAACACAGGTCGCACAACTCTTGCCGCATAGTTTGGCGTGCAGCTCGCACCGCATCCCGGAAGCACGGTTACCAAGCAACGCGCTCCAAACACGCACCCCACCTTGACGGTAGCATTATTAAACGTTTGGTTAATTATTACGAATTGTCCGGTGCGCGTCAATCGTGCACCGCAAATTCAGCGCCGTGTTCGGTGCGCGCTCAGGCGCTCAAGGCCGTACGTAACCGAGAATCACGTCCACGACATGGACACGTCGCGCTCGCCGCGCGGCCGCACTGTCAAATGCGCGCCCGAACGCATTGGACAGGGTCGCCTTGTTGGAAAAATAAAAATAGGACAGTGCGGCGATTGACACATACAACTCCACCGGATCAATGCCTGTGCGCATCACGCCCGCCTTGGTGCCCGCCCTGAGGATCTCCGACAGGGTCTCGACAAGGGGCATGTAAAGCTTGGTGACGTTGCGCGAACGGCGCAGGTAACGGGCACCGTGCACGTTCTCGGCGTTGAGCAGGCTGATCAGCACCGGATGGCGTTCGTAGTAATCGAACTTGAACAGCACCAGGGCGCGGATGGCCGCCAGTGGGTCAAGGCGTGAGAGGGACAGACCGCTCTCTTGCTGGCGCATGTGGGTGTAGGCGTTCTCCAGCACCGCGATGTAAAGGTTTTCCTTGTTACCGAAATAGTAGTAAATCATGCGCTTGTTGGCGCCCGCCCCGGCCGCGATGACATCGACGCGCGCCCCGGCCAGTCCCTTGGCTGAAAACTCCGCCTCGGCCGCATCAAGAATGCGCCGGCGCGTCGCCTCTGCATCGCGCACAACCGGCGTCGCCCCGGCCTTGATTGGGGCCTTGATTCCGGTCCGCTTGCGCGGCGGCAAGCCCGCCGCGATTTCCCCGACCATGACTAGAAAAACGTATTCGGCTTGAGGAAAAAGCCAAGCACCAGTGCGCCCTTGGGGGCACTGGCGACATGACGACTGCCGGCCGGACGGTAGACGAAATTACCCGCCGTCACCTCCCCCTCGTGATCGACCAGGCTCCCCTCCAATACCCAGCTTTGCTCAATCTGCACGTGCATGTGGTCCGTCAGCACGGCGCCCGGAGAAAACCTGGTGAGTACGGTCTGCAGCCCGGTATCCGGGTCTTCCATCAACACCTTGATCTCAATGCCGGGCCAGCGCGTTGACTGCCATGGAAGGGAGGGAACATCAATGTAGCGCGAGGCGAGCGGGGCAAGCTTCGCGTGCTGTTCCTGCAAGCCCGGGGTCTGGTGTGCCATGAACAAGCTCCGTTAATGTGAATAAAAATGCAGCTTAGCCTTCGATACCGTGCACGGCCAGCAGATTACGCATGCGAGCGAGCGAGCGATCCGGGTTGATGAGCAAGCCGGCGCGATCAGCCAGGCGAAACGTCTCAGAAAAGTGCAGGATTGAACGCGCCGACTGCTGCCCGCCCACCATGACGAAGTGCTCCTGGTGTCCGTTGAGCCACGCAAGAAAAACCACCCCGGTTTTGTAAAACCGCGTCGGCGCACCAAAAATGTGGCGCGACAGCGGAACCGTGGGCGCAAGGATGTCGTGAAAACCGGCGAGGTTGCCAGCAGAAAGCTCGGACAGAGCCGCGGCAGCTGCGGGCGCGATGGCGTCAAAAATCCCGAGCAGTGCATCGCTGTGCCCAGAGGCATCGCCGGCGATCAGCTCGGCGTAATTGAAATCATCACCGGTGTACATGCGCACGCCCCGGGCGAGGCGGCGGCGCATCGCGATTTCCTTGTCCTTGTCGAGCAACGAGACCTTTACGCCGTCCACCTTGGCGGCGTGCGCATTGATGACCCCCACGGCGGTATCCATAGCGGCACCGTGATCGGCCGAGCCCCAATATCCCGCGAGCCCCGGATCGAACATGTCGCCAAGCCAGTGGATGACCACCGGCTCGCGCACCTGCGACAGGATACGGTCGTAGACTTTTTCATAATCGGCCGGAGATCTCGCGACGCGCGCCAGCGCCCGGCTGGCCATAAGAATAATGCGCCCACCGAGTTTTTCAATCGCCGCAATCTGCTCCTCGTAGGCGCGAATCACGTCATCGAGTGAACGTGCGTCCTCTACCGCGAGCTGGTCGGTACCGGCGCCGCTGGCAAGCAGGGTGCCGGGCGTGTCGCGCGATGCGTCAATGGAGCGGCGGATGAGCTCGAGCGAGGTCGGCCAGTCCAGCCCCATGCCGCGCTGCGCGGTGTCCATGGCCTCGGCCACGCCGAGACCCAGCGACCACAGATAGCGGCGGTATGCGATGGTCGCGTCCCAGTCCAACGGAGCGTCCAGCCACGGACCGGCACCGGTCAGCGGATCCGCCACCACGTGCGCCGCGGAATACGCGATGCGATTAAACGCGCAACCTCCTGTCGGCGTAAAGCTGCGCGGCACGCTCAACACGAAATTCTCGATGGTCCGCCCCGGCGCGGGCAACCGGATTTGCAAGGCGCCGCTGGCTCCGTTGCTCATGGTATTCATGCAACTAGTTCGCGGGAGGACTGCTTGTTTGCAATGGCCATGCGACGCCCGTTTCTCTCCAGGCAGGCCGGGTCACGACCTGGCGTGATCGCCGACACGCACGATTTTCATGGTGTTGGTGCCACCGGACTTGCCGATAGGCTCGCCGATGGTGAGTACGATCAGGTCGCCCGACTGCACCACACCGTTATCGACCAGCACCTGCTCCGCCTCGGCCAGTAATTCTTCGCGGTCGTCGCCGACGTACTTGACCACCAGCGGATACGTGTCACGGAACAGGCTGCAGCGGTAACGCGTCGCCGTCTGCGCGGTCAGTGCGTAAATGGGCACGCCGCAGTTGAGGCGCGACATCCACAACGCCGTCGACCCGGATTCGGTCAGCGATGCGATGGCCTTGACCTTGAGATGAAAGGCGGTGAACAGCGCCGCCATCGCGATCGACTGGTCGACTCTCTGGAAAACACGGTTGAGGAAATCCTGGTCAAGACTGACCGGCTGTGATTTTTCGGCCTCGACGCAGATGCGGTTCATCGCCTCGATGGTCTCGACCGGGTACTGGCCGCTCGCCGTTTCAGCCGAAGTCATGACCGCATCTGTGCCGTCGAGCACGGCGTTGGCCACATCGGACACCTCGGCCCGCGTCGGGATCGGGCTGGCGATCATCGACTCCATCATCTGCGTTGCGGTGATGGTCAGCTTGTTCATTTCACGCGCCATGCGGATCATGCGCTTTTGCAGCGCAGGCACAGACGCGTCACCAACCTCGACAGCAAGGTCCCCGCGCGCCACCATGATGCCGTCGGAGGCTGACATGATGTCGGCGAGCGCCGCCTCGGTCACCGCCTCGGCACGCTCGATCTTGGCGATCAGCATGGCATGGCCGCCGGCCGCAAGCAGCAACTGGCGCGCCATGTACATGTCGGCGCTGGTCTTGGGAAAGGACACCGCAAGGTAGTCGGCGTTGAGCTTGGCCGCGGTGCGCACGTCCTCCATGTCCTTGGCCGTCAGCGCGGGCGCGGTAAGCCCGCCGCCCTGCCGGTTGATGCCCTTGTTGTTGGACAACACGCCGCCGTGGCGCACTTTGCAATGGATCTGGCTTCCTTTGACACCGGTGACGATGAACACGATGCGCCCGTCATCGAGCAACAGCAGGTCGCCGGTTTTCACATCGCGCGGAAGTTCCTTGTAATCGAGGCCGACCCGCCCCTGGTCGCCCATTTCACAATCGGCGTCCAGGATGAAGTCATCACCCGGTGCGAGCGTTACCTTGTTGTCCTTGAACTTGCCGACGCGGATCTTGGGGCCCTGCAGGTCGGCCATGATGCCCACGGTACGGCCGACCTTGCGACTCACTTCACGCACCATCGCCGCCCGCTTGAGGTGGTCATCAGCGGTGCCGTGAGAAAAATTCAGCCTGACGACATCAACGCCCGCGAGGAACATCCGCTCAAGTACCTCGGGGGTGCTCGATGAAGGTCCCAGGGTGGCCACAATCTTTGTGCTGCGCTGCATGATAGACCGTCCTAAATTTGGAATATCGATGCTCGGAAACCCGCACCAGACGCCACTCTCCAGCCGGCACCCTCTACAGGGCCTGTGCCTTCAGCTCGCCGTGGCGCGCTCCTCGAGCACCCGGATCGCCGGCAGGGTCTTGCCTTCGAGAAACTCCAGGAAGGCGCCGCCACCGGTCGAGATGTAAGAGATTCTATCCGCAACGCCGTACTTCGCAATGGCGGCGAGCGTGTCACCGCCGCCGGCGATGGAAAACGCATCAGAATCTGCAATGGCCTGTGCGATGGTCCTGGTGCCACCGCCAAAGGCGTCGAATTCGAACACACCGACCGGGCCGTTCCAAACCACAGTACCGGCTTTCGCGATCAGTTGCGCGAGCTGCGCCGCCGACTTCGGCCCGATATCCAGGATCAGGTCGTCAGCTTCGACGTCTGCGACGGACTTCGTTATCGCACTGGCCGTCGCTGAAAATTCCTTGGCACACACCACGTCAACCGGCACCGGAACCACGCCGCCCTTGGCCTTGAGGATGCCGGTGATTTTTTTCGCTTCATCCACGAGATCGGGTTCGGCCAGCGACTTGCCGATTTTCCCGCCGGCGGAAAGGATGAAGGTATTGGCGATGCCACCACCAACAATGAGCTGGTCGACCTTTTCGGCCAGCGCCGCAAGAATCGTCAGCTTGGACGACACCTTGGAGCCGGCCACGATAGCGACCAGGGGGCGCCTGGGTGCGAGGAGCGCCTTGGTCAGCGCATCTATTTCAGCGCCCATCAAGGGCCCGGCACAGGCGACAGCGGCAAATTTTGCGATGCCGTGCGTGGTGGCCTCCGCGCGATGCGCGGTGCCGAACGCATCATTCACGTACACGTCGCACAAGGCCGCCATTTTTCTCGCCAGCGCCTCGTCGTTTTTTTTCTCGCCCCTGTTGCAGCGGCAGTTCTCCAGCAGCACCAGCTCGCCAGGCCTGACGACGACGCCCCCGACCCAGTCTTGCAGGAGCGGCACCGGACGACCGAGCAATTCGGCCAGACGCGTTGCCACCGGCGCGAGCGAGTCTTCGGGTTTTACTTCCCCCTCGGTGGGCCGCCCCAGGTGCGAAGTGACCATCACCGCCGCACCGGAATCCAGGGCCATGCGAATTGCCGGCAAGGATGCGCGGATGCGCGTGTCATCAGTGATCGCACCCGCGTCATCCTGGGGCACGTTGAGGTCGGCGCGCATGAATACGCGCTTGCCGGCCAGGCCAGGCAGCAGATCGGCCAGTTTCAACACATGCATGGTGAAACGTCCTTACTTGGCGTTGACGAGTGCCAGGGTGGTGTCGAGCATGCGGTTGGAAAAGCCCCACTCATTGTCATACCACGAGCAGACCTTCACCAGATTGCCCTCAGCAACCTTGGTCAGCGTTGCATCGAAGGTGGAGGAAGCAGGATCGTGATTGAAGTCGCTCGAAACCAGCGGATCGGTGTTGTAGTTGAGGATGCCCTTGAGTTCGCCCTCGGACGCCGCCTTCATGATCGCGTTCACCTCGTCTACCGTCGTTGCGCGTTTGGCCGTAAAGGTCAGGTCGACGATGGACACGTTGATGGTCGGCACGCGCATCGCGTAGCCGTCAAGCTTGCCGTTAAGTTCGGGCAGCACCAGGCCGACTGCCGCAGCGGCGCCGGTCTTGGTCGGGATCATGTTTGTGCTGGCCGAGCGCGCGCGGCGCAGGTCCTCGTGGTACACGTCGGTGAGCACCTGGTCGTTTGTGTAGGCGTGCACCGTCGTCATCAGGCCGCTTACGACGCCGATTTTTTCGTGCAGGGGCTTGACCAGCGGCGCAAGGCAGTTGGTCGTGCAAGAGGCGTTTGAAATCACCGTATCCGAGGCCTTCAGCACCTTGTGGTTGACGCCGAACACCACGGTCGCGTCCACATCTTTTCCGCCGGGCGCCGAGATGATGACCTTTTTTGCGCCGGCGGCGATGTGCGCCGAGGCCTTTTCCTTGGTCGTAAAAAATCCGGTGCACTCGAGCACCACGTCGACCTTGAGTTCCTTCCACGGCAGTTCGGCGGGATTGCGCTTGGCGCAGACCTGGATGCGGTCACCATTGACAACCATGGCGTCGCCATCGACCACGACGGTGCCGGGAAACTTGCCATGCGCGGTGTCGTAGCGGGTGAGGTGGGCGTTGGTCTTGGCGTCGCCAAGGTCATTAATCGCGACGATCTGGATATCGTGCTTCTTGCCGCTCTCGTAATGAGCCCGGAGGATGTTTCGGCCGATGCGGCCGTAGCCGTTGATGGCGACGCGTATGGTCATTGCAGGAACTCCTTTGCGTGTTTTTTTGGATGCGATGAAACGGATTGCTTGCCTTGCACGCGATCGATCTTTATACGATCGCGTTTACTTGATGACGCTTTTTACGGCGCTCACGACCTTTTCAATCGTGAAGCCGAAATACTTGAACAGCTCACCGCCCGGCGCGGATTCGCCAAAACGATCAAGACCGATGGCGACGCCATCAAGTCCGACGTATTTATGCCAGCCCTCGGTGACGCCGGCCTCTACCGACACGCGCGGCATACCGCGCGGCAGCACCGCATCACGATAGGCCGCGTCCTGGCGGTCGAACAGGCTGTTGGAGGGCATCGAGACGACGCGCACCGCAATGCCCTCCTCGGCCAGTTTGTCGCGCGCGTTCATCGCCAGTTGCAGCTCCGAACCGGTGCCGATGATCACGGCGCGCGGCGAAGCGGCGTCAGCGAGCACGTAGGCGCCGCGCCGGATATTGGCGATCGCTGCGGCATCGCGTTTCTGGAAAGGTACGTTCTGGCGTGTGAACAGCAGGCAGCTGGGGCCGTCCTTGCGTTCGGTGGCGGCGACCCAGGCCGCGGCGGTTTCAACCGTGTCGCAGGGGCGCCAGACGTCCATTCCGGGAATCAGGCGAAGGCTGGCCGCATGCTCGACGGACTGGTGCGTGGGGCCGTCTTCGCCCAGGCCGATGGAGTCGTGGGTGAACACAAAGATGTTGCGGATGCGCATCAGCGCAGCCATGCGCAACGCGTTGCGCGAATAATCCGAGAAGGTGAGGAAGGTCCCGGCCTGCGGCAGGAAACCCCCGTGCAGCGTGAGACCGTTGGCGATGGCCGCCATGGCGAATTCACGCACGCCGTAGTTGATGAAATTGCCACCGGACGTGGCGCTCACCACCTTGGCCTCGGGCCAGTTGGTGAAGACGCTGCCGGTCAGGTCCGCAGCACCGCCTATCATCTCGGGCAAGATCGGCGCGATCGCACCGATGGCATTTTGCGACGCCTTGCGCGTGGCAAGCGTCTCGGCCTTGGCATCGGTCTGCGCGATCAGCGCTGCGGCCGCAGCCGGCCAGCCCTGGGGCAGGTCGCCTGAGATTCGGCGCTTGTACTCGGCAGCCTCGGCCGGATGGGCCTTGGCATAAGCGCGTGCGACACGCTGCCATTTTTTCTCCTGCTTCGCGCCTTCCGCCTTGGCGTCCCAGGCCTCATAAATCGCCTGGGGAATTTCAAAGGGCGGATGGTTCCAGCCTATCGCGGCACGTGTGGCGGCCACCTCGTCCGGGCCCAGTGCCTCGCCGTGCGCCTTGGCCGTGCCGGCGCGCTTGGGTGAACCCTTGCCAATCACGGTCTTGCAGCAAATCAGGGTCGGACGATTTTTTTCGCGCTTGGCTTTCTTGATCGCGGCATCGACAGCTTCAATATCATGACCGTCGACATTGCGGATGACCTGCCAGCCGTAGGCCTCAAATCGCTTGGGCGTGTCATCAGTGAACCAGCCGGTCACCTTGCCGTCAATGGAGATGCCGTTGTCGTCATAAAACGCGATCAGCTTCCCGAGCGCGAGGGTGCCGGCAAGCGAGCAGGCCTCGTGCGAAATGCCTTCCATCATGCAACCGTCGCCAAGGAAGCAATAAGTGAAATGATTGACCAGTTCGAGGCCGGGTCGGTTGAACTCGGCGGCGAGCAGCTTTTCCGCAAGCGCCATGCCCACAGCGTTGGCAATGCCCTGGCCAAGCGGCCCGGTCGTCGTCTCCACCCCCGGGGTGATGCCTAATTCCGGGTGGCCGGGCGTTTTGGAGTGCAGCTTGCGAAAATTGCGCAACTCGGACATCGGCAGGTCATAACCGGTGAGATGCAGCAACGAGTAGAGCAGCATCGACCCGTGGCCGTTCGACAGCACGAACCGGTCACGGTCCGGCCAGGCCGGATTCGAGGGGTTGTGGCGAAGATGACGGTTCCAGAGTGCAACTGCAATGTCGGCCATGCCCATGGGCATGCCCGGGTGCCCGGAATTGGCCGCCTGAACTGCGTCCATGGACAAGGCGCGAATGGCGTTGGCGAGGTCTTTGCCCGCAATGCCGGGCGCAACAGCAGAATTGGTCATGGTGGCGGGCAGCAAGGCGGTTGCAAACGTGGCTGGAAACTACGCGGGATAAGTGGGGTGTGACCGGATCGGACCGGAGTCGTAGCCGGGAAATTTATTCGTTATGTCATGCAGCAGAACTTATAATTATCGGTCAATTAGGGGGCTTTGGCTATCCGCCCCCGTACACCGCCCCGCGTTCACGGGGCATACCCGAGCGAGGAGTACATCAATGGCAAAACTGGCATTCATCGGACTGGGCGTCATGGGTTTTCCCATGGCTGGGCACTTGGTCGCCAAAGGCGGACACGAAGTCACTGTTTTCAACCGCACCCGCGCAAAGGCGGACGCGTGGGCGGCCAAATTCGGCGGCAAGGCCGCTGCAACCCCCGCCGAAGCAGCCAAGGGCGCCGCAATCGTATTTTGCTGCGTCGGCGATGACCCGGATTTGCGCGAAGTCATGCTTGGCAAGGACGGCATCTTCAGCGGCGCCGGCAAGGGGGCGATCATTGTCGATCACACCACAGCATCGGCAAAAATTGCGCGCGAACTCTCGGAAGAAGCCATGAAGCGCGGCTTCACCTTCCTAGACGCCCCGGTTTCGGGTGGCCAGGCCGGGGCTGAGAACGGTGCGCTGACCGTTATGGTCGGCGGCGATGCGGCGGCATTCGCAACGGCACAGCCGGTGATGATGCACTTTTCCAAGGCGGTGACGCTCATGGGGGAGTCCGGCTCCGGACAATTGGCAAAAATGGTCAACCAGATCTGCATCGCCGGCCTGGTCCAGGCCCTTTCGGAGGGCATAAACTTCGCGCAAAAAGCCGGGCTGGATGCCAAGTTGCTGATCGATGTCATCTCCAAGGGCGCAGCGCAGTCCTGGCAAATGGAAAATCGCGGCAAGACCATGGTCGACGACAAGTTCGAATTCGGCTTCGCAGTTGACTGGATGCGCAAGGACCTGCGCATCGCAATGGAGCAGGCCAAGGAACTCGGCGCGCCCCTGCCGGTGACGCAGCAGGTCGACCAGTTCTACGGCGATGTGCAAAAGCTCGGTGGAAACCGCTGGGACACCTCGAGCCTGATCCGGCGATTCACCAAATCCTGACCCGCCCTGACCCGCGACCTCCGGCGCACGTCATGATGCCATTCTCGGCCCCGCAGGCGTACGTCGCGGGCATCTGCGCGCCGGAACAAATATCCGGCGAGGTCCTTTGGTTTGTATTTCGCGACACGGAACTTCTGGTCGCCGAGGGACACTTCTCACTCCCCGAGAAACCCGAAGTGCTGGGCCTGGCACCGCTGCGCAGCCAGTACCTTGGCCTGCTCGGCGACGTCCATTGCTTTTCGTGTGAGGTGGACGCGGGTGCCGCGGTGCCCGCCGGTTGGGCGTTCAGCGGCCTGCGGGCGCTGTTCGGGCAAATCGACGACGGACGTTTCGCGCTGGCCGGCCGCGCGCTGCAAATTATCGACTGGGATCGGACGCACCAGTTTTGCGGACGCTGCGGCAGCGCGACAGTACAACGCAGCGATGAGCGCTCGCGCCAGTGTCCGGCCTGCAGCCTGACGTTTTACCCGCGGCTCGCACCAGCGGTGATGGCCCTCATCCGGCGCGGCAACAGTATCCTGCTGGCGCGCTCGCCGCGATTCCCCGAAGGCATGTACAGCGCCCTCGCCGGCTTCGTCGAGCCGGGTGAAACGCTTGAGCAATGCCTTGCCCGCGAAGTGTTTGAGGAAGTGGGGATCAAGGTCAAAAACACACGCTATTTCGCCAGCCAACCCTGGCCATTCCCGCATTCGCTGATGATCGCCTTCGTTGCCGACCACGAAAGCGGCGAAATCGCCATCGACGGCGTCGAAATCGTCGCAGCGGAATGGTTTGATATCTCCTCTTTGCCCCGACTACCTGCTAAAATAAGCATCGCTCGAAATCTGATCGATGCGGTCGTAGAAGAAATGAATCGGGAGATGCGCGCATCTCAGTCGTAGAGCCGGCATAAATACAGAATCCGCAAGATTCGCAGTAACACGGGCTCGCCAACATTACGGGGATTTATGCAAATTGAAGGGTCTCCATCTTGTCGCCAACCTGTACCGCTGCCGGGGGGATGCGCGGTATCTGACTGACTCGGCGCTGCTGCGCCAGTTCTGTCTGGACACGGTTGTCAACTCCGGGCTCACGGTCGTCGGCGACCTGTTCCACCAGTTTGAAGGCGGCGGCGTGACCGGCGCGGTTGTCCTGGCCGAATCGCACCTCGCCATCCACACCTGGCCTGACCTCAACAGCGTCACGCTCGACGTATACGTCTGCAATTACACGCAGGACAACGGCGTGAAAGCGCGCGCTGTCCTGGACGCGTTCATGACGCTGTACGCGCCCGAGGACTACGTGCGCCATGATGTGCCGCGCGACGAGCAATTCCTGTACGAGTGGCTTAACAAGGATTACGGATTTTTTCTGCGCTCCTCAGGTCGCATCGCCGAGAGCCGGACCGAGTTCCAGCACCTGGAAATCCACGACACGCCACAATTTGGCAAACTGTTCCGCCTCGACGACTGCTTCATGACGTCCGAGCGCGACGAGTTCCACTATCACGAGAACCTGATCCATCCGGCGCTCACCGCCCATGCCGCGCCCAAACGCGTCCTGATCGTGGGCGGTGGTGACGGCGGATCCAGCGAGGAAGCGCTCAAGCATCCGTCCGTCGAACAGGTCACGATGGTCGAACTGGACGGCCAGGTCATCGAGGTTGCCAAGCAACATCTGCAAAAAGTGCATAACGGCGTATTCGACAATCCGAAGCTGCGCGTCATCATCGACGACGGCCTAAAATTTGTCAGTGAGACAACGGAAAAATACGACCTCATCGTCCTTGATCTGCCCGACCCCATCGGTCCTGCGGCCGCACTTTACGAAGCGGCGTTCTTCGCCGACTGCAAGCGTGCCCTCGCCCCGGGTGGTGTGCTGACGCTGCACATGGGATCGCCGGTTTCGCGCCCCGAGCATGTGCGTGATATTTACCGGCGCCTCGCCGATGCGTTCGCCATCGTACGTCCCTACGTCATGTTTATCCCGCTGTACGGCGCGCTCTGGTCCATGGCCGCCTGCTCCGACACGCTCGACCCGACGGCGGTAAATGCCGCGGAAATCGACAAGCGCATTGCCCGCCGTGGCATCGAGGCCTTGCAGTATTACAACGGTGCGACCCACCATGCCGTGTTCGCACTACCGAATTTTGTGCGCGATCTCACCGTCGGGAACCGAATCACCCCGAAGCTCGTGGGCACGCAACGGGCGGTCGGCATCAAGTAACGCCCGTTTCAACCGCGCCGCGGATCTCCCCGGCGAAACGCGAAATCAACCTCTGGCCTGCGGCCGCTGACGATATCCGCCAGCGCTCGGGCGGATCCACATGCCAGAGTCCAACCCAGCGTGCCGTGGCCGGTGTTGAGAAATAGATTGGCGACGTTCGAGCCCCCTATAGCAGGCAGGTTGGATGGCGTGGCCGGTCGCAAGCCTGCCCAGCGCTGAGCCGCGGACAAGCCGCTGATCCGCGGAAACAAGTCCTGCGTCCTCTTTACCAGCGCGTCACACCGCGCCGGGCTGATCGTCGTATCGTAACCGTTCAGCTCTGCGGTTCCTGCCACGCGCAGGCGGTTGCCCAGGCGCGAAAAGACGATTTTCCGTTCATGATCGGTCAGGCTCAGGTGCGGCGCCGTGTCCGTAGCGGCAAGCGGCACGGTAATCGAATAGCCCTTGACCGGATATACCGCCAGGGAGACACCAAGCGGCGCGGCGAGCACGGGCGAGTAGCTGCCAAGCGCCAACACATACGCATCCGCGGTAAGCGTCGTCGGCGCTCCGCCGATGCACACCTGGACCGCCGCGACCCTGCCGTCCTGGGGCAGCAACTGCTCGATGGTGCAATTCCAGAGGAAGCGCACGCCGCGGGTGGCCGCCATCTCCGCCAACCTGCATGTGAAGACATGGGCATCACCGGACTCATCCGACGCGGTGTGGGTACCGCCATGTAATTGCGCTTTTGCATCGGCGAGCGACGGTTCAAGGCCGACGCATTGGTCCGGCGTAAGTACCCGGGCATCAAAACCGAGCGCCCCGAGCGCCACGGCCTCCGTCCTGGCGCGCTCGAACAACTTCAGCTCGGTATAAAAATGCAGTATGCCGCGCGTGCTTTGATCGTAGGAAATTCCGGTCTCGCTTCGCAGTTGCTGGAGGCAGCCGCGGCTGTAGATTGCGAGCGCGAAAGCCTGGCGCGCGTTTGCGCGGGCGCGCCAGGGCAAGCACTCGCGCAGGAAGCGCGCGCCCCACAGCCATTGCGCCAAATCTGCGCGCGGACGGAACAACAACGGCGCATCCTCGCGCCCCAGCCATTGAAGGATTTTGAGCGGCGCAGTCGGATTGGCCCAGGGTTCGGAATGGCTCACGGAAATCTGTCCGCCATTGGCGAAGCTCGTTTCCAATCCGGCTCCAGGCTGCCGGTCCAGAACGGTGACTTCATGCCCTGCAGCGGCGAGATACCAGGCGCTCGTCACGCCCACCACCCCTGCCCCCAGTACCATGACCTTCATCGCCACATCCTCACGTCAACCCAAGGTCCGTTAAAAAAGAAAAAGGGGCCAAGCCCGCCGGCCCGCCCCTTTTCGACCTCAGACCCGGCGAAAAATTACTTCGCGGGAATGACTTTCTGGCGCTGTTCGCCAAGGCCCTGGATACCCAGCGTCACTACGTCGCCAACCTTGAGGAACTTCGGCTCGGGCTTGATACCAAGACCCACGCCGGGCGGCGTGCCGGTGGTGATGATGTCCCCGGGCAGGAGCGTCATGTAATTGGAGCAGTGCGACACGATCCTGGCGCAGTCAAAAATCATTGTGCGCGTGTTGCCGGTCTGCATGCGCTGGTCGTTCACGTCCAGCCACATGTCGAGGGTCTGCGGGTCGGTGATTTCGTCGGTCGTCACAAGCCACGGCCCGATCGGCCCGAAGCTGTCGTTGCTCTTGCCCTTGTCCCATTGGCTGGTAATCAGCTGGAAGGCACGCTCAGAAACGTCATTGACGATGCAATAACCGGCGACATAATTGAGCGCCTTTTCCTCGGAAACGTACTGGGCCTTGGTGCCGATGACGATAGCGAGCTCGACTTCCCAGTCGAGCTTGGTCGAATTGCGCGGCTGGATGATGTCGTCGTTCGGACCGGAGATGCAGGTGGTCGCTTTCATGAACACCACCGGTTCGGGCGGAATCGGCATGCCGGCTTCCTTGGCATGATCCGAATAGTTCAGGCCGATTGCGACGAACTTGGAAATGCCGGTGTAGGGCACGCCAAGTCGCGGCTCGCCTTTGACGAGCGGCAGCGTCTCGGGTTTGATTTTTTTCAGCTTGGCCAGACCGGCCGGCGACAAGGTCGTCTGGTCGATATTTGGCAGCACATGCGACAGGTCACGCAACTGACCTTGCGCATCGATCATGCCTGGTTTTTCGAACCCACTCTTGCCGTAACGACACAATTTCATATTTTTCTCCGAATTTTCTGCTCCCGCGGACAGCTTTTGATTATATCAATCGTGCCCTGGAATCTGTAGCAAAATCGCTCATAAATCGTGCCGGAGCCACTCAACACATTGAATTATATAAATTTTCAATGCGGTGACGCTCTCTTGCCAAAGCCTCGCACCGGCGCTCCATACAAGTATTACTGTCACTGGACGCCCTAAATGGTCATCCCGCCATCAACCGAGAAGGCCACGCCGGTCGCAAATGACGATTCGTCAGAGGCGAGATAAATGAAAATCGGGACCATGTCCTCGACCGTGCCAAGGCGCCCCATTGGCTGACGCTCGATGAAATCCCTGCGTGCCTTGACCGGGTCTGCAAACGCGTTGATGCGCTCCTCCAATGAGGGCGTCTCGATGGTTCCCGGGCAAACGGCATTGCAGCGCACACCCTGCTTGACGTAATCCGCCGCGATGGCCTTGGTGAGTCCTATAACCGCCGCCTTGCTGGCGCCGTAGGCGAGCCGGTTGGGCAGGCCGCGGATGCTCGAGGCGATGGACGACATATTGATGATGCTGCCTTTTTTCTTTTGCAGCATCGCAGGCAGAAACGCCTTCACCGTAAAAAACATCGAACGCACATTGATATCAAAGCTGCGATCCCAATCCTCGGCGGTGCAGTCGATCGCGTTACCGTGCGCCACCCAGCCGGCGCAGTTAAACAGCACGTCCACAGCGCCGACCTCGGCAGCGACGCGGGCTATCGCCGCCTCATCGGTCACATCAAGCAGCTTGGTCTTGATTCCCGGAACCGCATCGAGTTCGGAAAGAAGCTTCGCGTTCACATCCGTCGCCCAGACACTCGCGCCTTCCCTGGCAAACGCCATTGCCGCCGCCCGCCCCATACCCTGTGCCGCAGCCGTTATAAAAGCGGTTTTACCCGCCAGCCTTCCGCTCATGGATTTCCCCCTTAGTCAAAGTTTCGTTCGTTGATATTCATTCGCTGGAGCAAGACGCGTTTTGCGTTCACCACCTGCAGGATTGGCGGCAGGATCAGTGCACACAGGGCCCACGCACCAACAGGAACTTGGTGCATCGCACAATCAAAGCAGGCGACTCGCAACGCGCCGCTTTCAAATTGGTCAGACCACTTGACCAAAGTCTAACGCGCTCGTTATGCTGGCGTCCACTCTCGCACGCTGCCCATAAGCATTCCATAACCATGCCGCTGCAAACAGTAGAGCCCCGCCGCCTGTACCGGCAGATCGCCGACCAGATCCACGCCCTGATCGCGGCTGGAGAGTACGTGCCCGGTTCCCGCCTGCCACCGGAGCGCATGCTGGCCAAGCAACTAGGCGTGTCGCGCCCCTCTGTGCGCGAAGCACTGATCGCACTTGAAGTTGAAGGTGTGCTGGACGTGCGCGTTGGCTCGGGAATATACGTTACCCACCCTGGAAAGCGCAGCGGACGTGTCGCGATAGAAGATGCATCCGGCCCCTTCGAGGTGATCCGTGCCCGCTCCATTATCGAGGGCGAGTGCGCGGCGATGGCGGCTAAAAATGCAAGCACCGCGCAAATTCGCGCCATCCGCGAGGCGCACACCGGAATGGTCCGGGAGACCAAGAAACATTACAACCCGCTTGATGCCGACCGCCTGTTCCACGTCCGAATCGCCGAGGGCAGCGGCAACAGCGCCATGGTTCTGGTGGTGCAGACCTTGTGGGACCAGCGTATCGGCCCCCTGTACCGCAGCCTAGAACGCAAACTGGAGTATCCGCGCATGGCCGCCGAGACAGTCAGGGAGCACAAGGCGATCGTAGCCGCGATCGTCAGGCGCGATGCGCGCGGCGCGCGCGCGGCGATGCGCCAGCATATGAACCAGACCCACGGCCGCTATATCAAGGAATGGAGCGCGGAGAACTAGCATGGCCTCAGTCACCCTCAAGGCGGTACGCAAATCATTTGGCAGCACGCCCGTGGTTCATGGCGTGGACATCCACATCAACGACGGCGAGTTTTGCGTCCTGGTCGGTCCCTCCGGTTGCGGAAAATCGACGCTGCTGCGCATGATCGCCGGACTGGAGGAGATTTCCGGCGGCGACATCGACATCGGCGGTCGCGTGGTCAACCAGGTTCCGCCTAAGGAACGCGATATCGCCATGGTGTTCCAGAACTATGCGCTCTATCCGCATATGACCGTATTCGACAACATGGCGTTCTCGATGAAATTAGCGGGTGAAAGCCGCGAGCGCACGCGCGAGCGCGTGGACGTTGCGGCAAAGATACTAGGCCTGGTCGAATACCTTGACCGTTTCCCGCGGCAATTATCGGGCGGGCAGCGACAGCGCGTTGCCATGGGCCGCGCCATCGTGCGCGACCCGCAGGTGTTCCTCTTTGACGAGCCACTCTCCAACCTTGACGCCAAGCTGCGCGTGCAGATGCGAACCGAAATCAAGGCACTGCACCAGCGCCTCAAGACGACCTCCGTCTATGTCACGCACGACCAGATCGAGGCGATGA
>CAITSH010000342.1 GCA_903895005.1 uncultured Pseudomonadota bacterium
CGGCCTTGCCAAAAGTGTTCCCAACGGCGACGCGCAACTGGCCATTTTGCAGCAGATCGACCTCAAGGTGATGCCCGGAGAAGCGCTGGCGATTGTCGGCGCATCAGGTTCGGGCAAGTCCACGCTGCTCGGCCTGCTTGCCGGTTTGGACGTGCCAACTAGCGGAAACGTTCGACTGGACGGTGAAGAATTGTTTGAGCTCGATGAGGACGGGCGCGCGGCGCTACGAGCGCGCCTGCTTGGCTTTGTTTTCCAGTCGTTTCAGTTGCTGCCGGCGCTGAGCGCCCTGGAGAACGTCATGCTGCCGCTGGAGCTCGCTGGTCGTGAAAACCCGGCCGCACTTGCCACGGCCATGCTCGAGCGCGTTGGCCTGGGTGAGCGCCTGCGCCACTATCCGCGGACGCTGTCCGGCGGAGAGCAGCAACGCGTGGCTCTGGCCCGCGCCTTTGTCATGCGGCCCAAGCTGCTGATGGCAGACGAACCCACCGGCAACCTCGATGCGGCGACCGGCGCTTCCATCATCGATTTGTTGTTCCAGCTAAACGCTGAGGCCGGCACCACGTTGTTGCTGGTCACTCACGATGAATCGCTCGCAGCACGCTGTGGCCGAAAGATCCGCCTCGCGGCCGGCAAGGTCGTCTCCTGATGGCTGGCCTGCGTCGCCGCGAGTTATCCGCGAACAAACGCCTGCTATGCCGACCCTGAAGCTCGCCTGGCGCATGCTGCTGCGCGACTGGCGCGCCGGCGAACTGCGCGTGCTCGCGCTGGCGCTGGTGCTGGCCGTGGCGAGTGTCGCCAGTGTCGGCTTTTTTGCCGATCGCGTGCGCCAGGCGCTGGCGCGAGAGGCGCAACAACTCATAGGCGCCGACCTCGTGGTGCAGGGCGACCGGCCGGTGCGCGGCGAATTGCGCGATGAGCTCACACGTCGCGGACTTCGCCAGGCGCAAAGCACCGGCTTTGTGAGCATGGCGCGCAAAGGCGAGGTGGCCCAACTTGCGGGCGTCAAAGGCGTCTCCGAGGGTTATCCGCTGCGCGGCAAATTGCGTATCGCGACTCAGGTCAATTCGCCGGATGCGGCTGCGACCGGCATCCCCGCACCTGGAACGGTGTGGGCCGATGAACGCCTGGCTGCGACGCTGGGGGCTCGCGTTGGCGATGCCATCGAACTCGGTAACAGCAGTTTCAAGATAGGCGCGATTCTGACCATGGAGCCGGACCGCGGCGCGTCGTTTTTCAATATCGCGCCGCGCCTGTTGTTGCGCGAGGACGAACTCGCCGCCACCGGCCTGGTGCAGCCGGGCAGCCGCGTCTGGTACACACTGCTTGCCTCTGGCGAGCGCGAACCGGTGGCGCGGTTCGAGGCCTGGCTAAAGCCCAAACTGGCGCGCGGCGAAAACCTGCAAAGCCTGGAAAATGCCCGTCCGGAAATCCGCGCGTCTATTGACCGCTCGCAGCAATTCATCGGCCTCACCGCCTTGCTGGCGGTGATCCTGGCCGCGGTGGCGGTGGGGCTGTCGACTCGGCGTTACAGCCAGCGGCATCTGGATGGTTACGCGGTGATGCGCTGCTTTGGCGCCAGCCAGTCGCGGCTGTTCGCGCTGTTTGCCTGGGAATTTTTGTTGCTCGGCCTTGCGGCTGCGATCGTTGGCGCGATCGCCGGCTACGCAGCGCAATACGTCATTGCCGCGATGGTATCCGGCCTGATGCTGGTTGATCTGCCGCAACCGACCCTGTTGCCGGCCTTGCAGGGAATGCTGGTCGGAATGGCATTGCTGCTGGGATTTTCCCTGCCGCCAATGTTGCAACTCAAGAACGTGCCGGCTTTGCGCGTAATACGTCGTGACGTCGGCGCGCCCAGGCAGGGCGCACTCGCTGGATATGCCGCCGGCACGTTGACCATCGCCGGGCTGCTAGTCTGGCAGGCGGGCAACGCCAAGCTGGGTTTGATCGTGCTGGGGGGCTTTGCCCTCGCCGGGGTGGTGTTCGCGGCGTTTGGCTATTCGGCCTTGCACGGCCTGAGCCGCTTTTCGGGAGGCGGCGGCTTGTCGTGGCGCTACGGCCTTGCCAGCCTGCGCCGCCGGGCGGGTGCCAATACGGTCCAAATTCTGGCCTTGTCGCTGGGCCTCGCGGCGATCCTGATGCTCACCTTCACGCGTGGTGACCTGCTCGAAACCTGGCGCTCCAAGGTGCCACCGGATGCGCCCAACCGTTTTATTGTGAACATCCAGCCCGAGCAGCGGCCGGGCGTGCTGGAATTTTTCCGCAGCGGCCGGTTGGCCGAGCCCACGGTCTACCCGATGATTCGCGGGCGCTATACCGCGAAGAACGCACAACCAGTGAATGAAAACGAGTTTGAGGATCGCGCCCGCCGACTGGTGGAGCGCGAGTTCAA
>CAITSH010000343.1 GCA_903895005.1 uncultured Pseudomonadota bacterium
CTTTTCACTCACGGCGAACTGCCTGAAAATGATGCGCATCGGCGGCTGCAACGTGCTCATTACCAATCCGCGCGACATTCCCACGTTCGTAAAGGAACTGGCAAAACACCGGTTCACGATGTTCACGGGCGTCAACACGTTGTTCAACGCGCTGCTCAACCATCCGGAATTTGCCAAGCTGGATTTCTCCAGCTTGAAGCTCGCGCTGGGCGGCGGCATGGCGGTGCAAAAAGCCGTGGCGGACCGCTGGAAGCAGGTGACCGGGAGCACGCTCGTCGAGGCCTACGGCTTGTCCGAAACCTCGCCGGGCGCGACGATCAACCCGATCGACCTCGCCGAATATAACGGCGCCATCGGCCTGCCGCTGCCCTCGACCATCATCACCATCCGCGACGATGAGGGGCGCGAACTGGCGCAGGGCGAAACGGGCGAAATATGCATCGCCGGACCGCAGGTGATGACCGGCTACTGGAACAGCCCGGTTGAGACTGCAAAAGTGATGACGGCGGATGGCGCGTTTCGAACAGGTGACATCGGCATCATGGACGACAAGGGCTATGTGCGCATCGTCGATCGCAAGAAGGACATGATCCTGGTGTCGGGCTTCAACGTTTATCCGAATGAGATCGAGGGTGTCGTGGCCATGCATCCGGGCGTGCTTGAATGCGCCGCCGTCGGGGTTCCGGATGAGCATTCGGGCGAGGCGGTGAAGCTCTTTGTTGTCAAAAAAGATCCGGCGCTCACTGAGGACGCCGTGTTGCGCCACTGCAAGGACAATCTCACCGGCTATAAGCGACCCAAGCTGGTGGTCTTTCGCGAGGAATTGCCCAAGACCAACGTCGGCAAGATTCTGCGCCGGATGCTGCGCGACGAAAAGGCGGCCTGATTTCGCCGCCTGACTGCGGCGTTGCGCGAGCGGGCGGCGAAAACAATTACAATGCGCGGCACCACCACGCACTGAATTTCACCGGCCGCAGTCTGCGGTTTTGATTTTGCCGTGCCGCCTGTGTCCGGGCGGCGTGTTCGTTTCCGCCAGACCGCATCGCCTCCGCCGCCATCAATGAAAAAAAGCCTCGTTCCCGGCGTGATCCTGATTCTGGTTTCAGTCATCGCCTGGGGTGGACAGGCGCCAGTAAGCAAGCTCGCGCTCGAACATGTCGACGGCTATTTCCTCGCGCTGGTGCGCAACCTTCTCGCACTGCCGGTGTTTGTCCTGCTGCTGTTGTGGTTCGAGGGACGCAGGGCGGTCGCTTACGAGGGCGGATTGCCGGCGGCGACTTTGTACGGCTCGCTGGGCTTTACCGGGTTTGGGCTGCTCTTTTTCGTCGGTGTGAGCCACAGCCTGCCCGAGCACGCGGTCATCATTCTTTCGCTGCAACCTGCGTTTGGCGCGCTCTGGCAGTGGGCGGTGCAGCGGCGCCGGCCGCCTGCATTTACGCTTGCCTGCATCGCCCTGTGCGTCGCCGGCCTCATGCTGGTGGTCACCAAGGGCGATCCGGTGGCGATGCTAAAGGGCGGCACCTGGTTCGGCGACCTGCTGTTGCTGTTCGCGGCGCTGTGCTGGATGGGGTACACCGCGGGCGTGGCGCGTTTTGCGCACTGGTCGCCGCTGCGCTACACCACCTTGTCTGCATTACCGTCCGCGGCGGTGCTGTGCGTCCTGATGGTGCTGGCACTTGCAATGGGACTGACACAGTTTCCGGGGCCGGCC
>CAITSH010000344.1 GCA_903895005.1 uncultured Pseudomonadota bacterium
CCTCTTCCTGGCGCGCCAGGCAGGCATCGAGGTCGGCGCCATGCACCAGGCTGAAGGGCGTGTGCACAGGCAGGGCGAAACGCGCCCATTCGCGCAGGCTGCGGTCAAACGGATCGGCGATCACCACCGTGAGGCCGCCCTCCTCCATGCGCACGCACAGGCAGCGCCGGCGCATCGCCTCGGGAAAGGGCATCAGCGAAAAATCAGGCGTCGCCGCCGCGAGTTCATCGGGCGACAGGCAGTTCAGTCCGAAGCTGGCGGCGAGCACGAGTGAAAACTCGCGCGGTGCCAACCCGCTTTTCTCCTCGAGCACCTCTAGCAGCGGACGCCCGGTGGCAAGCGCGGCGGCGCTCGCAAGCTGCACGTCGCCGGCGCTGAGCAGGTCGGGCTTGAGCTGCGCTGCGGAAGTTCGATGATTCATTACTTGACGCTCCCGGCAAGATCAAAAATGGGCATGTATAAAAGAATCACGATGCCGCCGATGACGATGCCAAGCAGCGCCATCAACACGGGCTCGAGCATGCGCGCCGCCCAATCCACCCAGCGCGAGGTTTCCTCGTCGTGGTAATCGGCGATGCGCCCGAGCATGTCGGCCATGCTGCCGCTGCGCTCGCCCACGGCCAGCATGCGGTTGCCCACCGGCGTGGTCAGGCCGTTCTTCTGCAAGGCCTGCGAAATGGGCTGGCCTTGCGCAATCTGGCGTGAGGCGAGCGCAAGCTCCTTGCGCATCGCGCCGCTCAGCATGCTTGCCGCCAGACCCAGCGCCGGCACGACAGGCGTGCCGCCGCGCAGCAGCATGGCCAGCGTGCGGTACAGCCGCGCCAGTTCATAAACCCGGATGTGCTGGCCCACAACGGGCAGCGCGCGCAGCCGCAGCACAAACCAGTCGCGCGTAGACTGGGCAGAAAAAGCGGTTACCAGCACCAGCACCAGCACGATCGCCCCGGCGACGAATTGCAGCGGATACGCGCCGATCACCCGGCCGATATCAAACAGCAGCGCCGAAGCCCAGGGCATGTCACCGCCCGACTCGCGGTAGACACCGGCAAACTTGGGCACGACAAAACCGATCAGGAAGGCGCTGACCAGGAAGCCCACGCCAAGCAGCATCGTCGGGTAGATCATCGCGGCAACAATTTTCTTGCGTGCCGCATCAATGCGGCTGGCGTAGTCGCAATAGCGCTCCAGTGTCTCTTCAAGACTGCCGGTGCGCTCGCTCGCGCTCACGCCGGCGATGAGCAATTGCGGGAATCCCCCGCCCGATTCGGTCAGCGCCTCGGACAAACGACCGCCCTGGCGCAACTTGAGCAGCACCGATTCAATCACCAGGCGCGCGCCCGGGTCGTATTCTTTTTCCGCCATGCCCTCGAGCGCGGCCATCAGGCTGAGGCCCGCGCGCAGCAACATCAGCAATTCCTGGCAAAAACTCAGGACATTGAGACGCGAACGCCCGGCGGACGCACGGCGTCCGCGGGGTGCGTTCGCCGCGCGCGCCGAAAACACCGACATGCCGCGCGTCTGCGCTTCGCGCCTGGCGTCGGCCTCGGCGGCCGCGTCGATGCGCAGCACCACCACCTGGCCGGAAGGCGCTAAAGCTTTGACTTCAAATAGCATGTGGTTCCGCGACGATCAATATCAGTTATTGCGCAAATCGGCCGACTCTCCGCTACCGCCGCGAACGCCATCCTTGCCCAGGGAAACAATGTCGAACTCACCTTTTTCGCCAGGGATTTTATACAGGAATGCGCGACCCCAGGGGTCGGCAGGCAAACCTTTTTTCAGGTAGGGGCCATCCCAGCGCGGCTCATTGGCCGGCTTGGCCACGATAGCGGCAAGGCCTTGTTCCTGCGAGGGATAATGGCCGGTGTCGAGACGGTACTGGTCCAGCGCTTTTTCCAGGGCGTCAATCTGCGACAGGGCCACTTTGACCTCAGACTTCCCGATCTGCGAAAAATAGCGCGGCGCCACGTAACCGGCGAGCAAGCCGATAATCACCATCACCACCAGCAACTCGAGCAAGGTAAATCCACGGGCCTTGTGCCGCCGCGCCGCGCCAGCCAGGTTCGTGAATGGTGTTTTGTTCAAGCATTTCTCATTGATTGAATTCATTTTTCACTCCGTGTCGGGATTTTTTGTATGACAGACATCCCCGCCAGGTTCGTGTGCCAGCAACGCAACACGTTGCGGTTCGTTCCTGGATTGCAGGACCGAATACGCGTGCGGAACAAACACAACCAGCAATGATGCAACGCCAAGCCATACAACAAGGTTAAGAATCGTAAAGCCGCTTCCGACACCCCTCGGTGACATATCGGCTCGTTTTTGGTTAAGGTTCATTTTTTTTCCGTTAATCCTGCTGCTGGCTGCGTACAGTTGCCTGCCTGAGCCGGGGGGTGGACTTGGTCGAGGTAATACGGCGCCGCGTAACCACTGAGCAGGCCGCAGATCGCCAGCACCAGCAGCAGTTCCGTTGCGCTAAAGCCGCCCAAACGCGCACCCATCCGCCGGTTTGAAGCGGCCGGCGCCTGCGTTGACTGCTTGTGTCCGTTTTCGCGATGCATGTGTGGTCTCCGAAATGGTCCTGCGGTCGTACCCGGCGCAATTGCCGGTTCCCCATGCCGCGTGACTGCTTCCGAAGCCGGTCCAGACCGACCCAAAACCCCAAAACTCAGCCCAACGGCATGGACGCATCCTAAGGATGTCGTGACCGCCTGTCGGTAGCGCTTTTGTTGGGGCAGTGTAACCTTGCGTAACAGTATAATTTCCACATTAAATCATTGGGATACGACCCCATTGATGCGCCCAGAAAATGCGCGGGTGGCAGACTGCCACGCGGAGAAAAGCGCAAGCCCGCGCTATCGGTTCGCGGCGCTGTCCTGCGTCCCCCTTGGATCGCAGTCGGGACGCAGTCGGGACGCAATCGGGACGCAATCGGGACGCAATCAGGACGCAATCGGGACGCAATCAGGACGCAATCAGGACGCGTACAAAAGCTGTGGTAGGCGTGCGCGCTCGGCGCGACGTCAGTCATTCAGCCTGATGCTATGCGGATCGCGTCGCGGTGTATGTGCTGACAGCGTGAAGAATTGGTGACCGCATGTCACCGGTCACCCGGCGCAGTGGGCGGCAATGATTCACGCGATTTACCGGCGAAAACCAGACACCAGCCAAGGGGGGCGCCAGGCAGCGGACGCCGGTTCCCGGACACGCAAGGCCGGCCTGTTACTCGTGCACCGGGCCAAGCTGCGGCAAACCGCCGGCGAACACGCGCCGTGCGGCCGGCGCGGGTCAGGCCGGATCCAGGCCAATCGCCTTGTACAGGTCTTCCATCAGGAAAGGCTTGGTCAGCACACCGTCGAACCCAAACTGGACAAAACTCTCCGCGTCCTTTTGCGAAGCGTGCGCGGTGCACGCCACGATGCGAATGCCGGCGCCATACGGGGCACGGCGCACGATCTGGCACAACTCAATGCCGCTGACCTCGGGCATGCTGATATCCATCAGGATCACGTCAAATGACCGCGCCTCAAGCGCGCGCAGGCACTCGGCGGCGCTCTCCGCATGCTCGATCAGGGCCATGCCGCGCCGCTTGAGCATGCGCTCGGCCAGCTTTCGATTGTCCGCATTATCATCAACAACCAGGATCGAGGCGGGCTGTGTCATTGCTTACCCTCCGAAATTGGCGCGTCCATGGGCCTCAATGGCAGCGTAATCCAGAAAATGCTGCCCTCGCCCGGACGCGACGAAAGACCGATTTCGCCGCCCAGCAGGGACACCAGTTGCCGCGAGAGCGAAAGCCCGAGCCCCGTCCCGTGGATGCTGCGTGTCTCGAAATGCTGGACCTGGGTATAGCTGTTGAACAGCCGCCCCTGATCCTCGACCGAAATACCCCCGCCGGTGTCCTTCACCTCGACACGAACATGCGAGGCAATCACCACAACCCCGACACTGACCGACCCCTTTTCGGTGAACTTCAGCGCATTGCTTAAAAGGTTATGCAAAATCCGCTTGAGCAAGGTGGCATCCGTAACAACAAGTTCCGGCACCTCCGGATCAACACGCAGGTTCAGCGCCAGTCCCCTCAACGCCGCGTCGGCCTCGTGTAACTTGACCACCTCATCGAACAAGGTGCGGACGGGGACCGGGCTCATTTGCGCCACCTGCACGCCCGACTCAGCCTTCGAAAGATCCAGGACCTGGTTGACGATTTGCAGCAGATGCTTGGCGCTCTGATGTATGGACTCGACGCTTTCCATCGACTCTTCAGGCAGTGTCTCCAGCGCCAGCAACTGGGAGTGGCCGAGGATGCCGTGCAAGGGGGTGCGCAGTTCATGCGAAATATTGGCGAAAAACTGCGTTTTTGATTCATTTGCCTGCTCTGCCAGCGCCACATTCCTGGTCAGGTCAATATTGGAGCGTGCCAGGCGCCGGTTCAGCACCTGCGTGCGCACGGAAAGAGTAAACAGCAGCAGCAGGATCAAGATGATCAGTCCGGCCGTCGCGGGTATATACGACGCATAAGCGCTGAGGTATTTGGAATCAATCTCCGCAAACGACAGTTGCACCGTGACATACATCGACAGCTTGGGAATATGTTGAAAAGCCATCAGGCGGCGCACGCCGTCGGTAGGGCTTTCGATCTCGACAAAGCCGCGGTCGCTCGCCAGTACCGAGCCGAACCACGGAAATTTGAGCGCGTTCTGCCCGAAGGTGAACCCGTCCTTGTCCACGCGGATGCGGTTGATGCCGTCAAAACCGGTCAGGCTCACCACGCCTGATTCACCGACCAGGCGCCGGTACACCGAAGTGAATTCCTCGGGGTTGATGGAAATGACCGTGACACCCAGGAATTTTCCATCAAGCGAATCAACGCGCCGCGAAAGTTGCAGCGTCAGTTTCTTGGACACACGCCCGACCAGCGGCTCGCTGATATAGAGAAAATCCTTGCCATCGCCATCGGCGTGCACCCGAAAGTGCTTGCGGTCGGACAAGTCCACCGGCTTGGAATCGGGCACGGTGCTGAACACCGAAACGCCGGTCTTGTCGATAAGGGCGAACTGGGTGTACAGATCCGGATCGATCTCCTTGTACAGACGCGCAAAAGACGCGAACGCTTCGCCCCTGACGTACTGCAGGCGCATCACCCGCCCGATCTGGTCGGCCTGGTCGATGGTGCGCTCGATATGCTGGGCCAGCGCGAATGAAACCGAGCGCATGTTTTCCTCGGCACGCTCGCGCGCCTGCACGCGCGCGTTGTCCAGCATCAGGAAATAACTCGCCACGACCGCCGCAATGGCGATCAGCGTCCCGGCTGCCTTGAGCCAAAGCTCGTATGAGCCGATCGCTCGCCCCGAGGCGACCGCCTCCCTATCCGGGGATTTTTCCACTTTACTCAATCAATTATCTCCACCGGTAATTTGCTGTGCAACGAATAGCCCACCCCGCGCTTGCTGACCAGCATCCCCTTGCGGCAGCCCACTGCAGCCAGCTTGAACCGCAGATGGCTGATATGCACGGCGATGGCGCGTTTATCCGGATCCCATTCCTGCCCCGACGCAAGACGCGAAAGCGACTCGTGCGAGATGGGGTCGGGGCTGCTCCGGCTCAGGGCGACGAGCAACTGCAGCTCCCTTTCCGTCAACGGCAAAGCCCTGCCGTTATTGCCGCAGATCGTCCGATCCCAGATGTCAACCTTGCATCCGTCAAAACGGATCTGGCGCGGCTGGTGCGAGGCGCGCACCGTCCCGGGCAAAGGCACGGAAGCGGGCTTGGAGCGGCGCAGCGCATTTCTCAACCTCGCCCGCAGGACTTCGGCCTGGAAAGGTTTGGTCACGTAATCATCCGCGCCGATGTTCAGTCCGGTCGCAACCGTTTCAGCCGAAGAAAGCCCGGACAGCAAGACCAGCGGGATGCGCGAGCGCGCCCGGATGCCCATGGCGATGCTGATGCCATCCTCGCCCGGCAGCACGATATCGAGCAGCACCACATCAACCCCCCCGAGCCGGATCGCCTTTTGCAGGAGCTTCCCGGACTCGAAAAAGATCACGGCGAACTCGGCATCCAGCACGCGAAGCAACAGCGTGCGCATCGCGGAGTCGTCCTCGAGAACCGCAACACGCGGCCTGCTGGTATCGGAGAAAGTCGTCATGGTCTAACGAAATTTAGTTTGAACCGGTCTTGCCCTGGGAAAAATTCCGCTTCGCCTGTGCGGGACTGCCGCTGCATTTTAACGCGTGCGGGGGCATCATTCGCACCGAGTGCGATAAATGGCACCGCTTTGCAAATCTTAACCTACGTTGCGTTTAACACCGATTAAGATAACTCAATTACTGAAGCATTTTTCCGCTTGTGCTTGTTCTTATGCTTTTTACCTTTTTGCCTTTACCTTTCGCCTGTTGCGGAGCGTGGCGGTGCGCGACACCCCGACGCCCCGACGCCCGGCCAGCCATTCACACCACCGCCACAAGGCCTGCAGTCGTGATGTTTTCCCACAAGGCACGAATATGGTGAGCAGGAAAAACCGCGACACGCAAAGCACCGTCGAAAACCAGTCGGACGGGCTTGCCGTGCACCGCGGAACGGTTTCCAGCCTTGCCAGGCTGGCGCGCAGCAGCGGGCATGTCATCAACAATTTCCTCTCCATCTCGAGGGGAAACCTCGATCTGCTGCGCGAACGGCTCGATGACGCCGAATCGCTTGAACTGGCCGGCGAAGCGCTGTCTGGCTTGATCAGCGCCGAGCGCCTGTCTGGAAGTTTTTGCGCACTGTCCTCCCCGGCTGAATTCAACGCGCGCCCCGTCAATCCGGTCGCGTTCATGCAGCAACACCTTGCAACGCTCGACGGATTGTCCGGCGAACTTGAGGTCGAGGCGCGGCTGGACACCGAGGGCGGGCCTGTGCTCACCGACCCGCACTATCTTGAAATGGCGCTGAACGCGTTGCTGCTCAACGCCCGCGAAGCGATGGAGCCCATGCCGGTGCGCCGGGTGCGTTGCGCAGTCATTTACGACGAACACGATAGTCCGCAATCGGTCGCCTTTGTCGTCACCGATGCGGGCCCCGGCATTGCGGACAACCTCAAACACCGCGTTTTCAACGGCGGTTATACAACCAAGGCCAACGCGCATACCGGACTTGGCCTGTGGTTTGTGCGCGAGTTCGCAATGGCATCGGGCGGCACCGCCAGCGTTGCCAACGGTGATGGCGACGCTGGCGGCGCGAGTTTTTCGATCCGCCTTCCCGTTATGGCGGTCAAGTCCGGAAAAACAAAAATATGAGCACGCACCTATGATTGCGTACGCAAAAGGACCTAATCACAGGGTCCGCACACATGGGCTCGTCCACATGGGTTCGTCCACAAGGCAACACCCGCAAAGCCGGCCCGCAGCGTGCGGCGGCGCAGCGGGCGTAAATGAAGCCGGCACTGAAACCCATACAGTCGGCGCGGGCATTTATAATCAACCCATCACAACTTGAAACCGAAAGGCACACACATGGAACGCAGAGAATGGCTGGGCGGCATCGGCGCACTCGCGGCGGTGGCACTGAGCGGCGGCAACGCCAACGCACAAGCTGACAAGGCCGCGGCAAAGGGCAAAGCCCCTGCTGCTGCTGCGGGCGGTCACCACCACCACGGCGCTTCGGCCGAGACCGAATTGTTCATCGATTCCCTGAGCGATTGCATCAACAAGGGTGAGGCCTGCCTGGCGCACTGCCTGATTCTTTTGGGCGACGGCGACAAATCGGTTGCCGGATGCGCGCGCAGCGTAAGCGAAACCGTGGCGCTGTGCGAAGGTACGCGCAAACTCGCCGCGCAAGGCTCCAAACGCGCCAAGGAAATGGCGCGCATCGCCCGCGCCGCCTGCCTCGATTGCGAAAAAGAATGCCGCAAGCACGAGAAAAAACACGCCGAGTGCCGCGCCTGCGCCGAGGCCTGCGCCAGCTGCGCCAAGGAATGCGAGAAATTCGCAGCCTGACAGCGCGACCGCAACATCCGACGCGGTCAATGCCGGGTTAGGCCACCGGCGGCAAACTTGGCAGCAGCAACACCTGCAATACCATCAGCACCACGGCGAATCGGCTGCAAACCCGCTCCAGAAGCGGGTTTGCAGCTGATGCCCTTGAAAAAACCGCGGCCTGCCTGCGGTTTTTTCAGACGATCTTCCACATTGCCATCATGCCGTGATCCTCGTGCACGCCGTTGTGGCAATGCACCGGGTAAATGCCCTTGTAGTCGCGAAAGCGCATCGCGAGGGAGGTCCCCGTCTGCGCTGATTGCGAGGCAGGGCTGAGATCCGGCCGCACCCTCCAGCAGATGCTCCAGCTCTGCTCCCCGAAGGTCGAGGACGAG
>CAITSH010000345.1 GCA_903895005.1 uncultured Pseudomonadota bacterium
ACGCTGCCTGTAGCCATCACCAACACCCCACCCGAACGCTGGACCCACAACGAGGCCGGCCACATCAGCAGGTTGAAGCCCACCCAGAACACCGGCATCAGCCACTCCAGGTCGGCCGGTTTGGCAAAGCGCAGGTATTGCGGCGCCGAGTTGAGCGAAAAGTGCACCTGGAAGCCAAGCCCGAGCAAGGCCGCGCCGGCAAGGAAAGCCAGCAGGTAGCCGTCAACGCGCACCCGCGCGGGCGCAGCCGCCGGAGCCGGGGCCGCAGCGAGCCGCCGCTCAGCCCAGACAATGCCCAGGGTCGCCAGGGCCAGTGCAATGCTCGACAGCGCGAACGGCAGGCGCGGGTCGACATTTTTCAGCGTAACGGTGAGGTATGGCGAGACGGCGCCGGCGACCCCCATGCCAAACAGCGCCAGGCTGGCAAGCCAGGGCACGGACGGCCTGGCTGCATACCTGCCCAGGAGCATCAGGGGCGGCGCGCGCAAAGCCGATGAGGTCACCGACCACACCACCGTGAACGTGAGAAACACCGCCGCGCCGGCGGTGGCGACAAAAGGCAGCGCCAGAAACGCGAGGCACGAGACCAGCGTGAGCACGACCACCATCCGGCCCAGACGACCGAACACGCGGGACACGCGGTCGGCGGCAAAGCCCATCGCGAAGTCGACCAGCGCAAAAATCACCTGGTCGAGCATCAGGATGAAAATGACCTGTGTGCGTGAAATGCCTGCGGCCTCGGCAAGCTGCGGCAGGAAAATGACGTAGACGGTCCAGGTCAGCGCGAACAGGAATTGCACCAGGGCGAGCCAGATACCGACCGAACGTTCTGCGATGAGCATGGGGTGACGCATCGTTGTCAAAACATCCGCATGTTACCCCGCACCCCAGCCAAAGCACCATTTCCGTTTTTTACGGCTTTACCGTCCAACGGTGCCACGGTTGCAATGTTCCACCGCTCCGAAACCGGCCAGTACGCCTGCAACGTGCTTTCAATGCGGCCTGCCGTAGCCGGCGAGGCCCATCATGAGGCGCACCAGGGCGTAAGCCATCCAGATACGCACGCGCCGCGTCCAGGGCTGCTGGCGCCAGCGCGCCGGGGGAACCACCACAGCGCCCGCCTCCATGCCCTTGTGCAATGACAGGCGCAGCATCGAGGCAAAATGGCGATCCTCGATCACCACATTGGCTTCACGCGCGAGCAGCAGGCTGAACGGATCGATATTGGAGGAGCCGACCGTGCTCCAACGATGGTCGATGACCGCCACCTTGGCGTGCAACAGGCTGCGGTGATATTCGTAGATCTCAACGCCGGCCTCCAGCAGGCTGCCATAAAGAGCGAGTGAGGCGTAACGTTGCAACGGGTGGTCCGCGCGCCCCTGCAGCAGCAGCACCACACGCACCCCGCGCCTTGCCGCATCGGTGAGCGCTCGGCGAAAGCGCCGCCCAGGAAGAAAGTAGGCATTGGCGAGCACGATTTCCTCGCGCGCCGAGGCGATGGCGCTGAGGTAGGCGTCTTCAATATCGCCGCGATGGCGCACATTGTCACGCACTACCAGCGCCGCGGAGATTGCCCCGACCGGAAGGGCGCGCAGGGGCGGAGGCGGCAAAACGCGCGCCGGTCCGTTGACGTGCACCCAGGCCACGCGCAGCCATAGCCGCGACAGGGCGAGTCGCACCTCGGTGGCGAGCGGACCTTCGATCTGCACCGCATAGTCGTAGCGCGGCTGCGCCGGGCTGTCCTCGCCAAAATCATCAGTGATATTGATTCCACCCGCAAACGCGATGCGCCCGTCCACCGAGGCAAGCTTGCGATGCATGCGGCGCAAGCGGCGGCGGCGCAGCGTGAGGGGCGAAATATCGGGACCGTAAATCTGCAGCTTCACGCCGGCGTCAATGAGCCCCTGACGCAGCGCCTCGGGCAGCAGGCGCGACCCGAAGCCATCAACCATCAACTGTACCGCCACGCCGCGTCGTGCGGCGGCGGCGAGCGCCGCGGCGATGCGCCGGCCGGTGGCATCGTCCGCATAGATATAGGATTCGAGAAACACCTCGCTTTTTGCCGCTGCAATGGCCGCCTCGAGCGCCGGGAAGTATTCGCCCCCCGCCACCAGCAGCGACATCTTGTTGCCACCGACAAACTCCACGCTCAGTCTTTCTCCAGACGCGCCGTCAGCGCGGCGTGGTCCGAGAGGCGCGTCCAAGGGTGGCCGTGATGCACCTCGGCGTCAATCACGCTGAAGCCGCGCACATAAATGCGGTCAAGGGTAAGGAGCGGAAAGCCGCTCGGGTAGGTGCGCGCGGACCGCCCGTGGCGGACGCGAAACGCCTCGCGCAGGCCGAGCACCGTTGCAAGGTGCCGGCCGGCGTTATCGCGCCAGTCGTTGAAGTCACCGGCAACCACCAGGGGTGCGCCGCGCGGGACGCTCGACTCGATGCGCTCGATCAGCGCCGCAAGCTGGCGCCGCCGCCCGCGCTCGTGCAGCGCAAGGTGGACACACATGCAGTGAAGGCGCTCCCCGAGCCAGTCGATTTCGCAGTGGAGCAGGCCGCGGCTCTCGAAACGATGGTCGGAAACGTCCTGGTTCTCAGAGGTCACGATCGGATAGCGCGACAGGATTGCGTTGCCATGATGACCGTGATCATAAACGGCGTTGCGCCCGTATGAAAAATCCGACCAAACCTCGTCGGCCAGAAATTCGTAAGAGGGTTCCCTGGGCCAGTCGTGAAAACGCCGCTGGTGGTCATGATTGGCCCCCTGCACTTCCTGCAGGAACACGATATCCACGCCAAGGCCGCGCAGGCGGTCGCGCGCCTCGTGCAACACCATGCGCTGGTTGAAGTGCGAGAGGCCCTTGTGGATGTTGTAGGTGGCGATGCCCAGCTTCACGGCTTTATCCGGGCTCCGGGGGATTGCGCGTTAGCGGCGCACAAAAGCACATCATCAAGGGCACGGGTTTCCTTTTACTGCGGCCGTTGGGGCCGGGCTCGGGCACAGTATCGCCCCATTTTAAAAATCCGCCCGGCGTCCAATCCCGCGGCTGCCATTTGCGTGGCGCGATCAGGGCGATTTTTCCGCTCGCCGCCGTATTTCATCGACCATGCCGCGAAACTGTTTTTCAGCCGCGGCGCGCGCCGCGACGACACCGAAAAACGGCGGCAAATCGAAATTGGGAAGCATGCGCCCCGTGTAACGCAGCCTGACGCCGCCGGGAACCGGCGCCAGGTCGTAGCTGCCGGTCATTTCGCGAAAGGAGCCCGCCACCGCGCGCGACACGATGCGGTGCGGCGGCGTTTCTGTTATCAGAAGCCGCACCTCTATAGGCTGGCTGAAAAACAGGAAAGCATATTCGCCCTGTTGTTCGACCATGATACCGTCCGCGCCGCGCGAGACAACGCGCGACACCCTGAGATTGGGAATGAACTCGGCGAGGCGATCGTAGTCACTGAGCACCTGCCAGACAACACGCACGTCGGCCTGCACCTCGGCGCTGGCATCGATCACGATGTAATCGCCCTGCCGTGTCGTCTCCACCGTCACCTCCTGCGCAGACGTGCCGGCGATCCCCCCGAAGCACAACAACAAGGGAATCATGTTCCGGAACGCGTGGCAGATGCGCATGGCATATCATGCCCGTCCACCCTCGCCTGCGGCAAGCGCGATGGCGTTACAATGCGCGGGCGGCACGGAACACTGAAAAATGGCCCTCTGCGTGAACATTGCCTCCGCCCCTAGGGCTGGCCGGCGCATCGCCTTTGACGTCTCAAATGACCCATGCTGATACACAAAGCCAGAAATCTTCTGACCGCGAGCACGACCTTGTCGCTGCTATGCCTGTTCGTACAGTATTCCGCACGCCTCGCGGCCGCTGACGCGCAGCCTGGCGCCCAGGCTGTTCAGGCTGCACAGGCCGCGCCGGCACCGCAACCAGCACCGCCTCGCAGCATCAGCGACGTGCTGAAAGTACTCGAGCACTACAAACCCGATCCGGCCATTGCAGCCAAAGCGCGCGCAGACACCGCCGCCAAGCCGCCTGACAGCACCGACAGGCTGACGATGTTGCGGTTTTACGTGGCGCGCGCCCGCGCGGCCGCCAGGGTTGGCAACACCACCCAGCAGATGGCTGATCTGCGCACGGCGCGCCAGTATATGCAGCGCTTTGAAGAGGAGTCGCTGAGAGCGCTTGGCGACCTTGCCAACGTGGAGAGCATTGGCGGCAACATCGTCAATGCCTCCGCCATTCTCGACGAGATAAAAAGTCAGATCCCGCAAAATCTCGGCGGCATGGTCGTCGGCACCAACAGCTTCTCGGCTTCGATCTACGCCACCAGCGGCGATTTCGAAGCTGCACGAAAGGCGCTGGCCGCAAGCGAATCGCAATTTCGCACGATCGTCAGCGGACGCAACGCCAACTACTACCAGTACAACTGGGCTTCACAAGTGGAGCGCGCACGCGCCGAGGTGTTCGCCTCAGAGGGAAAATTCATCGAAGCCGAAGCGGCGTTTCGCAAGGTGCTGCGCAATAGCGAAGCCGACAAACCGATGCAGGAATTGCGCCTTCGGAACAACATGTCAACACCGCAGACCGAGAACCTCACGCGGTTCGGCGAAATGCAACAACGCCGGCTGGCGCAAATCCTGCTGCAGCTTGGGCGCTTGTCCGAGGCGGAGCTCAACGTACGCGCATCGCTCGTGAGCTCGCTTGAGCGCGTCGGCCGCGATTCGGTCGATACCGCCGTGCACCTGCAGACCTTTTCGCTCGTACTGCTTGAACAGGGCCGCTTTGCCGAGGCCACGCTGCTCGCGCGTGAAGCATTGCAGAGCGCCGACGCGGCCGGCGCGGCGAATTCGTCACGTTCGATGATTTACGGCCGCAAGGCCTTGGGAGCGGCGTTGGTTGCCGAGGGCAAGTGGGACGAGGCGCTGGGGACGTTTGAGGTGATGAAGGACGGGGTTATGGCCGACCCCGAGATTGCCAAGCGCTCGCCCACCGATGATCTTGACTGGGC
>CAITSH010000346.1 GCA_903895005.1 uncultured Pseudomonadota bacterium
CGGCAGCCGGTCGCTAGCGCGGCACAGCGTGATCCAGTGCGTGCCGGAAATGAGATAACCCGGATCCGTTTGCACTAGACCGTAGCACGCCGGCGTGTACAATACGCGCCACTTTTATCAATCATTCAGGCCTATCGACATGATGGATTTTCTTCTCTCTCCGCAGCAATTCTGGATTCCCCTCCTGCAGATCATCGGCATCAACATTGTGCTGTCCGGGGATAACGCCGTGGTGATCGCGCTCGCGGCGCGGTCGCTGCCGCCGCACCAGCAAAAGAAGGCCATCGCTTGGGGGGCGGGCGCTGCAATCGGGATGCGGGTGGTGCTGACGCTGTTCGCCGTTGCTCTGCTCCAGTTGCCTTACCTCAAAATGATCGGCGCGGTGCTGCTGATCTGGATCGGGATCCAGCTTCTGCTGCCCGATGACGGCGATGAGAATATCGAGTCGCACGACAACCTCATGGCTGCGATCAAGACCATCCTTATTGCCGATTTGGTGATGAGCCTGGACAACGTCATCGGCGTCGCCGCCGCGGCCAAGGGCAGCGTGCTGTTGCTGGTGATCGGTCTTGCTATCAGTATTCCCCTGGTTATTTTTGGCGCGACCATGCTGTTGAAGTTGATGGAGCGTTTCCCGGTCATCATCACCATCGGGGGCGGGCTGCTCGGCTACGTCGCGGGTGAAATGGCCGTATCCGACCCTGCCATCAAAGGCTGGGTCGATGCCAACATGCCAATTCTTCACGAGGTAGCGGCGATCGCCGGTGTCGCGTTTGTGCTGGTCGTGGGCAAGGTTCTGGCGAAAAGACGGACGGCCGCTGCAGAAGCGGCGGCCCGCAGCCCGGGGGCATGAAGAACGCTTATTTGTTTTGTTGATGCAGGTCAAGTTTTTTGACTGACCGGCACTCCACAATGCGCTACAGTTGACCGCGGAGGTGGAGAGGTCTGGCGCTTACTGGCGAGTCGTATCGCCTCATTGACGTCATACCCGGTTGGGCCAATCCGTCCGCCGGTTATTACCGCACATCGGAGGAGGAACCATGACTTTGAGTACCCGCCACAGCCTGTCCAGGGTTTGTGCCATCGCGACCGCCGCGCTCGTGCTCGTTTCCGTCAAACCTGCCCTCGCCTGGGAGCCGACCAAGACGGTTGAGTTCATCGTTCCTGCCGGGACGGGCGGGGGCGCAGACCAGATGGCGCGCTTTATCCAGGGCATCGTCGCAAAAAATAACCTTATGAAGCAGCCGATGGTGGTGCTGAATAAGGGCGGCGGGGCCGGCGCGGAAGGTTTCCTTGAGGTAAAGGGGGCGAAGGGAGATGCGCACAAGATCATCATCACCCTGTCCAACCTTTTCACCACGCCGCTGGCAACCGGAGTTCCCTTCAACTGGCGTGATTTGACGCCGGTGCAGATGATGGCGCTTGATCAGTTCATCCTTTGGGTCAATGCCGAAACGCCATACAAAACCGCCAAGGATTACGTTGATGCGGTGAAGAAGGCCGGTCCGAGCAAGATGAAAATGGGTGGCACCGGGTCAAAGCAAGAAGACCAGATCATTACTGCCGCGATCGAGAAGCAGACCGGGACGAAGTTCATCTATATCCCGTTCCGTGGTGGCGGGGATGTTGCGGTTCAGTTGGTGGGCAAGCACATCGATTCGACGGTGAACAATCCGATCGAGGCCGTCGCCCAATGGCGCGCGGGGCAGCTCCGTCCGCTATGCGTCATGGACAGCGTTCGTCTGCCCTACAAGGCGAAGGTGACCAAGGATATGTCGTGGGGAGATATTCCGACGTGCAAGCAGTCGGGCCTCGATGTCGAATATCTGATGCTGCGCGGCATCTTCATGCCCGGCGGCGTTACACCCGAGCAGACGCAGTTCTACATCGACTTGCTCAAGAAGGTTCGTGATACGGCCGAGTGGAAGGATTTCATGGAAAAAGGCGCCTTCAACGCAACCTACCTTACGGGCAAACCCTACGCGGACTGGGTGGGCAAAGAGGAGGCGCGGCACCTGATGTTGATGAAGGAAGCCGGGTTCCTGGCGGGCAAATGAAATATCGGGCCGTGCCGCGGTGCTTGCGGTAAGGCCGACTTCAGAACACACCGGCGAGCAGACCGGGGGCGGGGGGAGCATGGAACAGCAGGAAGAGCAGTCAGCCGCGTCGAGCAAGGCGGTCGAGATTTCGGTCGCTTTGATCATTCTGGTATTTGGCGCAGTCGTCATATTCGACAGCGTCCGGTTGGGGATCAGCTGGGGCGACGACGGCCCCAAGGCCGGGTATTTCCCTTTTTACATCGGGCTACTGCTTTGCTTTTCCAGTGCGGTTACGCTGTTCCGAGCCTTCGCGGCACGAAGCGCGGATTCCTTTGTGTCCCGCGGCCAACTGAAGCTGGTGATGTCGGTACTGGTGCCGACTACCGTCTACGTAGGTTTCATCGCCTTCCTTGGCATCTACGTCGCATCGATCATTTACATCGCGTTTTTCATGTGGTGGCTGGGCAAGTATTCGTGGCTGAAAATCGTGCCCGTTGCGCTCGGCGTCAACATCGCGTTTTTCCTGATGTTCGAGATCTGGTTCAAGGTTCCCCTGCCCAAGGGGCCC
>CAITSH010000347.1 GCA_903895005.1 uncultured Pseudomonadota bacterium
CCCATGCAAGTGCGCTACCAGGCTGCGCCACGCCCCGACTCGAGCGAAAGATTATATCAGATGACGGCGCACAACCCTAGATCCGCAACGAATCAATTACCGATTTCAATTCCTGCCGGAGCCATTTCACATCGAACGTTTCCCCCTGAGACACCGGCGCTTGGTCGGCTTTCATCGCCATTGCCGAAACCGGGAGACCAAGATTGTCGTCAAGGCGGTTGCGGGCGCCGCTAATCGTGAAACCTTGCTCATAGAGCAGTTCGCGAATTCGACGAATAAGCAAAACCTCATGGTGCTGGTAATAGCGCCTGTTGCCGCGTCGCTTTACCGGCTTTAGCTGGGTGAATTCCTGCTCCCAGTAACGCAGCACGTGCGGTTTGACGCCGCACAGCTCGCTCACCTCACCGATGGTGAAGTAACGCTTTGCCGGTATGGGTGGCAGATTACTGCTGGATTTGCTGTTTTCCATTTTCCTGGGCTTCCTCGACCAGAGCCTTCAGCTTCTGGCTGGCGTGGAAAGTCACGACACGGCGTGCGGTGATCGGTATCTCCTCGCCAGTTTTCGGATTGCGCCCAGGCCGTTGCGGTTTATCCCGCAATTGAAAATTACCGAAGCCGGACAATTTCACGCTGTCACCCGCCTCCAGCGCAATGCGGACTTCTTCGAAGAACGTTTCGACCATGTCCTTCGCCTCACGCTTGTTTAATCCGACCTTCTCAAACAGCATATCCGCCAATTCGGCCTTGGTGAGTGTCATTCTGGCTCCCCTAGGGAAGAAGATACCTTCTTCCGCGTCTCTACGTGGGGAGAAAGTTCTCCCCATTCCTTGTTAAGTTCGAAGCTTTGCGTCGTGGCGGGAGGCAAGGATTTCCATGAGCCGGGCCATAACAGAATCGGCCTCTTCATCCGTCAACGTTTTGGAAGTATCTTGCATAACTACCCGAAACGCAAGGCTTTTTTGCCCGAGGTCGATGCCCTTACCTTGGTAGACGTCAAAGAGTTGGACACCTTTTATGACCGGGATATTGCAAGCGCGCATCGTGTCAAGCAAGGCTTGGACAGTCACTTTTTCTGTAACTACGACGGCAAGATCACGAACCACCGCGGGGAATTTGGACACCTCCGCGTACGCAGGCAGATTTCCTTCAATAACAGCGTCTACATCCAATTCAAACACCACAGGCGCCAACGTAAGTTCGTATTTGGCGAGCCAGGCCGGATGTAACTCTCCCAGCCAGCCTATGGGCATCGAACCGCGAAAGATCTGCGCCGAGCGCCCGGGATGCAGCGCCGGATGCGCCGCAGGCACGAAGCGCACTTCGGCTACCGTACGACCAAGCAGCGCCTCCACATCCCCTTTAACATCGAAAAAATCCACATTACGAACTGCCTCGCCCCACTGCTCCTCAAATGCAGTTCCATAAGCGATGGCACCAATGCGTACAGGCTGGCGCAACCCTGCGACCTCGGTCGACCCGGCTGCCGCGCCCGGATCACGCATGAACACCCGCCCCACCTCGAATACCCTGACACGGTCCTGCTTTCGATTGAGGTTGTATCTCACATTGGCGACAAGACTCCCAATCAGGCTAGAACGCATGACCGAGAGCTGACTTGCAATCGGATTTAAGAGTCGGATGGGGTCGCTGTTCGCGGCAAAATCCGTTTCCCAGGCTACGTCAACAAAGCCAAAGTTGATGACCTCCCGATAACCACTCGCCGCCACCTGCCGGCGTAAGTCGTGCGCGCTGCGCGACACTTCCGGCCTTGAACACATGACGGCCGGGGTGACTGGAGGATTAGCGGGGATACGCTCAAATCCGTAAACACGTGCGACCTCCTCGATCAAATCCTCTTCTATGGTGATGTCAAAACGGTACGCAGGCGGTGAAACGACAAACACTTCATCCGCATCTTTACGGTTGCGATCAAACACAAACCCGAGGCGCGAGAAAATCTGCTCCATTTGGTCTGGATCAATTTCAACGCCGATGATTTTCCGTGCGCGGGCAACGCGCATGCTGACCGGCTTGCGCCCGGGAAGACTCGCAACCAAGTCATGAACCGGAGCCGGCTCACCGCCGCAGATGTCCAAGATGAGGCGCGTCGCACGCTCAAGGCCCGGAATGTTATTTTCAAAGTCGACGCCGCGCTCGAACCGGTGAGCCGCGTCACTGGAAAAGTTAAAGCGGCGCGAACGACCTGCAATCGCATCCGGATAAAAAAAGGCAGACTCGAGAAAAATATTCACTGTATCGAGATCCGCCTTGGTGCTGTCACCGCCCATGATACCGGCGAGGCCGATTGGGCCGGAGGCGTCCGTAATGCAAAGCACATTGCCGTCAAGATCGACCGTCTGCTCGTTCAGCAAGGCTAGGCTCTCCCCAATACGGCCAAAGCGCACGTCGATACCACCGGAGAGCTTGTCGAGATCGTAGACATGTAAGGGGCGTCCCAGTTCAAGCATGACGTAATTGGTGACATCAACAAGCGCAGAGATGCAACGCTGTCCCGCCCGTTCGAGTCGTTGACGCATCCAATCGGGTGTACGCGCCTTGGCGTCAACGTTGCGGATCACGCGACCGGAAAAACGACCGCAACCGGAGCTGTCGGTGATCTTCACGGAGATCTTCGCATGGCCCACGGCGGCAACCGGCGTAGTGTCCGGCGGCGTAAGCGGCGTGCCAGTCAGTGCCGCCACTTCGCGTGCAATACCCAGGACGGAAAGACAATCAGCGCGATTGGGTGTCAACTTGATCGTGATCAGCGCGTCATCGAGCGCATAGTATTCGCGAAAATCGCGGCCGACCGGCGCATTGTCCGGCAGGTCCATCAACCCGGTGTGATCCTGGGACAGTCCCAACTCTCTGGCGGAGCACAGCATGCCCTGGCTTTCTACCCCGCGCATCTTGGCCAGCTTGATTTCAAACGGCGCCTCCGGTGACTCCCCGGGAAGGACCGCCCCGATCAGCGCGACGGGAATCTTCATGCCGACAACCACGTTTGGCGCACCGCAAACGATCGAAAGGACCTGCGCCTGGCCTGCGTCAACGCGGCACAGCGACAGTCTGTCTGCGTTGGGGTGCTTGCCTGCTTCCAGGACCTGCCCGACAACAACCCCCGAGAACGCAGGCGCGACAGGGCGGCACTCTTCAACCTCAAGCCCAGACATGGTGAGCAAATGCACCAGTCTCTCGGTCGATAGCGCCGGATCGACGAGCGTTCGAAGCCATTTTTCAGAAATTTGCATTTCGTATTACCGCGCCATGTTCTCAGGCGAATTGTTCAAGGAAACGAAGGTCGCCCTCAAAAAACAGACGGAGATCGTTGATACCGTAGCGCAGCATAGTGAGCCGTTCAAGACCCGAACCGAACGCAAAACCAACGTAACGCTCAGGATCAAGCCCGAAATTACGAATGACCGTGGGGTGTACCTGTCCTGATCCGGAAATTTCCAGCCACTTGCCCTTGTTTGGCCCCGATGCAAACATCATGTCGATTTCTGCAGAAGGTTCCGTGAAGGGGAAATAGGACGGTCTGAATCTCACCTTGACATCCTCAGACTCAAAATAACGCCGGATGAAATCGAGGTACACACCCTTGAGGTCAGCGAAGCTGATGTTGTCCGCAACCCACAGGCCTTCGAACTGGTGAAACATCGGCGAATGCGTTGCATCGCTGTCCACACGATAGGTGCGTCCGGGCGCAATAACTTTGATTGGCGGCATGCGATCAAGATGACTATAAAGCTCCACATGCCGGCGTGCATAGCGAACCTGAATCGGGCTGGTATGTGTTCGTAACAGCAATTGAAGGCCAGATGCGTCCTTGTCCTCGACGTAGAACGTATCCTGCATCGAACGGGCGGGATGATTTTCAGGATTATTCAGGGCGGTGAAGTTGTACCAGTCGGTCTCGACCTCCGGCCCGTCCGCCACATCGAAGCCGATCGAACGGAAGATTTCCTCAACACGCATCCACGTCTTTACGACCGGATGGATGCTCCCGGCACTCTGTCGTCGTCCAGGCAGCGTAACGTCGAGCGACTCGGCAGCAAGACGAGATTCGAGTTGACGTCCAGCAAGAAGCTCACGGCGCGCAGACAAGGCTGCCTCGATCCGATCCTTCGCGGCATTGATCAGCGCCCCCGCCGCGCGGCGCTCCTCTTGGGGCATCTTCCCCAAGCCTTTGAGCAATTCTGTGAGCACCCCGGCCTTGCCCAGGAAGCGTGCCTTGGCTTGCTCCAGTTCGGCCGATTCGCCTACGGTACCGAACAGCGCCGTGGCTTCGCTAACAATGGCTTCAAGATTGTTCATAAACTCGTTATATCTGTGACCGGCCAAAAAAGACGGCGCCAGATCCTGCTTTGGCGCCGCCTAATTTCCGGCCATTACGGCCAGAATTATCGTGATGACTTAGCCCAGATTCGCTTTGACCTGATTGGCGATCTGTGCAAATGCAGCCTTGTCTGCGACGGCCAGGTCAGCCAGCACCTTGCGGTCGATCTCGATCATGGCCTTTTTGAGGCCGTTCATGAACACTGAGTAGGAGAGGCCGTACTCGCGTGCAGCAGCGTTAATACGTGCGATCCACAATGCGCGAAAGACGCGTTTGCGGGTACGGCGGTCGCGGTAGGCATACTGCCCGGCCTTCATCACCGCTTCTTTGGCGATGCGGAATAAGTTACCGCGGCGACCGCGGTAACCCTTGGCTGCGTCTATTACTTTTTTATGCTTGGCGTGTGCAGTTACGCCGCGTTTGACTCTAGGCATGGCGGCTCCTTAAGCGTAGGGCAACATTGCGCGCACGGAGCGCTTATTTGTCTCGTGCACCTCTGCGGTACCACGCAGTTGGCGCTTGTTCTTGGTCGTCTTCTTCGTGAGGATGTGGCGCTTGAACGCCTGTGAGCGCTTGACGCTGCCGCCTGCGCGCACCTTGAAGCGCTTGGCAGCGCCACTCTTGGTCTTCATCTTGGGCATGACTATTCCTTCTATTTGTCGCGACACCGGGTGGCTCCTGAGGAGCACTTTATTCCAGACTGCCCGTCTGGGACCTCGGTAACGCTTGTTTTAAAAACGCGCCCTGCTCTCGCTCAGGCTGCGGCCTTGCTCGTACTGACGGTTTCACCCTTCTTGGCCGGTATCGCGACCTTCTTCGGTCCCAACACCATGATGAGTTGCCGCCCTTCCATCTTGGGGTACTGCTCTACCACGGCATACGCCTCGAGGTCGGTCTTGACCCTCTCGATGAGGCGATGTCCGAATTCCTGGTGGGCCATCTCGCGCCCGCGGTAACGCAAGGTCACCTTTGCCTTGTCACCTTCTTCGAGAAACTTGATCAGGTTGCGCAGCTTGATCTGGTAATCGCCTTCGTCAGTTCCCGGCCGGAATTTGACTTCCTTGACCTGAATCTGCTTTTGCTTGAGCTTGGCTTCGTGCGCCTTTTTGGCTTCGCGATACTTGAACTTGCCGAAGTCCATCATCTTGCAGACCGGGGGCTTCGCCGTAGGGG
>CAITSH010000348.1 GCA_903895005.1 uncultured Pseudomonadota bacterium
AGCCGGCCCATGGGCGACAGTCCCATTGGCAGCTGCTAAATCTGCAGCCGGCCAAGAGCGCAACAATTCTTCCTGCGGCACTGCCGGCACTTCCACTCGCATATCGATGCGATCGAGCAAGGGACCCGAAATACGATCAACATAGCGCTGCACCCGCTCCGGCGCGCAACGACAGCGCCCGGAAGGATGCCCCAGCCAACCACAGGGGCAGGGGTTCATGGCGGCAAGCAACTGAAAATCCGCAGGAAATTCCGCCTGTCTGGCGGCACGTGAAATCGACACCTTGCCGGTTTCGAGCGGCTCGCGCAGCGCCTCCAGCACGCGACGATCAAACTCGGGCAGCTCATCCAGAAACAACACGCCGTGATGGGCCAGCGAAATTTCCCCGGGCTTGGGATGACTGCCACCACCCACCAGCGCCGTGGCCGAGGCACTGTGATGCGGCGCGCGAAACGGGCGACGACGCCAATGCTCGACACGAAAACCGCTGCTACCCAAGGACTGCACGGTGGCCGCCTGCAGGGCTTCCTCGTCCTGCATCGGTGGCAACAGACCGGCGAAGCGTGCTGCCATCATGGATTTGCCACTGCCGGGGGGACCAATCATCAACAATGAATGCCGACCCGCCGCCGCCACCATCAGGGCGCGCTTGACCGCCGCCTGTCCGCGAACTTCTGCCAGGTCGGGAATGCCTTGCCAGGCACTGACGCCGTTTGCATCCGCCAAGCTACCTTCGACGCGCGCCAGACCCGAACGCCCGGCCAGGTGCTCGCAGACTTCCAGCAGCCGTTGGGCGCCGCGCACCTCGACATTCCCGACGCCGTCGGCGGCAGTTCCATCAGCCCCCCTGACCCCACCCGCCAATGCGGCTTCGGCGGCATTGGCCAACGGCAGAATGAAACAACGCCCGGCGCGCGCTGCGCCCAGGGCCATGGCCAGCGCACCGCGTACCGGACGCAGCTCACCGGTGAGCGAGAGCTCGCCAGCGAACTCGGTATGCGCCAGCACCTCGCCCGGCAATTGTTGCGAAGCCACCAGAATACCCAGCGCTATCGGCAGATCGAAGCGCCCGCTCTCCTTGGGCAGATCGGCTGGCGCCAGGTTGACGGTGATGCGGCGGGCGGGGAAATCAAAGCCGCAGGTGCTGAGCGCCGCGCGCACCCGATCACGCGCCTCGCGCACTTCAGCCTCGGCTAATCCCACGATGTTGAAGGCCGGCAGGCCGTTGCCCAGATGCACTTCCACCGTCACCAGCGGCGCATCGACCCCGGCCAAGGCGCGCGAGTACAACACGGCGAGCGGGGCGGGAGTAGGCCTGGTCGGGGACGATTCAGCGGAATCAGACATCGCGGCTCAACGGCCGCCCGCAGACTGGCGTTGACCCGCCAGTCCTTTGTTTGCCTGTCAAGGCAGCGCGTTACCGCATCGGGCAACTATGCGCCGTGGTTCACTTCGCTGCGATTCAGTTACTTACGCTGTGATTCACTTCGCCGTGCTTCACTTCGCCGTGCTTCACTTCGCCGTGATTCACTTCGCCAAGTCGCGGCCAGCTTCCAGTGCAACGACCCGCGCTTCCAGCGCATCGAGCTTTTCGCGTGTACTGGCTAACAAGCGCGTCTGGTGATCAAAATCCTCACGCGTGACCAGATCGAGCCGGGTGAAAAAACTGCCCAACATCAGGCGCATATTCTTTTCGATGTCGGCCGCTGGGCTATTCGCCAACAACTCGCGCAGGCGCGACTGCAATTCCTCGAACATCTGCGGCGACGGTCGAAATGGCGCAGAGGCGGAGGAAAAGGCAGAGGAAAAAGGCGAGGATGAGCCAGTCTGGGCATGCTCTTGCATGGGACACCTTGAATAGCGAAACGGGGAAGTTGACGATGGAAACAACGGCATCAGGGGCTCTGACGAGTCTACACCCCGACCTGCTCTGGCTCGACCTGGCTTTGGCTTGATGCAGCGAAGACCAAAGACAGCTGTTGCGGCAAAGAAGTGGGGGAAACAGATTGCCGGGCAGCGCAGGTTCAGGCTAGTGCGAGCCCACGCATTATTGCACTACTTTGGTGCAGTTAGCCATCGCCGGTGGGTGCTAGGCAATGTAACCTATTGTTTTTAAATGTTTTTTTATCTGGCATCGGCTTTGCTATTCGAAGCGGGCAAGCGATGGGTGATCTCGGGCCGGTAGATGTCATCGGCCTGCAATCGCTTTTTACGACTCAAAGGGGAACCATCATGAAACTCGTCACCGCCATCATCAAGCCGTTCAAGCTTGACGAAGTGCGGGAAGCGCTCTCCGCCATCGGCGTTCAGGGCGTCACCGTCACGGAAGTCAAGGGCTTCGGCCGTCAGAAGGGTCATACCGAGCTGTACCGCGGCGCGGAATATGTTGTCGATTTCCTGCCCAAGGTCAAGATCGAAATCGCGATCAAGGCCGACCTGCTGGAACAAGTGATTGAAGCGATCGAGAAGTCTGCCAACACCGGCAAGATCGGCGACGGAAAGATTTTCGTCTTCGAACTCGAGCAAGCCATACGTATCCGCACCGGCGAGACCGGTTCGGACGCACTCTGAGGAGCGCCGGATCATGAAAAAACTGTTTGCACTGATGGCGCTGTTTGGCGCCTTTGCCCTGGCTACCCCGTCGTTTGCACA
>CAITSH010000349.1 GCA_903895005.1 uncultured Pseudomonadota bacterium
CGACCAGCTATGCGTGATTCTGGGCTACTCGCGTGACGAGCTGGCGCAAAAAACCTGGACTGAAATCACCCATCCCGACGACATCGACAAGGATGCCGCCGAATTCGACCGTGTGATGCGTGGTGAGATTGATGGCTACACCATGGAAAAGCGATACATCCGCAAGGATGGCAGCGTGGTGTTTGCCGATATCAATGTGCGTTGCCTGCGCGGACCCGGGGGACAGATCGAATCGTTTTTTGCCACCGTCCAGGACATCACGGTTCGCAAACAAGCCGAGGCGCGCGCGCAACGCCTTTCATCGCTCTATGCGGCGTTGAGCGAGTGCAACGCGGCCATCGTGCGCTGTGCCAACGAGCGCGACCTGGTTGAACGCATCTGCCGGATTGCGGTGGATCCGGGCGGAATGAAAATGGCCTGGATAGGATTCGTTGATCTGGACACGGGTTTGCTCACACCGGCGGCAAGTTATGGAATCGGCGTTGACTACCTTTCCGGTCTGCAGATATCGGTTGATCCGGACAGTGCGTTCGGACGCGGTCCCACCGGAACCGCAGTGCGCGAACGTCGCGCCATCTGGTGCCAGGATTTCCAGAACGAGCCGAGTCTTGCACCCTGGCGCGAAACCGCCGCGCGCTTTGGCTGGGGATCGTCGGCGGCAATTCCGTTACGACGCAGCGGCATTGCGGTCGGGGCACTCACGCTGTACAACACCGAACCCAACAGCTTTGACGATTCGGCCAAGGAACTGCTGCTTGAAATCGGCACGGACCTGAGCTTTGCGCTGGATAACCTGGACCGTGAGGCCGTCCGCCAACGTGCAGAGCTGGCCCTGCGCGAAAGCGAGGCGCGCGCAAGGGCGCTGGTTCATGCCATTCCCGATCTCATCTTCACCAACAAGCGTGACGGTGAATACTTGTCGGTGTCGGCAAGCGATCCGGCCCTGCTGTTGCAGCCTTCGGAGAAATTCCTGCACAAACCCGTGCGGGATGTGTTGCCAAGCTACCTCGCCGAGCGCTTCATGGCGGCTTTTGGCGCCGCACTCGATACGCACGAGCTGCAGCAATTCGACTACGCGCTGGAAATGGATGGCACACAGCGGCATTACGAAGCGCGCGTTGTCCCGTCGGAGGGCGAAACCGTTATATCGATTGTCCGCGATGTCACTGTCCAGAAGCGCGAACAGGCGGAACTTGAGGCTTCGGAAGAGCGTTTCCGCGGGCTGGTCGACCAGGTCATTTCCGGCATTTATATCGTCCAGGACGGCAAGATCGCGTACGCGAACCGCCGCTTTGCCGACATCGCCGGTTATGCATCGGCCGAGGAGTTGATTGGGCGCGATGCGCTGTCGCTGATCGCCGAGCCGCAGCGCGCCTTTGTCGCCGAGCAAATGCGACTGCGCATGACGGGCGAGGTGCCGCGCGGCGGCTACAACACCGTCGGGTTGCGCAAAGACGGCAGCACGCGCGACGTCGGCATCCACGGCGCGCTCGCGACCTATGGCGGCAAGCCCGCGGTGGTGGGCATGATGCAGGACATCACCGAGAAAAAAGCGGCGGAGGACAGGGCGGCACGCTACCTCGAGCAATTGCAGACGGCGTTCATGCGCACCGTCGAGGTCGCGACGACCATCAGCGAAATGCGCGACCCCTACACCGCCGGCCATGAAAAGCGCGTGGCCAAAATCGCCATGGCCATCGGCGCCGAACTGGGCCTGGATGCGTCGCGCATCGAGGGCCTGCGTGTCGCTGGCTATTTGCACGATGTCGGCAAGGTCACCATTCCGGCCGAGATCCTGGCCAAGCCGGGCAAGCTGAGCGCGGTTGAGTACCAGTTGATCAAGGGCCATGCACAGGCGAGCTATGACATTCTGAAGGACGTCGAATTCCCGTGGCCGGTCGCGCAGATCGCCCTGCAGCACCACGAACGCATCAATGGCAGCGGCTACCCGCAGGGCCTCAAGGGCGATCAAATCCTGCTTGAGGCGCGTATCATGGCCGTGGCGGATACCGTTGAGGCGATGTCCTCGCACCGTCCGTATCGTCCGGGCTTGGGCAAGGACAAGGCGCTTGCCGAAATCGAACGCGGCCGCGGCACCATCTACGACCCCGTGGTCGCCGACGCCTGCCTCCTGCTGTTCCGCGAAAAGAATTTCGCCCTCCCCGAGTAGGACGTCCAACCGCTGCCGGTGCGGATATTGAAGGTCAGACAATGGAAATGTTCCAGCTATTGCGCTTGATGGTCGACCAAAACGGGTCTGACCTGTTCTTGTCCGCGGGCGCGCCGCCGAACCTGAAGGTCGACGGCGTGACGCGGCCGGTCAATGTCGAGCCGTTCAAGTCGGGTGAGGTCAAGGCGCTGGCGCACAGCGTCATGAACGAGCAGCAGAAGCGCTCGTTCGAGGAAACCATGGAGTGCAACCTGTCGATCACCGCCGAGGGCATCGGGCGCTTTCGCTACAACATGTACGTGCAGAAAAACGAAGTGGCGATGGTGGTGCGCTACATCAAGTCGAAGATTCCGTCCTTCGAGCAACTGGGCCTGCCCGCGGTACTGCGCGATCTCATCATGCTCAAGCGCGGCCTGGTGCTGATCGTCGGTTCGGCCGGATCGGGCAAATCGACCACGCTCGCCGCGATGATCGATTACCGCAATACGCACGCCACCGGCCATATCCTGTGTATCGAGGATCCGATCGAATTCATGCACGAGCACAAGCGCTCCATTGTTGACCAGCGTGAGGTCGGCATACACACGCTGTCCTACGAGGAGGCCCTCAAAAACGCCATGCGCGAGGCGCCGGACGTGATCATGATCGGCGAGATCCGCGACCGCGCGACCATGCAACACGCCATGGCTTATGCCGAAACCGGCCACCTGTGCGTCTCGACGCTGCACGCGAACAACGCCAACCAGGCGATCGAGCGCATCATCAATTTCTTTCCCGAGGAGGCGCAGCGCCAGTTGTTCATGGACTTGTCGCTCAACCTCAAGGGTGTGATGTCGCAACGCCTGATCCCGGCCATCGACCAGCGCCAGGCGCTCGCCGTGGAGGTCATGCTTGCCTCGGCCTATATCTCGGACCTGATCCAGAAAGGGCAGATCGATGTCATCAAGGCTGCGATGGCAAAGAGCAACGAAGAGGGCATGAAAACCTTCGACCAGTCCCTGTTCGAACTCTACAGCGCCGGGAAAATATCGCTCGAGCAGGCGCTCAACAACGCCGATTCCCACACCGACCTCGCATTGCGCGTCAGGCTTACCGGAAAGAACCCGATTCCCGACGGCGCCGCGCTGCGCCTCAAGCCCGACGACAAGCGTGGTTGATCAAACCCGCGCCGTGCAGTGGCCCTTGCCGCCGCACTTTGGGGCGCTAGATCCCGCGGGGATGTTGCCACAGGATGCCGAGGCCGAATTGTTCAACGGCAACGTCGCACGCGGCTCCCTCGCCGCGTGGCCCCCGCTCTCGCCGGTGCTTGAATTGCAATCGGCGGGCGGTGGTCCCGGCAAACGGGTCGAGATGAGCATGGTGCGCTGCCTGCGCATGACACAGCCGATAAGCATGCCGGCGCCTTCACCGGTGGGCGGGGCCACGGGCGGTCCGCGCATTGCGCTTCGGCTCGAGGCCCGCGGATTTGTGATTCATTATCGCGACGGCATGAGCCTGTCGGGCACGACGCAGGGTTTCCTGCGCAGCCGCGCCGGCACCTATCTGTATACCGGGACCGACGCGGCGAAGGTCGTTCCGTGGTTTGTACCGGCTGCGGCCGGGCGGGTGGATATTGGCAACCGCCCGGACGAGGCACTCGCCCTTCGAGCCGCGGCGACCCAGCAACAGCTTGTGCTCGCGGCACGGCGCCAGGTCGAGCTAAAGAGCAAGCCCATCGGCGAGTATCTGATCGAGCGCGGGCTGGTGAGCCCCTCCCAGCTTGCAGAGGCGCTGGCGGTGCAATCGAGCCAGCCGGTGATGCGCCTGGGTGAGGTATTGCTCTCACAAGGGGCGGTCGCCGCCTACGATTTGCGGCGCGCGCTTGAACGCCAGCGCGAAGATCACGAGAAGCCGCTCGGCGATATCCTGGTCGAGATGAACCTGCTCGACAGCGACGCCGTCACGCGCGCGCTGGCGACCCAGTTGGGCATTCCCTTTGTCGACGCACGCAAGTTTGCCATCGAAAAGGAGGCGCTTGCGCTGGTCAGCCCGTCCCTGGCCTACCTGCACCACATGATTCCGCTGTATCGCGACGGGCAGACCCTGGTAGTGGCCTCCGACCGACCGCTTGACCAGGACTTCATCAACGAGCTGCGCTTTGCAACCGAGATGCAGGTCGTGCCGGTGCTCGGACTGGCCAGCGACATCCTGGCGCGTTTGCAGGTCGAATATGGGTTTGGCGATGGCGGGGCGACCACTGCCTCGGGACCGGCCGCAGCGGGGCAGAGTGCGCGCGAGCTGGTACAACTCATCGCATCACAGGCCGTGGCGCTCCCGCTTGAAGACCTCGGCTCTGAGCAGGTCGACGAAAACGCCCTGGTGCGACTGGTCACACGCATCATCCTTGACGCCTACTCCCAGGGGGCGTCTGACATTCACTTCGAAACCAATCCGGGTAGCCGTGAGTCGCGTATCCGGTTTCGCAAGGATGGCGTGCTGGTCGATTACATGAACCTGCCGGCAACCCTGCGCGCGGCGACCGTGTCACGCATCAAGATCATGAGCGAGCTCGATATCTCGGAGCACCGCCACCCGCAGGACGGGAAGATCAGTTTCGAGCAGTACGGCGGGGTGAAGCTGGACCTGCGTGTGGCGGTGCTGCCGACCGCGGGTGGCCTGGAGGACGTGGTGATGCGCCTGCTGTCTTCGTCGCGCCCCATGCCCATCGCCAAGCTCGGGCTCTCGGAACGCAACCTGGAACAGATCAAGCAACTCGCGCGCCGCCCCTTTGGCATGGTCCTGGTGTGCGGACCGACAGGTTCTGGCAAGACCACCACCCTGCA
>CAITSH010000350.1 GCA_903895005.1 uncultured Pseudomonadota bacterium
AACTCCAATCGATTGCAGACCAGCTAAACCAACGACCACGCAAGTGTCTTGGCTACCTGACCCCGCACGAGGTACTCTTCGGCCTCAAGCCCATACCCATTGCGCTTCGAACTTAAATTCGCAGATGGCCATGTGGTGTTGCAGTAGTTAACCAAGGAGGAATCATGGTTTTAAAGGGCAAGATAGCCTGGGTCACCGGTGCCGGCACCGGCATCGGTAATGCGGCCGCAACGGAGCTCGCCCGGTCGGGCGCCACCGTCGTAATCAGCGGCAGGCGCAAGGATGTGCTTGAGTCCGCGGTCAAGGCCATTGTCGCCGAAGGCGGCAGGGCCGAGGCGCTGGCCCTGGATGCCACCGACAAGGCGGCGGTGGCCAGGGGCGCGGCGGACATCATCGCGCGCCACGGCCGCGTCGACATACTGGTCAATAGCGCCGGCACCAATGTGGCAAAGCGGTTTTTGAAAGACCTGGTGCCCGAGGACTGGGACAAGGTGGTGGCCATCAATCTCAACGGTGCGTTTTACTGCATCGCGGCGGTGCTGCCTTCGATGCGCGCCAGCAAGGGCGGGCTGGTGATCAATATCGCATCGTGGTTTGGGCGCTGGCCCGGCTATCTGGGCGGCGCGGCCTATAACGCCAGCAAACAGGCCATGTCGACGATGACGCACCAGATCAATATCGAAGAAGGGCTCAACGGCATTCGCGGCTGCTGTATCTACCCGGGCGAAGTGGCCACGCCATTGCTAAAGGCAAGGCCGATTCCGCCTTCGCAGGCGGCAATCGACACCATGCTCAAGCCTGAAGACCTTGGTCGCGCCGTGCGCTTTGTCGCCGAGTCACCGGCCCATGTGTGCATCAACGACCTGGTCATCTCACCGACCTGGAACCGGTTGATACTTGGCGACGCAGACATCAAGCTCGCGCCGGCGCGGGCCTAGCCCCGGCTGCCTGGCCGCCACACGCAACGTAATCCCCGAACCTGTTCACTCTCAAAGAGCTCCTTATGCGAAAACTATTGGCGTTTCTCTTCTTTTGCGGCATCACGGGCATGGCGATGGCGCAAACCTGGCCGTCCCGTCCGATGCGGCTGGTGATCCCGTTCTCGCCCGGAGGCGGTGCGGACATCGCCGGCCGGGTGCTGGCCCAGGAATTGAGCGACGAACTCAAGCAGCCCGTGGTGGTCGAGAACCGCGTCGGCGCCGGTGGGACCATTGCACCTGACAACGTCGCCAAGTCGCCGGCCGACGGCTATTCCATGGTCCTGGGGCATGTCGGCGGGATCGCCGTTGCGCCGCACCTGTACAAAAAGCTGCCCTTTGATCCGATCAAGGATCTCGCGCCGGTGACGCTGGTTGTTAACGGGCTGAGTGTCCTCGTCGTCAACCCGGCGCTGCCGGTCAAGACGGTGCGAGAGCTCGTCGCCTACGCCAAGGCGAACCCCAACCAGCTCTCCTTTGGTTCCGCGGGCACGGGCACCGATACGCACCTTGCGGGCGAATTGTTCAAGACCATGACCGGAACCAACATGGTCCATGTCCCGTACAAGGGCGGCGCGCCGGCGATGCTGGACCTTATCGCGGGGCGCGTGCAACTGAGCTTTGCCTCGGTCGCCACCACCATCGGATACATCCAGACCGGCAGGCTGCGCGCCGTTGCGATGACCGGGGCCAAACCGTTCGAGGGTTTGCCGAACGTGCCGACTGTTTCCGAATCGGGTGTTCCGGGCTATGAGATCAACAACTGGTACGGCATATTCGTTCCCGCCGGCACGCCGGATGAGATCATTCAAAAGCTCAACGCCGCGACGATCAAGGCGGTGCAAAAGCCCGACGTGCGCGCCAAGCTCATCGCCGCCGGCCTGGAGCCGATGTGGAGCACGCCCGCCGAATTCTCCGCCTATGTGCGTGCTGAAACGGCCAAGTGGGGCAAGATCGTGCGCGATTCGGGAGCGACGGCAGAATGAGCACCGGACATTCACGCGCGCTGGCTGAATACGCGTCGGGGCTTCGCTATGAAGACATTCCCGCCGACGTGGTGCAAATCGCCAAGAACAGCATCGCCGACACCTTCGCAATAATGTCCTTCGGGGCGGCCATGCCCTGGAGCCGCATGATCACCGATTACGCCAGGACAAACAGCGCGCCGGGCCGCAGCCGGATACTGGGCACCGTCGATTGTGCGAGCCCGCCCGCGGCGGCGCTTTGCAACGGCGCATTCGCGCATGCCTTTGAAATGGACAACCTGACCAAACCGAACTCGGGCTCGCACCCGGGGGCGACGGTGCTGTCCTCGATTCTTGCGCTCGCGCAAGACAAGGGGGTGGGCGGGCGCGAACTGGTCACCGCATTTGTCGCCGGGTCTGAAGTGATGATCCGCATCGGGCACGCGACGCGGCACAGCAATGAAAAGCACGGCTACCACGCCCCGGGAACCACCGGGCCGTTTGGCGCGGCGGCGGGTTCGGCGCGCCTGCTCAAGCTTGACGCGGATAAAACCGCCAACGCCATCGGGATTGCGGCGTCCACGGCAGCCGGGATTCTCGAGTTCGCGAAGTCGGGCACCGGCGCGATGGTAAAGCGCCTGCACCTGGGGCGCGCCGGCGAAAGCGGCGTGCTGGCGGCAAGCCTGGCCGAACGCGGCTTTACCGGGCCTTCGAGTGCGCTCGAGGGCGAGTTCGGTTTTATCAAGGTGTTTTGCCGTGAGTACGACATGGATGCGCTGGTGCGCGGCCTGGGCAGTGTCTGGGTATCGCGCAGCATCCTGACAAAACGGTACGCCTGCCATATCACCGCGCATACCCCGGTCGATTCGGCCATCGCACTGCGCGAGGCGCATCAGATACGCCCTGAGGATATCGCCTCGATGCGTGTCGCCGGGACCGAGCGCATGCTGCGGGCCAACAACATTCCGCGCCCGAAGGACTTGATGATGTCGCAGTACAGCATCCCGTATTGCGTCGCGCTGTCGATGTTCCACAACCCGATGGACCCGGGCTCGTTCAACGACGCAACGGCGGCCGATCCGCAAATCCTCGATCTTTGCGCCAGGACCTCGATGGTTCTCGCCCCGCCGCCAGACAATCAGGGCGACATGACCACCACGCTGACCATCACGCTCAAGGACGGCCGTTCGTTTGAGCGGCGCGCGACCCACTTCAAGGGCACGCCTGAAGAGGCGCTGACCGTGGACGAACTGCGGACCAAGTTCCTGCTGGTGACCAAACAGTTCGGAAACGAAAAAATGGCAAAGACGTTTGATCGCATCCAGAACCTGGAAGCCGAGAACGACCTCGCCTGGCTGGGTGCCTAGTTTTACCGGCGTGACCGGCGTGACCGGTGTGACCGGTGTGACCGGTGTGTCAAGCCTGCGAGGCGCGCCCGCGCCTCGCTAACGCGCAAGCCAGCTCAGCCCGCCGGCTGGGTTGTGAGGAAATGCCGGGCGATTTCCTCGCCCGTCGCCTTCCACACGCCCTCGAATCCGAGGATGTGGTCGAGGGCCCGTTCCAGCGCGCGGATGCGATGCGGCTGGCCGGTCACGTAAGGATGCAGGCAGATGGCCATCACGCGGGCCGAGTGTTCGCCCTCGCGCCAGAGCACTTCAAATTGGTCGCGAATCATTCGCTCGAATTCACCCGGTGTATAGCCTGAACGCACGATCGCCGCGGTGTCGTTGACTTCGTAGGAGTAGGGCACCGACACCAGCTTCTTGCCGCCGATGTCCATGAGGTAGGGCTGGTCGTCGTTCACCCAGTCCGCCACATACATGCAGCCCTCGGCTGCAAGGTGATCGAGGGTGTTCCAGGTTTCCTGCAGCCCCGACCCGAGCCAGCCGACGGGCCGGCGGCCGGTGGCCTTCTGGATGCGGTCGAGCGCAGCCTTGATGAGTTCGTGTTCCTTTTCCGGCGCCACCTCGTTGAGGCGTTCAACGTTGGTGCGGTTGTGCCCCATCATCTCCCAGCCGAGCTTCATGCAGTCTTCGATGATTTCGGGATGGTGGTCGCACACGTCGGAGTTGAGCGCTACGGTGCTGCGGATGCCGCGTTTGGACAGCGCGTCCATCAGCCGGAACACGCCCACGCGGTTGCCGTAGTCGCGCTGGGCCCAGTGCCGCACCATCGGCGTGCCGGCGTTGCCCTTGGGGCGTTCGTTCGCATCCCCGGGCATCGCCCGGTCAAGGGGGAAGAACTCGATGTTGGTGATGACCCAGAGCGCGACGCGCGCGCCACCGGGCAATTCGAAGCGGGGACGGCGGGTGATTGCGCTATAGGGGAAGGGACCGTACTGGGCGGGTGTCATGATGTGGGTGTGAATCCTGAAAGTGGGGGGGCTGGTGTGCCATGCATGCCATGCATCGGCATCGCGTTTTAAAAGATAACATACGGCCGGGCGTGTTCGCGTGAAACAAGCAGGATTTCCCGCTGCGGGGGCCGGGCCCGTCCGCGTGCACGAGGGTTTTTATTTTACGGTGCACAACGGTGGCATGGCGGCGGCGATGGATTTACCATCGTGGATGCCATCGCGGCTAATATCAGGTTCACCATCACGTCACGACAAATTTCCCCCGGCAGCGTACCCACCCATGAATGCAAACGAACTCACCAGCCTGTCCGCCGCCGATTTGCTGGCGCGCATGCGTTCCAGGGAATTGGGCGCGGAAGAAGTGTTTCGCGCACATCTTGAAAAAATAGAATCGCGCGAGCCGCAAGTCGGTGCCTGGGTTTGCGTCAACGCCGATGCCGGCTTGCGCGCCGCCCGCCTGCTCGATGCCGGCCCGATCAGCGGTCCGCTGCACGGCCTGCCCGTTGGCGTGAAGGACATCATTGACACGGCCGACCTGCCGACCGAATACGGTTCGCCCATCTACGCCGGAAACCGGCCGGCGTGGGACGCGGCCTGCGTCGCGGCGATCAGGCGTGCCGGCGGTCTGGTGCTGGGGAAAACCGTGACGACGGAGTTCGCCTCGGCGCATCCGGGCAAGACGCGGCACCCGATGAATCCGCTGCATACGCCCGGGGGCTCTTCGAGCGGATCGGCCGCGGCCGTGGCCGATGGCATGAGCCCGGTGGCCCTTGGCACGCAGACCGGTGGTTCGGTCATCCGGCCCGCCGGATTTTGCGGTGTGGTCGGGTTCAAGCCGGGCTTTGGCGTCATCAACCGCCACGGTGTGAAAGCACTGTCCGAGTCGCTCGATACGGTCGGTGTGTTTGCGCGTGACGTGCGGGATGCGGCCCTCATTGCGGCGGTGGCCGCCGCGCGGCCCGAGTTGAATTTCAAGACTGCCGCAGCGGCGCCGCGCATCGGCATTGTGCGCGAGCATACGTGGGGCGAGGCGCGGGAGCGTGCTCTCGAAGTGCTCCGATGGAGCGTCGCGCAAATGGAGCGGGCCGGCGCCTCGGTGGAGGACGCGCGCCTGGGCATTGATTTCGGGCATCTCAATCACGCCCACCACGAAATTGAATTTTTCGACATGGCGCGCGCCCTGGCGTTCGAAATGAACGCGCATGCGGCGCGCCTGTCCGACAAGCTGCGCGAGCGCCTGCAAGGTGCGGAAGGCATCAGCCCGGCGGACTATGCGCGCGAACACGCCTTTGCCCGCAAGGCACGCCGCGATATCGACGACGCTTTTGCGGATTTCGATGTGCTGCTGACGTTTTCCGCCCCCGACGAGGCGCCCAAGGGGCTCACCGGCACAGGGAACTCGGTGTTCAACCGTGTCTGGACGGCATCGCATCTGCCCTGCCTCGCGCTGCCGATGCCGGGCCCCGGACTGGCCGCGACGGCCGCCCCTTGCGGCGACAACGGGCTGCCGATCGGCATCCAGCTTGTCGGCCGGCGCGGGGGCGATGTCAAACTGCTCGAAGTTGCGGCCTGGGTCGAGGCGGCGCTGCGGGGCTGAGCGCGGGCGCAGCGGGTGTTCCGTGCTGCGCTTTGTCGCGCGTCAGCGTGTGGCACGTCAGCGCCCCGGCGACGGTGTTGGTGAAACCCTGATTTGAGCGCGGTGATGCGTGCGCGCAAGCGTTATAGTGCATTCAGGCGGTTGAACTTAATGAACGAGGCGGCAGATGCAAATCAAGGCGAACGACAGGGCGGGAATGATACCGGGCATCATCGTGGGGGCCTCGCTTGCGGCGATTGTGCTCAGCAGCCGCTGGTTGCCCGCCTCCGTTGTATGGCACTTTGATTTTTCCGGTGCGCCGGGCGCGGCGCTCGGGCGCGATGCCTATGTGTTGCTGATGCTGCTCTTCACGCTCGGCCTGCCGCTGGCGGTGCGCTTCAGTCTGGTCGGGTGGGTGCGGCGTATTCCGGATGCGTCGCTGAACATTCCCAATCGCGATTACTGGCTCGCGCCGGAGCGTCGTGACGCGACCCGCGCATTTCTCGTGCGCCAGACTGCCTGGGTCGCCTCGTTAAGCGCGGTGTTTTGCGCGTGCGTGCATCTGTTTTGCATCCGCACCAACGCCTTCGATCCGCCGCACCAGCCGCCGCAGGAATTTCTCAGGCTGGTCGCCGGCATCGCGGTGTTTTGCATTGCCTGGGCGGCTTGCGTTGCGTTGCGCTTTCGCAAGCCGTGACGCTTTGAGGGCGCCGCGGCATCGCTGAACAGGCCGGCGTGCACGGTGGTGACGGAATCGCGCGCGCGGACGCAAATGTGTTTTGCTTATAATCGGAGCGTGTTCCGTGTTTTGCCGTGGCACTGCAGTTTTGCCGCTGCGCCGTCTTGCGGTCGCGCTGTGATCCACCTGTGCCTCTTTACAATCGTGTACGGGCGGGCTTTAAGCCGCAGTCCGACCTTTCACCCATTCCGGAGATTCACGCCATGCGCCAGCTGCTGAAGTCGCTGCTCATCACTTTCATCGCGGGCTGGTCCCTGTCAGGCCTGGCCGCGGGCTACCCTGAAAAACCGATCCGGCTGATCGTTCCCTCGGCCCCCGGTGGCGCCCCCGACGTGCTGATGCGCACGCTCGCCCAGCAGTTGTCGCAGCAAATGGGCGTGCCCTTTGTGATCGACAACAAACCCGGCGGCTCCTACCTGATCGGCACCATGGAGCTCATCCGCTCGCCCGCGGACGGCTACACGCTCGCCTACGGCAACGTGGTGTCGCTCGCCACCAACCGCTCGCTCATTGCCAAGATGCCCTATGAAGTCGACAAGGACCTGACGCTGGTGTCCAATTCGCTGCGCCTTGCCAACCTGATGATCGTCAACAACGACCTGCCGGTGAAAAATGTCGCCGACCTGATTGCGTACGCGAAAAAAAATCCCGGCAAGGTGAGCTTCGCCTCAGACGGCAACGGCACCACCGCGCACCTTGGCGTCGAATTGTTCAAGTCGGTCACCGGCATCGACATGCTGCATGTGCCCTACAAGGCGGCGACGGCGGCGATCTCCGACCTGATCAGCGGCAACATCCAGCTGATGATGGTCAACACGCCGGTGTCCGGTCCGCCCTCGCAGTCCGGACGCGTGCGCGCACTGGGTATTTCCTCGAGCAAGCGTTCGTCCACCTACCCCGATGTGCCGACCATTGCCGAGTCAGGCGTGCCCGGATTCGAGGTCGAGGCCTGGGGCGGCATCATCGGCCCGGCCAACATGCCCAAGGAAATCGTCACCCGCCTCAATGATGAGATTCGCGCCGCACTCGCCAATCCGCAGTTGCGCGAACGTTTTCGCGCGCTTGGCGCCGAAACATCGCCCAGTACCCCCGAGGAATTCCGCGAGCTGTCGCGGCGCGAAACCGCCAAGTGGGCCGCCGTGGTAAAGGCCTCCGGCGCGAAAATTGATTGAGGACGCACCGATGACCCCGCAATGTGATTTGCTGCTGCGCAACGCCACGATCATCGACGGCACCGGCGCGCCGCGTTTCAAGGGCGACATCGCCATCCGCGGCGACCGCATCGCACAAATCGGCGATTTGTCGGCGTTGAGCGGCGATATCGAGATCGACCTCGCCGGTCGCATCGCCGCGCCGGGCTTTATCGATGCGCACACCCACGATGACCGCCTGATGCTCTCGGGCCCCGACATGGCGCCCAAGGTCAGCCAGGGCGTGACCACGGTGATCGCCGGCAATTGCGGCATTTCGCTCGCGCCCATGCCGCGGCCCATTCCGCAACCGGTAACGCCGCCGCTCAACCTGCTCGATGACAAGGGCGGCTGGTTCCACTTTCCGGATTTTGCCTCGTATATCGCTGAATTGCGCGCCAAGCCCGCGGCGACCAATTGCGCGCTGCTGGTGGGGCATACCACGCTGCGCGTTGCCACCATGAACGACCTTGGCGTGCCCGCAAGCAATACCGAGATCACGCAGATGCGCGCACTCGTTCACGAGGCGCTACAGGCCGGGGCGATCGGTGTGTCGACCGGCCTGTTTTACGAGCCGGCGATTGCCGCACCGACTGAAGAAGTCATCGAGACCTGCAGACCCCTGAAGGAATTTGCCGGCCTGTATTGCACCCACATGCGCGATGAGGCGGATGGTGTGATGGACTCGC
>CAITSH010000351.1 GCA_903895005.1 uncultured Pseudomonadota bacterium
CCTTGCCGACGTAGACGCCGGTGCGAAACTCTACGCCCTCGCCCTTCATCTGCTCGACGCGACGGTCGATGTGCGACTTTTCCATCTTGAAATCGGGGATGCCATAGCGCAGCAGGCCGCCGATACGGCTGTTCTTTTCGAATACGACCACGTCGTGGCCGGCGCGTGCAAGTTGCTGCGCGGCGGCGAGGCCCGCGGGGCCGGAACCGACGATGGCGATTTTCTTGCCCGTCTTACGCGCCGCCGGTTGCGGCACAACCCAGCCGCTTTGCCAGGCCTTGTCGATGATGGCGTGCTCGATCGACTTGATGCCCACGGCGTCGTTGTTGATGTTGAGCGTGCAGGCGGCCTCGCATGGGGCCGGGCAAATGCGGCCGGTAAACTCGGGGAAGTTGTTGGTCGAGTGCAGCGTGTCGATCGCCTGCTTCCAGTCCTGCTTGAAAACGAGGTCATTGAAGTCGGGGATGATGTTGTTGACCGGGCAACCGGTGGTGCAAAACGGAATGCCGCAGTCCATGCAGCGCGCGCCCTGCACTTTCGCCTCATCGTCGCTCAAATGGACGATGAATTCGTTGTAGTGCTTCTTGCGCGCGGCGGGTTCTTCGGCCGCTTCCTGCAGCCGCTGGTATTCGAGGAATCCGGTTACTTTGCCCATGTTCTCTAGTCTCGTCGTTCGATGGTTATTTGACCGCGTCGGTCCGCCTGTCGGGACCTAGGCCACGGCCTTGCGGCCGGCCGCTGCAAGTTCTCCCAGCGCGCGCTTGTACTCGTGCGGGAAGACCTTGACGAAGCGCAGGCGGTAGGTCGCCCACTGGTCAAGGACCTCGCGCGCGCAACGGCTGTTGGTGTAACGCGCATGGTTTTCGATCAGGCGCTTGAGCGTGACCTCGTCCGCCTCGCCCAGGTGCCATACGTCGCGCGACACCTTGCCCTGCTGCTCGGTTTCGGTCAGCACCGGTCCGAGTTCGACCATGGCCTGGTTGCAGCGTTTGACGAATTCCCCGGCCTCGTCGAGCACGAAGGCGACCCCGCCCGACATACCGGCGGCAAAGTTACGCCCCGTCATGCCCAGCACCACGACCGTACCGCCGGTCATGTACTCGCAACCGTGGTCGCCAACGCCCTCGACAACCGCGTGGGCGCCCGAGTTACGCACGGCAAACCGCTCGCCGGCGACGCCGCGGAAATAGGCTTCGCCCGAAATAGCGCCGTAGAGCGCGGTGTTACCGGTGATGATGTTCTCGACCGGGTTGCCGCGGAACTTGGGCGAGGGCTGCACACAGATGCGCCCGCCCGACAGGCCCTTGCCGGTGTAGTCGTTGGTCTCGCCGACGATCTCGAGGGTCACGCCCTTGGCGAGGAACGCGCCAAAGCTTTGGCCCGCCGTACCTGCAAAGCGCACGTGGACGCTGTCATCAGCCAGCCCCGCGTGACCATGGATGCGCGCGATCTCGCCCGAGAGCATGGTGCCGGCGGTGCGGTTGATGTTGCGGATCGGCATGTCGATGGTGACACGCTCGCCTTTGTCTATGGCCGGGCGCGCGAGTTCGATGAGGCGATGATCAAGCGCCTTGTCGAGGCCGTGGTCCTGGCCTTCGACGTTGCGACGAGCCACCGACTCTTCGACGTTGGGCTGGTAAAACACCTTGGAGAAGTCCAGGCCCTGGGCCTTCCAGTGCTCGACGCTCTTTCTCATGTCCAAGAGGTCGGCGCGGCCGATGAGGTCGCTGTACTTGCGCACGCCAAGCTGCGCCATGATCTGGCGCGCCTCTTCGGCGACGAAGAAGAAAAAGTTGATGACGTGCTCGGGCTTGCCCTGGAATTTTGCACGCAGCACCGGGTCTTGCGTCGCCACGCCCACCGGGCAGGTGTTGAGGTGGCACTTGCGCATCATGATGCAACCCTCGGCCACCAGCGGTGCGGTGGCAAAGCCCACTTCGTCGGCACCAAGCAACGCGCCGATCACAACGTCACGACCGGTTTTCATCTGGCCGTCGACCTGCACGATGATGCGCCCGCGCAGGCGGTTGAGTACCAGCGTCTGTTGCGTTTCGGCAAGGCCCAGTTCCCAGGGCGTGCCGGCGTGCTTGATCGAGCTCCAGGGCGAGGCGCCCGTTCCGCCGTCGTGCCCGGAGATGGTGAGGTGGTCGGCCTTGGCCTTGGTCACGCCCGCGGCAACGGTACCCACACCGTCTTCGGATACGAGCTTGACGCTGATCGACGCACGATGGTTCGCGTTCTTCAGATCGTGAATGAGTTGCGCCAGGTCTTCGATCGAGTAGATGTCGTGGTGTGGCGGCGGGCTGATGAGCTCCACCCCCGGCGTGGAGTAACGCAAGGAGCCGATGTACTCGGAGACTTTCTTGCCGGGCAGCTGGCCGCCCTCGCCGGGCTTGGCGCCCTGCGCCATCTTGATCTGGATCTGCTCGGCCGAGGCGAGGTATTCGGCGGTGACGCCAAAACGCCCCGAGGCAACCTGCTTGATCTTGGATTTGAGCGAGTCGCCTTCCTTGAGCTCGAGGTCGCGCGCGACGTTGGCGCTGCCAAGGCGCGAGGCGAGGGTCTCGCCCTTTTGGATGATGGCAAAACGATTGCGGTCTTCCCCGCCCTCGCCGGTGTTGGACTTGCCGCCGATGCGGTTCATCGCAATGGCAAGGGTGGTGTGCGCCTCGGTCGAAATCGAGCCAAGGGACATGGCGCCGGTGACAAAGCGCTTGACGATCTCGGAGGCCGGTTCGACTTCCTCGAGCGGTACCGCGGTAACCTTGTCGAGGCGGAACTCAAAGAGCCCGCGGAAGGTCATGTGACGCTTGGTCTGGTCGTTGATGATCTGCGCGTACTCTTTGTACGTGGAGAAATTATTCTGCCGCGTCGAGTGCTGCAGCTTGGCGATCGCATCGGGCGTCCACATGTGCTCTTCACCGCGAACACGGAAGGCATATTCGCCGCCCGCATCGAGCGCACCGGCGAGCACCGGATCGGCGCCAAACGCGAGCTTGTGCACACGCAATGCTTCCTCGGCGACCTGGAACACGCCAATGCCCTGCACGTTGGAGGTGGTGCCGGTGAAGTACTTGTCGACAAGGGCGCTCGAGAGGCCGACCGCTTCAAAGATCTGCGCGCCGGTGTAGGACATGTAGGTCGAGATGCCCATCTTGGACATGACCTTGCGCAGCCCCTTGCCGATGGCCTTGACGAAGTTCTTGATCGCTTTCTTGCTGTCGGCCGTGTTGAAGGACAGCATCGTTTCAAGCGCGAGGTAGGGGTGCACGGCTTCGGCGCCGTAACCGCCGAGCAAGGCGAAGTGGTGCACTTCGCGTGCCGAACCGGTTTCGACCACCAGTCCTGTGGAGGTACGAAGCCCCTTGCCCACCAGGTGCTGGTGTACGGCAGAGAGTGCGAGCAGTGCGGGAATCGCCACCTGGTCGCGGTTCACCTTGCGATCGGAAATGATGATGATGCTGTAGCCCGAGCGCACGGCATCTTCGGCCGAAGCGCAGAGCGAGGCGAGGCGCGCTTCGATGGCTTCGCAACCCCAGGCCGCCGGGTAGGTGATGTCCAGTTCAAAGGACTTGAACTTGCCACCGGTGTAGCGATCGATGTTGCGGATTTTTTCCATTTCGAAAAAATCGAGCACCGGCTGGCTTACTTCGAGGCGCAGCGGCGGGTTCATCTCGTCGATGCCAAGCAGGTTGGGCTTGGGGCCGATGAAGGAGACCAGTGAGGTCACCATTTCTTCGCGGATCGGGTCGATCGGCGGGTTGGTCACCTGCGCAAAGAGCTGCTTGAAGTAATGGTACAGCGTCTTGTTCTTGTTCGAGAGCACCGCGAGGGGCGAGTCATTGCCCATGGAGCCGGTTGGCTCCTCGCCGTTCGCGCTCATGGGCGTGAGGATGAACTTGAGGTCCTCCTGCGTCCAGGCGAAGGCCTGCTGGCGATCGAGCAGCGGGACGCTCGAGCGCTCGGGCTGCTGCGTGTCGGACTCGACTTCGTCGAGCTTGATGCGGATGCGCTCGATCCACTCGGCGTAGGGCTTGTTGCCCGCGAGGGTGTCCTTCAATTCCTTGTCGTCGATGATGCGGCCTTTTTCAAGGTCGACGAGGAACATCTTGCCCGGCTGGAGGCGCCATTTACGGACGATTTTTTCCTCCGGGATCGGCAGCGTGCCCGATTCGGAGGCCATGATGACGAGGTCGTCATCGGTGACGATGTAACGCGCCGGACGCAGGCCGTTACGATCGAGCGTGGCGCCGATCTGGCGGCCGTCGGTGAAGGCAATGGCGGCCGGGCCGTCCCAGGGCTCCATCATCGCCGCGTGATATTCGTAGAACGCGCGCCGACTGCCGTCCATCAGCGTATGGCCTTCCCAGGCTTCGGGAATCATCATCATCACCGCGTGTGCGATGGAATAGCCGCTCATGGTCAGCAGTTCGAGCGCGTTGTCGAACGAGGCCGAGTCGGACTGGCCGTCGTAAATCAGCGGCCAGAGCTTGTCGAGGTCCTTGCCGAGGATCGGGCTTGAGATCGCGCCCTGGCGCGCACGTATCCAGTTCACGTTGCCGCGCAGCGTGTTGATCTCGCCGTTGTGGGCGATCAGGCGGAACGGATGGGCGAGGTCCCAGGTCGGGAAGGTGTTGGTCGAGAAGCGCTGGTGCACGAGCGCGAGCGCTGACACCACTCGCGGATCCTGCAAATCCTTGAAGTAGGACCCGACCTGGTCGGCGAGCAGCATGCCCTTGTAGACGATGGTGCGTGCCGACATCGACGGTACGTAGAATTCCTTGCCGTGCGCCAACTGCAGTGCCTGGATGGCGTGACCGGAGGCCTTGCGGATGATGTAGAGCTTGCGCTCGAGCGCATCGGTGACCGTGACGCTGGTGCCGCGTCCGATAAACACCTGGCGCACCACGGGTTCGATTTTCTTGACCGAGGTTCCGAGGCCGTCGTTGTCACGCGGGACATCGCGCCATCCCAACAGGACCTGGCCTTCGTCCTTGATGGCGCGTTCGATCTCATGCTCGCATGCGAGGCGCGAAGCCGGTTCCTGCGGCAGGAATACCATGCCCACGCCGTACTCCCCCTGCGGCGGCAGCGTGACGCCCTGCTCGGCCATTTCTTCGCGAAACAACGCATCGGGCAGCTGGATCAGGATGCCGGCACCGTCACCAGCCAGCGGGTCCGCACCAACGGCACCGCGGTGAGTAAGGTTTTTGAGGATCAGCAGACCTTGCTCGACGATGGAATGGCTTTTCTTGCCCTTGATATGGGCCACAAAGCCTACGCCGCAGGCATCATGCTCGTTCGCGGGGTCATAAAGACCCTGGCGTGGGGGGGTCGCCGGATGGTTCACGAAACACCTCTCGTACTGGGGCAGCGAGCCGAACCGGCCCGCCGCGTTAACTCAGGGGGAACCGTCGAATATACCGCTGAATCCCCGTAGCTTCAAGTGCTTAGGTGGGTTTTCCGCATTGCGGCATACCCTCGCGGGGAAAACATCCGCGCCCTTGCGGCCGGTTGGTCAAAACTCAAGCCGCAGCGTGCGCTGCAAGCGTCTGAAGTACCAGCGAATCGGGGATATCGCCGTGCAAACCCGCCCGGCCGATGCCCTCGAGGAGGATGTAGCGGATTTTGCCGCCGGAGGATTTTTTGTCGTGGGTCATCAACTCGACAAAGCGCACAGGGTCGATTTTGGGCGGGGCAACCGGCAGGCCGGCGGAGGCGATAAGCGCGCGCACCCGGGCCTCTGCGGAGGCATCAATCAGTCCCATGCGTTGCGACAAGCCTGCGGCGAGCACCATGCCGGCGGCAACAGCTTCGCCGTGCAACCACACGCCGTAGCCCATCGCCGCCTCGATGCCATGCCCGAAGGTGTGGCCGAAATTGAGATGCGCGCGCAGGCCCTGTTCTCGCTCGTCGATCGCGACCACCTCGGCCTTGATTTCAATCGAGCGACGGATGGCGTGGGCGAGCGCGTCCGTGTCGTAAGACAGCAGTTTGGCCATGTTCTGCTCAAGAAAGGCGACGTAGGTCTCGTCACGGATGAAACCGTGCTTGACCACTTCGGCCATGCCGGCCTTGAGTTCGCGCGGTGGTAGCGTATCGAGGGTGGCAAGGTCGGCAATGACGGCCTGCGGCTGGTGAAACGCGCCGATCATGTTCTTGCCGAGCGGATGGTTAATGCCCGTCTTGCCGCCCACCGATGAGTCGACCTGGGACAACAGGGTCGTCGGGACCTGGACGAAGGGCACGCCGCGCTGGTAGGTTGCGGCGGCGAACCCGGCGAGGTCGCCGACCACCCCCCCGCCCAGGGCGATCAGCGTGACTTTGCGGTCGCACCGGGCTTCAAGGAGCGCGTCGTAAATCCGGTTGAGCGTCTGCCAGTGCTTATGCTCTTCGCCGTCGGGCAGGACAACCTCAACCACCCGGATACCATTTGACCGCAGCAGGGCTGCGAGCGGCTTGAGGTACCAGCCGGCCACCGTCGTGTTGGTGACAATGGCGGCAACCGGTGTTGCGAGGTAGGGCAGGAAAGATTCGGCGTCGCCGATAAGGCCGCGTCCGATAAGGATGGGGTAGGCGCGATCGCCCAGTTCTACGCGGACTGTTTGCACAGGGGTTCCAGTTTGGTCAGCAATTGCGTCACGAGCGGCCCGACATTGGGGCGACCGGTGTCGACGATCAGGTCGGCGACTTCGGTATAGAGCGGATCGCGCAGGGAGTAGAGTTCCTGCAAGCGGCCCAGCGGGTCGGCGGTCTGCAGCAAGGGACGATTCTTGTCGTGGCGGGTTCGGAGCCACAGGTCGCGCGGCTGCGCGCGAAGATAGACGACGACACCGCGATCCTTGAGCACGGCACGGTTCTCGGCGCTCAACACCACGCCGCCCCCCGTGGCGAGCACAAGGTTATCCTGCGCCGCCAGTTCGGCGAGCGCCTGCGATTCGCGCACGCGAAAGCCGGCTTCGCCCTCGATTTCGAATATCACCGGAATCTTTACGCCGGTACGACGTTCGATCTCGTGGTCGGTATCGTAAAAGGCACGGTCCAGTCGTCGTGCCAGCAGGCGCGCGACGGTGGTCTTGCCCGCTCCCATGAGTCCGACAAGAAAGATGTTGGAAGTATTTTTCACACACGCATTCTACCGTTCACCCCGCCCCGCCTCCAATTCAGGTTTACAGGGGGTGGTGTGTTACGACGCGGCGACCCAAATGAAAAAGCCGGCGCGAAGCCGGCTTTTTGAGCCTGATTGTCCGCTTAACGGATCGACAGGTTGGTGTTGATCACGCGCGGCGTGATGAATACCAGCAACTCGGTCTTATTGTCGCGGCGCTGGGTATTGCGGAACATCGCGCCGATTCCCGGCAGGTCGCCAAAGAACGGGATTTTCGTAATGTTGACGTTCTCATCCTGGGTATAGATACCGCCGATGACGACCGTGCCGCCGTTTTCAACCAATACTTCGGTCTTGACGTGCTTGGTGTCGATGGCGAGGCCCGAACTGGTCGAGATCGGGCTGACAGAGTCCTTGTTGATGTCCAGGGTCATGATGACGTTGCCATCGGGCGTGATCTGCGGCTTGACCTTGAGCGCGAGGTTGGCTTTGCGGAAAGACACGCTCGTCGCGCCGCTGGAGGTAGCCTGCTGGTAGGGCAATTCCGTACCCTGCTCGATCAGCGCCTCAACCTGGTCTGCGGTGACGACGCGGGGGCTGGAAATGATCTTGCCCTTGCCGTCCGCCTCGAGCGCGGAAATTTCTAGGTTCAAAAAACGGTTCTGGCTGGCGTTAAACAGGATCATCGAGAACACGCCGGCAGGCAAGCCGCTGATACCGCCCGCGGGCAGGTTCGCCGCCAGGCTGTTATCAAGGGTCGATGTGCCAAAACCCTGGGCTGAAGGGCCGTTCGCGTTGGTCAGCGTCTGATTGAGATTGCCGCCGATCGCGAACCGCGGCGAACCCGCCGTGCCGGCTATCGTATTGCTATTGAGCGTGTTGATACCCAGGCGCGCGCCGAGGTTCTTGCTGAAGTTGTCGGTGGCCTCGACGATGCGCGCCTCAATCAGCACCTGGCGTACCGGAATATCGATTTGCGCGATAAGCTTGCGCACCTCTTCCAGGCGGCTTGGCACGTCCTGCACGAAGAGCTTGTTGGTACGCGCATCGACTACTGCACTGCCGCGTTTTGACAGCAAAGATTGCTGCGGCGTGGAGAGTAAGGTCCGGACCTCGGCGGCCTTCTGGTAGTTGAGCTGGAAGCTTTCGGTGCGCGTCTGCTCAAGGTCGCTGATCTGCGCCTGCGACTCGAGCTGCAGTTTTTCCTTGGTTGCCAGCTCGTCCCTTGGCGCTATCCACAGTACGTTGCCGTTCTTGCGCATGTCCAGCCCGCGCGTCTGCAGGATGATGTCCAGTGCCTGGTCCCAGGGCACATCCTTCAGGCGCAGCGTGAGGTTACCGGCGACCGAGTCGCTGGTAATGATGTTGAGATCGGTGAAATCGGCGATCACGTTGAGCACGCTGCGTACTTCGACGTTCTGGAAGTTAAGCGACAGCTTTTCCCCGTTGTAGCCGCCGCGGCTGCCCTGGGTCAGCTTGTTCGGGTCGTACTGTACCGGCTTGACCTCGACGACGAACTGCGTGTCCGTCTGGTAGGCGTTGTGCTCCCACAAGCCCTTGGGCTCGATCACCATGCGCACGTTCTCTCCCTGCGGGAAGATGTTGACGCTTTGCACCGGCGTGGCAAAGTCCACCACGTCAAGGCGCTTGCGCAGCGCGTCCGGCAGGTTGGTCTTGAGGAAATCGACAATGAGGCTTTGCCCCTGCTGGCGGATGTCGATGCCCGTGGTGGTATCACCCAGCTCAATTACGAGGCGCCCCTCACCGGCCTTGCCGCGACGGAAGTCAACGTCACGCAGGTTGTGCTTGCCATCGGCCTTGGTTTCGGCGAAGTGCGAAACGGTGGCCGTGCCCGGTTTGGCGGTTGTCGCGATCGGCGTCATCGTGATCAACAGGTTCTTGCCTTCGATCTGGCTGTCGTAGCTGACCATGTTGCGCAGGTTGAGCACCATGCGCGTACGATCGCCCGCCTGCACCATGTTCATGCTCCGAAGTTCGCTCTCCCCGACGTTCTGGGCGTTGCGGCCAAGCGCGTTTGCGGTGTCGGGGAAATCAAACGCGATGCGCGCCGGGTTCGCGACCGTGAAGCTGGCCGGGGGCGATTTGAGCGGTTCTTTAAGAGTGATCCGGACGACGATGCGCCCGCCCTGCTGGGTGACGTTAAAGCCGTCGATGCTGTTGGACTGGGCGAAAGCGGCCTGGGCGAACCAGGTCAGCACAAACAACGCCGTAGTCAGAATCCTGCCGTATGTGATCTTCATCTTCCACCTCCGCCCGATTCTACGAGCTGTAGCAAGCTTTGCCGTTCAGTCCAATCCCCGCCCGCATCCTGAACCAGTTCACGCAACGTGATCTGGCTGTCAGAAATGTTGGTGATGATGCCGAAATTCTGCCCCATGTAATTGCCGATCTTGACGCGATACACGCTGGCGTCCGCCTTGATCAGGCCGAAATTCATTTTCGGTTGCTGGATCACCCCGACCATGCGCATCGACTCAAGCGGGAAGGCTTCAAGCGGCTCCTTTGGACGGTTCAAGTCAGGCTGCAAGCCCTTGGGCGCGGCGGATGCCGCACTCTTTGTCACCAATTCAATCTTCGCGGGACCAAACGGGTCGGGAATGTCGAATCCGGCGTAGGGAACCGGCTCGTAGGGTTTGACAACCGGCAGCGGATCGATCTTGCCGCGCAGGTCCTTGGTCAGGCCCTTGAGTTCCTCTTTCAAATCATTGTGCTCGCCGACACCGCACGAGGCGAGCAGTACGATAAAGGGTATGAGTGCCAGCCTTTTCATTTCTTCGCCGCCGCTTTGGGTGCCGCAGACTTGCGCTGCTTGGCGACCTCTTCGTCATCAAGGTAGCGGAAGGTTTTGGCCGTTGCGTCCATTACCAGGCTGTTGTCCTTTGGCGAGGCAGCCAATGACAAATCGTTGAGGGTCACGATGCGCGAAAGCTGACCGATGTCGCTGGCGAAGGCGCCCATGTCGTGGTAGCTGCCGGTCACCTTGATGGCGATCGGCAGTTCGGCGTAAAAGTCACGCGTCGTTTCAGCGGGCGCCGGCTTGAACAAGTCAAACTGCAATCCGCGTCCCAGCCCGGCCTGGTTGATGTCCACGAGGAGCGCGTCCATTTGCGAGCGGTTGGGCAACTGCTTTAGCAGTGCGCCGAAGGAACTGTCGATTTCACGCAGTTGTTGCTGGTAAAGGTCAAGGTTAACCGACTGCTGCTTTTTCTTGACGTACTCATCCTTGAGCTTGACCTCGCTCGCCACGCCGGCATCGAGCTCCTCGATCTGGCCGGCCCAGTCTCCAAAATACGCGCCGACAAGGATGCCTGCCAAGAGCACGAGCAGTGCCACGGCCTTTGGAATGGGCGGCCAGCTGCCGGGGTCTTTCGGGTTGAGGAATTTGAACTGTTCGAGTATTTGTTTCATCGTTCAGCCCTTTTTCGCGGCGGCGCCGGCGGGGGTTGGGGCTGCGGCGCCCGCCTTGCCGGCCTTGCTCGCATCTTCAAGCTGAGGGCGCTTGATATTGACGTTCATGACAAATTCGGAAATGCGCTTGTTATTGACTGTCGACGAGCGGATTTCGACCAGGTCCGGACTTTCGAGATAGGGAGACGAACCGAAGTTGCGCATCAGCGTCGAAACACGGGCATTCGACTGGGCATAACCGGTCAGCGCCACACGCAATCCGGCTTGCCGCACCGTCTTAAGGTAAACCCCGTCCGGGACCTGGCGCACCAACTGGTCAAGCAGGTTAACCGACTGACTTCGTTCGGCCTGGAGGCGCTCGATGACCTGCTTGCGTGAGAGCAGCGCGGCGATCTCATCCTTGAGCTTCTTGATTTCCTCGATTTCCTTGTCGAGCTTGGTGTTTTCCTTTTTCAGGAATTCGTTGCGATCGGTCTGGATTGCGATGTAGCCGGCGATGACGCCATGCACCAGCACGACGATCGCGATGCCCAGCGCCGCGACCATGCCGGCGAGGATTCCGAGTTGCTTGCGCTGCGCCTTGCGGCGCTCTTCGCGGTGGGGTAGTAGGTTGACGCGAATCATGGATCGAATCTCCGTATGGCCAGGCCGCAGGCGACCATGAGCGACGGTGCTTCGGTGAGCAGCTTTTTGAGTTGTATGCGCGGCGACACGGCCATGTTGGCGAAGGGATTGGCCACCATGGTGTTCACCTGGGTGCGCGTCGACACGACGTCATCGAGCCCGGGAATGACCGCCGAACCGCCGGTGAGTAGAATGTGCTCTACCGTGTTGTATTGCGTTGAGGTGAAAAAGAACTGCATGGCACGCTGGATTTCAAGCGCGACGTTCTCCATGAAGGGGCGCAGCACCTCGGCTTCAAACGTGTCGGGCAGTCCGCCGCTTCGCTTGGCATTTTCCGCCTCCTCCTGGCTCATGCCGTACTGGCGCATGATGTCCTGGGTCAGCTGGCTGCCACCAAAAGCCTGTTCGCGCGAGTACACGGCCTGATCGTTGCGCAACACGGTGATGTTGGTCACATTGGCGCCGATATCGACGAGTGCAACGTTCTGGTCCTTGCCGTCGTTGGGCAGTTGCCTGGCAATCAGTTCGAAGGCCGCTTGCATGGCAAAAGACTCGATATCCATGACCAGCGCCTTGAGTCCGGAAGCCTCGGCAACGGCTACCCGGTCTTCAACCTTTTCCTTGCGGCTGGCGGCGATCAGGACCTCGACCTCTTCCGCGGAAGAGGGCGCCGGGCCGACCACCTGGAAGTCAAGATTGACCTCCTCGAGCGCGAACGGAATGTACTGGTTGGCTTCGGTTTCGACCTGGACTTCGAGCTCTTCTTCGCGCAGCCCCGCGGGAACGATGATTTTCTTGGTGATAACCGCCGCTGTGGGAAGGGCGAGTGCGACGTTTTTGGTGCGCGTTGCGAGTTTCTTCCACGCCCGCTTGACTGCCTCGGAGACCGCCTCGAGGTTGGCGATATTGCCGTCCACAACCGCATCCTTGGGCAGCGGCTCGATCGCGTAACGCTCAATGCGGTGCTGACCCTTGCCGGCATCGACGAGCTCAACCATCTTGATCGAGGACGAACTGATGTCCAAGCCAATCAGAGGCGGTGTTTTTGGCGTAAAAATATCGAGCTGCACGGCTAGTCTTCCCCGGTAATTCTCAAGTACAAAGCCTTCCAGCCTCGAACCGGAACAAAAGCGCCGATCCGAAAATACGCTGCTTCTCTGCTTTTAAGTGGCCCCCGAGCCTGAACCTGCCCCTGAAACCACTGTCAACCTGCTGCGATCCCAAGGCCGCATTTACGACTGCGCCTAAGACCGAACTGCGTTTCGAATCGCTTTTGAATCGGACTCTTAGGCCACAATAGTATAATTTACATTAAATCCTAGCAACAAGCCTAAGCGCTGTAAAGTAAATTATTCACGCTTGTTTTGTCAGGCCCCTCCCTAATCCCTATAATGACGCGTCCCCAGTTTCCCCGCCCCTTACCCATGTGGTTGCGCCTTCTGGCTTTCCCGTTCGTCCTCCTCGCCGGCCTGGCCGCGCTGGGTGTCGCCGTAGGGGCGTTCGTGCTCTTGCTGCTCTACCCCAACCTGCCCTCGATTAACGCACTTACCGACTACCAGCCCAAAATACCGCTGCGTATCTATACGGCCGATGGCGTCCTAATGGGGGAGTTCGGCGAAGAACGCCGCGCAATCGTGAAAATCGCCGAAGTACCCGCACTAATGAAGCAAGCAATCCTGGCGGCGGAGGATGAACGTTTTTACCAGCATGCCGGGGTGGATACCCTTGGCGTGATACGTGCGGCGTACTCCAATCTCGTGGGCGGGGGCAAACGCCAGGGAGCATCGACGATCACGATGCAGGTGGCGAGGAACTTTTTCCTCTCCAGCGAGAAAACCATCACGCGCAAGGCCTACGAGGCGATGCTCGCTTTCAAGATCGAGGCGAGCCTTTCCAAAGACCAGATCCTGGAAATCTACATTAACCAGATTTACCTCGGCCAGCGCGCCTACGGTTTTGCCTCGGCTGCGCAGATCTACTACGGTAAAAACCTCAAGGACATCCAGCCGGCGGAGGCCGCGATGCTTGCCGGCCTGCCCAAGGCGCCCTCCAGCTTCAACCCGGTGGTCAACCCCAAACGCGCGAAACTGCGCCAGATGTATGTGCTGCGGCGCATGCACGAGCTGGGTCACCTTTCGGACGCACAGTTCGCCGAGGCGCAAAAAGCGCCGATCAACGTCAAGCGCGATGCCAACGAATTCGGGGTGCACGGGGAGTACGCCGCCGAAATGGTCCGGCAGATGCTGTTTGAACGCTACCCCGAAGAGGTCTATACCAAGGGCTTTCGTGTCTACACCACCATCACCAAAGCGGACCAGGACGCGGCCTACGCGGCGGTTCGCCGCGGCGTGCTCGATTACGACCGCCGCCATGGCTACCGCGGCGCGGAGGGCTATGCCGAATTGACCGATTCAACGGACGAGGAGTACGAAGACGCGTTGTCGGATTTCAACGACAGCGACGACCTCCTGGCAGCCCTGGTGCTTGAAGCAAACGCAAAACAGGTCAAGGTCTACCGGCGCGGCGGCGAAACACACGTCATCAACGGCGAGGGCATCAAATTCGCCGCGCGCATGCTCGATGACAAGGCTGCGCCCAATAAACGCCTGCAGCGCGGTGCCATCGTACGAATTCAAAAGGATGAAAAAGGCGTCTGGTCCATCGTGCAATTGCCGGAAGTCGAAGCCGCGTTCGTCTCCGTCAACCCGCAAGACGGCGCGGTGCGCTCGCTCGTCGGGGGATTCGACTTCAACCGCAACAAATACAACCATGTGACGCAGGCCTGGCGCCAGCCCGGTTCATCCTTCAAGCCCTTTATCTATTCCGCCTCCCTTGAAAAAGGGTTCACGCCGGCGACGGTGATCAACGACGCGCCCGTCGTGGTGGACCCCTTCCTCACCGGCGGGCAGACCTGGGAACCGAAGAACTACGACGGAAAATACGAGGGTCCGATGCGCATGCGCACCGCGCTGGCCAAGTCAAAGAACATGGTGTCAATTCGCATCATGCAAGCGATCGGCCCGAAATACGCCCAGGACTACGTCACACGTTTCGGCTTTGAGGCCGAGCGCCACCCGCCCTATCTCACCATGGCGCTGGGAGCCGGTTCGGTGACGATGTGGCAGATGGCGCGCGGCTACAGCACCTTCGCCAATACCGGATACCGCATCGAACCGTTCATCGTCTCGCGCATCGTCGATGACCGCGGCAACGTGCTGGCCCAGGCGCAGCCGCAGCAGGCCGGGGATGAGGCCCTTCGAGTGATCGACGCGCGCAACGCGTTCGTGATGGACAGCATGTTGCGTGACGTCACCCGCTACGGTACCGCGGCGCGCGCCTCGGCCATGCTAAAGCGGCAGGACCTGGCGGGAAAGACCGGCACCACCAATGACTTCGTAGACGCCTGGTTCAATGGCTATCATCCAACCCTCGTTGGCGTCGCCTGGATGGGCTTCGACCAGCCGAAAAAACTGGGTAACAACGAGACCGGCGGTTCCGCCGCGCTGCCAATCTGGATCAACTACATGAACAAGATGCTGGCCAGCGTTCCCGAAGTTCCGGTCACGCCGCCTGAGGGCGTGGTCAGCGCCCGAATCAACGAAGCGGGTATGCAATCGACTGACGGCAAACTGAGCGATTTCTTCTTCCGGGAGAGCCTGCCCCCGGCGGAAGGCGCCGCGCCCCCTGCCGGCGCGAAGCCCTCGGACGAGGTCAAGAACCAGTTGTTCTAGCCACTAGTTGCAAGGGTAGCCACCTGATCCCCGCCGCCCGATGGTTTATCGATTTGTACCCGATTGCCGCGGACCGACTTGTCTTGTCCGCAGTCAGCGCAACGTGACGGTTTCGCCCGATTGCTCGCTGAGTACCCGGGATAGCGCCACGAACAATTCATCGCCGTCCCGCGTATTCACCCATGCGTGCGTGCCGGATGCGGGGTCGTGACGAAAATGAAACCCTCCCGACCTCGCAGCGACCCAGATTTCGCGCGCAATACCGTGGCGGTTGACAATAATCTTGCTCCCGTCGGCACACTCGATCTCAAGCACACCGCCGTCCTTGAGCTCCCAGTCAAGATCGGCCCCGCTTGCCTCCAGGCCGGCGTCAATACGTTCCAGCACGGCATCGGCCAGCAGGTTGAATTCGCTCTCTGTCATGTTGGTTTGGATACTCTGAAATTGGGAAGAAACCGGATACACTAGCTGTTTACCTGTTTGCATCTGCATTGGCGCAGCGGTTTTGGTCCGCGCCATGCGAATCAAATGCACTATTTGCGTCTTTCGTTCAGTCTTTACCCGTCATTTTCATTTTTAAAGTTTGCCTCCATGGTCCGCGTCTCCGCC
>CAITSH010000352.1 GCA_903895005.1 uncultured Pseudomonadota bacterium
CGCCCGATCGAGTATTACAAGATGCTCTACGGTGACACCGCGCTCAATGGCGGCGTCGCGGCGACCAAATGCGGCCACTCGTTTTTCGGCACCGACCATTCGGTATTCGCCACCGACGCGCCGTTTGACGCCGAGGACGGGCGCCTGCTCATCCGCACCACCATCAACGCGATCAACGCGCTCGACATTCCAGAGGCGGAAAAGAAAATGATCCTTGGTGGCAACGCGCGGCGCCTGCTCAAGCTGAACTGATCAAATCGACCCGATTGATATTTAACAGGACCAATCGCCAATGAAGACTTCAAACATCCAGGTAAAACTCCGCGACGGCACGATGGGTGCCTACCTCGCCGTGCCGGACGGCCCGCCCAAGGGCGCGGTCATCGCCATCATGGAAATCTGGGGCGTCAACGACACCATGCGCATGCATGCCAAGGAATTTGCAGATGCCGGTTTCATCTGCCTCGTGCCCGACCTGTTCTGGCGCCAGGAACCGGGCGTGCAGTTGTCGGATCGCAATCCCGAGGACGTCAAGAAGGCTTTCGACCTGTACTACGACTTCGATTACGACCTTGGCGTGCGTGACATGGAAGACGTTATGGCCTACCTGAAGACCCTGCCCGAGGGCAACGGCAAGGTCGGCGCCGTCGGCTATTGCCTCGGCGGCAAGCTCTGCTACCTGATGTGCTGCCGCACCGACATCGATTGCGCCGTGGCTTATTACGGCACCTATATCGAGCACCGCATCAGCGAGGCCAAGAACCTGCACCGACCCTTCATGCTGCACATGGCGATGAAGGACCGCTGGGTGCAGGCCGAGGTCAACGAAATGCTCGAGCGCCGCCTGTCGCCCAATCCGCTGGTCACCATCGAGAAATATCCCGAGGCCGACCACGCGTTCGCGCGTCACGGCGGCAAGCCCTACCGCAAGGCCGAGGCCGATCGCTCGCTGGGTCTGTCTGTCGATTTTTTCCGCAAATACCTCTAAGGCTTTCCGCCTTAAAACCGTACCCCCATAAACCCATTGCGCCGGGCTTCATGTGCGGCGCAAGTCAAGGATGTCCATGAGCACAGACGTACAAAACCTTCCCACGATGGGACAGGGCTTTTACTGGCAGGATCTCACGGTCGGCCAGCGCCTGAAGACCTTTCGCCGCACTATCACCGAGTCGGACCTCGTGGGTTTCATCAACGCCACCGGCATGCTCGAGGCAATTTTCATCGACGCGGAGTACAGCGAAAAAATGGGCGCCATCAAGGGCCGCGTCGTACCGGCGGCCCTGACCTTTTCGCTCATCGAGGGCCTGCAGTTCCAGTCGATGATCCAGGGCACCGGACTGGCGATGCTGGAACTGGCCATGAAAGCGCTCGGTCCGGTGTTTGTCGGTGACTCGGTGTGGGCCACGGTCGAGGTGACCGGCGTGCGACCGACCTCCAAGGACAATCGCGCCATTATTTCCTCGCAGATCGAGGTGTTCAACCAGCACGGCAAGGCGGTCCTGTCCTACGCCGCTGTGCGCATGCTTGCCGGCCGGCCCTGAGCCAAAGGGGATTGTCGATGAGCGCAGCAGCTTCCCCCATGCCCTTGTCAGGGGTTCGCGTACTCGACCTGAGCCGGATTCTGGCCGGCCCCTGGGCGGCGCAGACCCTGGCCGACCTCGGCGCCGAGGTGATCAAGGTCGAGCACCCGGCCGGCGATGACACGCGCGGCTGGGGGCCACCCTTCATGGCCGACCCGTCTTCGGACGGGCGCGGTGACGCCGCTTATTTTTTTGCCGCCAACCGCGGGAAAAAATCCATCACCATAGATTTCACCAAGCCCGAGGGTGCGGCGCTGGTGCGCGGCATCGCCGAAAAATCCGACGTGCTGCTCGAAAATTTCAAGGTCGGCGGCCTGAAAAAATACGGGCTTGATTACGCCACCATGTCCGCGGTCAATCCGCGCCTTGTCTATTGCTCCATAACCGGCTTTGGACAGACCGGGCCTTATGCCACGCGTCCGGGCTATGACTTTCTGATCCAGGCCATGGGCGGCCTGATGAGCATCACCGGCGAACGCGACGAGCGCCCCGGCGGCGGGCCGCAAAAAGTCGGGGTCGCGATAACCGATGTCATGACCGGGCTTTACGCCACCATCGGCATCATGGGTGCGCTGCGCAGTCGTGACAGCAGTGGCCGAGGCCAGCACCTGGACCTTGCGCTGATGGATGTGCAGATTGCGGCGCTTGCCAACCAGGCCTCGAGTTACCTCGCCACCGGCAAGGTGCCTGTGCGCCTCGGTAACGAGCATCCGTCGATTTCACCCTACCAGTCGCTCCCCGCGAGCGACGGGTTCTTCATTCTTGCTATCGGCAATGACACGCAGTTCAGGAGCTTTTGCGAAACTGCGGGCCACCCGGAGCTGGCCGATGACGCGCGCTTTCGCACCAACAGCGACCGCGTCGGCAATCGCGACGCGTTGACTGCGCTGCTCTCGGACATCACGCGGCAACGCAAGATCGACGAGTGGACCGGCGCGATGGAGAAGGCCGGCGTGCCCTGCGGCCCGATCAATTCACTCGACCGGGTGTTTGCCGACCCGCATGTGCGCGCGCGCGGCGTCCAGGTTGAATTGCAGCATCCGCGTTACGGCGCCGTGCCTTCAGTGGCCAACCCGATCCGCTTTTCGGAAACGCCAATCCAGTACAAGGCCGCGCCGCCCAACCTCGGTGCCGATACGCGCGGGGTGCTTGAAGGGTTGTTGAACAAGTCTGCGGCCGAGGTTGATGCCTTGTCGCAGGCTGGTGTTATTTAAAACAAACGTTCCCGTGCGCTCGCGTAACCGCGCACGACAGGACGGGCTCGATGAAACAAGGAGGCGGTTTGAGTACTGCAGGCAAGGATAATCAGGAAAAGCACGAGATCCGCGACGGTATGCGGATTACCTGGGACGCGCCCATTCCGATGGGCGACGGCGTGGTCATGCGCGCCGATGTGTTCCTGCCCATGGCCGAGGGTAAATACCCGGTCATCCTGACTTACGGCCCGTATGGCAAGGGCCTCGCCTTTCAGGACGGCAACACCGCCGCCTGGGAGAGGCTCGTCGAGGGCCACCCGGAAATTCTCGAAGGCTCGAGCAACAAGTACCAGTCATGGGAACTGGTCGATCCTGAAAAATGGGTGCCCGACGGTTACGCCGTGGTGCGCGTCGATTCGCGCGGCACAGGCCGTTCGCCCGGCTTTGTTGATCCGTGGTCGCCGCGTGAGACGCAGGACCTGTATGAATGCATCGAGTGGTCGGGCACGCAGCCGTGGTCCAGCGGCAGGGTGGGCCTCAACGGCATTTCGTATTACGCCATGAACGCCTGGCAGGTGGCCTGCCTCGCGCCGCCGCACCTCACGGCCATTTGCGCCTGGGAGGGTTCGTGCGATTATTACCGCGAGGCCACCCACCACGGCGGCATCGTGTCGCGCTTTCTCGACAACTGGTTTCCGCGCGCCGTCCACCGCTCTCAGTACGGCTGCGGCGAACGCGGCTTTCGCAGCCGCGTGACCGGAGAACTGGTCTGTGGTCCGGAAACACTACCCGAGGACGTGCTGGAAAAAAACCGCATCGACATGATCGACTGGATCGTCAGCCATCCGCTCGATGACGCCGCGCACCGCGATCGTTCGCCACAACTCGACAAGGTCACGGTACCGGTGCTTTCGGCCGCCAACTGGGGCGGAACCGGCCTGCACCCGCGCGGCAACTTCGAGGGCTACCTCGGTGCGGCGTCCAAGCAAAAGTGGCTCGAAGCCCACGGTGGCGCGCACTGGGAAAGTTTTTACACCAACTACGGCATGGACCTGCAAAAGCGTTTCCTCGGCCATTTCCTGAAGGACGAGGACACCGGCTGGGACAAGCAGCCGCCGGTGCAACTGCAGGTGCGCCACCCGGGCGAGAAGTTTGTGCAGCGCGCCGAGAACGAATGGCCGCTGGCGCGCACGCAATGGACGCGGTATTACCTTGACCCCTCGGATTGCAGCCTGCGCACCCAGGCACCGAAGGCCGCAACACGCATTGATTACGACACCACCGGCGAAGGTGTGATGTTCCTGTCGCCGCCGATGGCCGCGGACCTTGAAATCACCGGCCCGGCGGCGGCGCGCATGATGCTCTCGTCGAGCACGGGCGATGCCGACGTGTTCCTGGTGCTGCGCGTGTTCTCGCCCGACGGGCGAGAGGTCACGTTTCACGGCTCCAACGACCCGCGCTCGCCCGTTGGCATGGGCTGGCTGCGCGCCTCGCATCGCAAGCTCGACGCCAAACGCAGCCTGCCACACCGGCCGTATCACACGCACGACGAGGTGCAGCCGCTCACGCCGGGGCAGCCGGTGGGGCTGGATATCGAGATCTGGCCGACCAGCATTGTGGTGCCCAAGGGATATCGCTTCGGGCTGTCGGTGCGCGGCCGCGATTATGTCTACCCGGGGCCGCCGCTCGTCATTCCCGGCGTGAAATACACGCTCACCGGGGTCGGGCCCTTCCTGCACGACCACCCCACGGACAGGCCGGACGCCTTGTTCAAGGGCACCAACACGCTGCACTTTGAGCATGGCGAACAGCCTTATGTGCTGTTGCCGGTGATACCGCCCAAGCCCTAGACCATAGCCTCAACAGACAACAGACTGACCATGACAACAATCAACGCCCGGATCAACGCCAAGGAGGCCATGATGAATTCCACTTTGTTGAAACGTACTGTGTTCAGTGCGGTGTTGGCCGCACTCTTCCTGCCGCTCGCCGCAGCCGCGCAGGGCTACCCTAACAAGCCCATCCGCTTCATCGTGCCCTTCCAGGCGGGCAGCGCACCCGACCATATCGCCCGTGTCGTGGGCATGCATATGCAACAGACCCTCGGCCAGCCCATTGTCATCGACAACAAACCCGGCGCCCAGGGCGCGATCGCCGCAGCCGAGGCGGCCAAGGCCTCTCCCGACGGCTACACCGTGTTCGGCGGCAACAACACCACGCTTGCTGCAAACCCCAGCCTGTACAAGAAACTGCCCTACGACCCGGCCAAGGATTTCATTCCAGTGGCGCGCTTTATCACCGGGTCGCTGACGCTGGTGGTGAAATCCGATTTCCCGGCGCAAAACACCAAGGAGTTTCTTGCGCTGGTTCGGTCTAAAAAAGGCGCGATGAGCGTCGGCTATGCATCGGCGGGCATGCAGGTGGCGATGGCCGAGCTCAAAAGCCTGGGCGGCGTTGAGTTGCTAGAGGTGCCCTACAAGGGCGTGCCGCAGGCGGTCAATGATGTGCTGGGCGGGCAGCTGACCTTCACCTTCGCCGATAACGCCGTGGCCTTTACGCAGATTCGCGGTGGCAAGCTCAAGGGCTTTGGCATCACCGCGAAAGCACGCACGCAACTGATGCCCGAAATGCCCTCGCTCGCCGAGGAGATGCCCGGCTTTGACGTCACGGTATGGAGCGGGCTTGCCGTGCCCGCTGGCACGCCGCGTGAAGTCATCGACAAGCTTTGGGCCGCATCGCAAAAGGCGTTGGCCGCACCAGAGGTGACCAGCCGCCTGATGTCGCTGGGCCTGGAGCCCGCGCTGATGGGCCCCGAGGAATTCGGCAAGTTCGTCACCGCCGAAACGGCCAAGTGGGCGCGCCAGATCAAGCAGGCCGGCATTCAGCCCGAGTGATCGGGTGATCTGAATTGGGCGGCTTAATCCAGATGAAACAGGCGGCGCGGATTGTCCTCGGCGATTTGCCGCACTTCGGCGTCGCTGAAGCCGGCGCGCTGCATGCTGCCCATCGGATCGGCGTCGGCCGGGGGGAAGGAGTCGTCGGTGCCGAGCACGATGCGGTCGGCATGCACGCGGTCCTTCAGGTAACGCAGCGCGGCCGCATCATGCAGGATGGTGTCGTAATACATGCGCCGCAGGTAGGCAGAGGGCGCCTCTTTCGCGACAATGCCCGTGGCCTTGTGGTTGCTGCGCTCGTGCATGCAGTCAAAGCGTCCGATCAGGAAGGGCATCGCGCCGCCGCCGTGCGACAGGATCAGGTTGAGCTTGGGGAAGCGGTCGAGCACGCCGCTCCAGATCAGCGAGCCCACTGCAAGCGTAGTGTCAAAGGTGTATTGAACCACCTGGTTAAGGGCAAAATGTTTGCTGCGCGGTGTGGGTTGCGGTTGCGTCGGGTGCAGGAACACCGGCACGTCGAGCTCGGAGGCCGCCGCCCAGTATTCGTCCAGCGGCAGCTCGCCCAGGTTGGTGCCGTCAATGTTGCAGGCGACAACGCCGCCCACGGCACCGAGTTGCTTGACCGAATGCTCAAGCTCGCGCGCGGCGCTGCCCGCATCGGGCATGTGCCCGGATGCCAGCATGGAAAAATGCGCCGGATGTGCGTGGCACAAGCCGGCGAGCGATTCGTTCATCAGGCGGTGCCAGGCCGTGCCCTGGTCGGTGTTCAGGCCGTGGCCGAACACGTCAACCCAGCCAGACAGCACCTGCCGGTCAACGCCCTGCTTGCGCATCGATTCGATGCGCGTTTCGGGCGCCTCGAGCAGGCGCGGGAAAAACGGCCGGCACTTGAGGCCGTAGTGAAAGTTCAGGCAGTAACAGGCGGGCGGATTTTCAACCACATCGATGCCGTAGCGCGCGCCTTCGGCTTGCAGTTTTTTGACGGTGCGCGGCGGAACGTAGTGGGCGTGTGCGTCAATGGGCATGTGGAAGTTCTCGGTAGCAGAGGAAAAATGTTTTGTGACGCAGCTGCAGGCAATACAAGGCAACGCAGGAATGCCGAGCCGCAATTCAATCGGAGTGTAACTTTTTCATGAGAAGTTGGTGAGTTGTTTTTCACGCGTCGCGCGCCTCCGGCCAGAGGGAAATTCATCTCCGGCTGCGTTGCGTGCACACGGGCTTTATGACATTCTTTTGCAGTCCCAAAAAACAAACGCCCGGGCGTCTGCGGTACCTGAATCGAGCGCAGTACCCGTGAGGGCCGTCCCGGTAATTCAATCCCCCAGGAGGAACCAAGCAATGAAAGCACCGTTTAAGTTTGCGAAATCTGCTCTAGCAGCAGTCGTATTTTCCGTCGGCACCGCCGGTATGTCGCTGGCGCAGGCCGATACCTTCAAGGTCACGTTCAGCGCCGGACACGGCACGCAGTTGCCCTGGATACGCATGATCAAGGAGTTCTACATGCCCGAGGTGGACAAGCGCCTGCTCGCCGCCGGCGGCAAGCACTCCATTGCCTGGAACGAGGCCTTCGGCGGCACGCTCGCCAAAATCGGCGGCGAACTCGACGCGGTGGAGAACGGCATTTCCGAAATGGGCTTTGTCTACACCATTTTCGAAGCGGCCAAGCTGCCGCTGCTGGCCGTGCCGTTCATGGCGCCCTTTGGCAGCGACGACCCGCGCGTGGTGAGCAAGATCATCACTGAAATGCACGATGAAATGCCGGAGATGGCGGGTCAATGGCTGCGCCACAAGCAGATTTTCCTCGCTGCGGTCTCCACCGACACCGACTACATACTCACGACCTTCCCGGTGAACTCCCTCGCCGACCTCAAGGGCAAGAAAATGGGCGCCTCGGGTCCACTGTCGTTATGGGCTGCCGGTGCCGGCGCGGTTCCGGTTCAGGGCGACTTTGCCACGCACTTCAACAACATCAAGACCGGCGTGTATGACGGGCTGATCGCCTTCACCACCGGGATGTATCCGGCCAAACTGCACCAGGTCGCCCCCACCGCCACGCGCATCGACCTTGGTTCCATGACCATCGGTGCGCTGAGCATCAACAAGGCCTTCAACGACAAACTGCCACCCGAGGTGCAAAAGGTGATCAAGGACGTCGGCCGGGAGTACACGGTGAAGATCGCCGATCAACTAATGACCCTCGCCGCCGGCTTTGAGAAAAAAATGGCTGAAGAGGGTGCAAAGTTCACCAAGCTCCCCGCGGAAGAGCGCAGGAAATGGGCGACCACGATGCCCAACATTGCCAAGAACTGGGTCGAGACCAATGAGAAACGCCAGGTTCCGGCCGGCAAGGTGTTGAACACTTATATGAAAAAGTTGCGCGATAACAACGTGCAGCTGGTTCGTGACTGGGACAAGAACTAAGTCGAAAAGGCGGCTGGCTGCGCGTATTGTTGCACCGCTGTTCCTTGTTTTGAAAAAGGGCGCGTCCGCTCCGGGCGCGTCCTTTCCGGTTGTTTCCATGGGTAATGCAAAGAGGTTCTCGAGCGAATATGGCTACGAATTCAGATAATGCAGTTTCCGCCGGCGATGGCGAAACGGGTGGACCACTGTCGCGCATGTTTGCAACAGTCCTGCTGGTACTTAACTCGATCGGCACGATCTGGATTTTCGTGCTGATGCTGGTGATCATGGTCGATGTGTTCGGCCGCACTGCGTTATCGCGCCCGCTGCCCGGAGTGGCCGAACTGGTAAGCCTCTCCATTGTCGGCATCGTATTTCTGCAGATCGCACACACACTGCGCTCCGGGCGCATCACCCGCGTCGACAGCCTGAGTGACTGGCTTGAGGATCGTTGGCCGCGGTTTGCCTTTGTGCTCGAGGGCGTTTACAGCCTCATGGGCGCAACGCTTTTTGCGGTGCTGTTTATCGCCTGCCGACCGCTGTTTGTGAACGCCTGGACCAATAACGAGTACGCAGGGGTTGAAGGTTACGTGACTTATCCGTTCTGGCCGATCCGGCTGGTCATGCTGATCGGTTGCGCCTGTTCGGTCCTGCAATACCTGATGTTCGCCTGGCAGCACTTTGGTAGGGCCGCGGGAACATCCGCAACGGCCGCGGGAGAGGGCGCATGAGCGGCACGGAAATCGCAGGACTGTCGATTGCGACAATCCTGGTCTTGATTTACACCGGCATGCATGTGCCGGTGGCGTTTTGCCTGGTGTCTCTGCTGGGCGTTTGGGCGATCAAAGGCAGCTATGAACAGGCGTCGACCCTGCTCGCGCTGGCCGCATCCGACGCGGTGTCCGGCTACGACTTTGGCGTGATTCCCCTGTTTGTGCTGATGGGCCTGCTGGTGAGTGTCGCCGACCTCGGACGGGACGCCTTTCTCGCGGCCAACACGCTGCTCGGACGCATGAAGGGCGGGCTGGGCGTGGCGACCGTCGCGGCCAACGCAGTGTTCGCCGCGGTAACCGGTGTGTCGATCGCGTCGGCGGCGGTGTTTACCAAGGTCGCGGTGCCCGAAATGATCCGCCTCGGTTACCAGCCGCGTTTTGCCGTTGGCGTTGTCGCCGGCAGTTCGGTGCTGGGCATGCTCATTCCGCCAAGCCTGCTTCTCATCATCTATGGCCTGCTGTCGCAGCAATCGATAGGCGACCTTTTCATCGCCGGCGTGGTACCCGGCCTGCTGCTGGCGGCCGTGTTCGTGGTGATGATCATCGCCATAGCGACCTTTTACCCGAAAATGGTCTACGTAAAGGCTTCGGACGGCGAAGTGGTTTCGGGCCTTGGCATCGGCGAGGCGCTGCTGCTGCTCGCCCCGCTGGGCGTGCTGGCGACGGTGGTCATCGGCGGTATTTACGCCGGCTGGTTTACCGCCACCGAATCGGGTGCGGTAGGGGCGTTCGGCGCCTTTGTGCTCGCCGGTGTGCGGCGCAAGTTGACCTGGGCGGGTGTCTGGCGTGTACTAGTCGAAACCGGGCAGGTGACAGTGTCCATCCTTTTCGTGATCATCGCGGCCAACATCTATACGCGCCTGATCGCGCTGTCGGGCCTGCCGGCGGTGCTCAATGAGGCGGTCATCAATGCTAACCTCAGCTTTGTCATGCTGCTGCTGATCTATGCCGTGCTGATCGTCATCATGGGGACCATCCTGGACGGCATCTCGATCATGCTGATCATGGTGCCGATGTTCCTTCCGCTGATTGCACCTTACAACGTCAACCTGATCTGGTTCGGCATCGTCACGGTGATCGCCGTGGAAATTGGGTTGCTGACTCCACCCTTTGGGCTTTCGGTGTTCGTCATCAAGAGCACGCTCTCGGACCAGAATATCTCCCTCGGGGATATTTTTGCCGGCGCGACGCCGTTCGCGATCGCGATGTTCGGCGTCCTCCTGCTGATCATTTTTGTGCCGTCGCTCGCCACCGTCCTGCTTTGATCTGATGCGGTGCCACCTTCAGTCCAGCGGCGGCACCACCGGCAGCAGCAGGTAAGGCTGTTGCCCGCCGTCAAAGTGCAGCGTGACTTCGTTGTCGAACACGGCGGCCGGACGGTCTTGCGGGTCGATGTGGCGGAAGGGACCGACACCGGTTGAAGGCTGACCGATCTGACCGGCGCTGCCGGAAAGGTCGCCCGGATATTCATAGTCCTTGCCGCGGATGGTAAGGCCGATGCGATAGCCCGCCGGTGCGACAAAGCAGGTCGGGAAAATCTCGATCGCCAGGTCGTAGGCCTTGCCCGGCTCCAGTTTCCGGACTTCGTCGTGCGCATGATAGGGACGGTAGGGGAGCGATGCCGCGGTGTCGAGCTTGCGTGACGAGGCACGCAGCCAGCCATGACTCATGGGCGTGTGCGGGTCGTTTGAGCCCGAGTACGTGACCTCTTTCATGTCGGCGGTGAACAGGCGCAGGATCAGGAAGAGGTCGGCGTCCTCGGTGGATGACGATGCGCGCAGGTAGGCGGCCGAGGGGCCGATGACGTGCATGTCCTGCGTGAGCGGTGGTGTGAGGAAGCTCAGTCCGTCGCCCATGGCCTTGTAGCTGACCGTCGCGGTGCCTGCCGGCACATCCGTGCCGAGCGAGGCACGCGCCGGATCCAGATACATCCGCGTCCAGTTTGTGCCGGTCAGCGGCCATGCCTTGTCCTTGCGCACCGCAAGGGCGGTGACCGGCCTTGTCGGGTTGCGCACCTGCATTTGCACCCGCGGCTCGGCCGCCCAGCCGTTGTCCTCGCCTTTCAGGAAGTGCGCAAAAAAGCGCTTTTGCAGCGCGATACCCTGCTGCGTATAGAACTCGGTCCAGTGCTCGAAGCAATGAAAGTCCAGCCATTTTTGCTGCGACTTTGCGCGCAGCCAGCCCTCGACGTTGCCGCGCAGGTGCAGGCCCTGCCCGCCCCAGTTACCCGAGGAGAGCAGCGGCACCGTGATCTTCGAAAAATCCGGCAGGCGCTCGGTCCAGAACTTGTCCGAGGCAAGGCGGTAGTTTGCGCACATCGGTGCGCCAGTCCTGCATTGTGGCCGCCAGCGTGGCCGCATCGACGGTCGTCGGTCCGGATACCCAGTCATCGACGATATGGCTGCGCCAGCCGCGCTCACCCAGACCGTGCTGCACCGGCATCACGTATTTTTCAAACCACAAGTCGCTGAACAGCGACAGTATCCCGGCATGGCGTGTGAATTCGCGGAAAAAATCCGAGCATCCCTCCCACACGCAGATCGCGGCGAGGTGGGGGGGCTGCAGCGCCGCAACCTGCCACTGGTTCATGGCGAGATAGGACACGCCGCTCAACCCGACGCGACCGTTGGACCAGTCCTGCACGCCGGCCCATTCGATGCATTCGTAGAAGTCCTGCGTCTCGCGCGTCGACAAAAGATCCATGCGTCCGGGCGAGCGCCCCGTGCCGCGCACATCGACGCGCACCAGCACATAGCCGTCGGGAACAAAGCGCTCGGGGTCCGGAAACTCGTAGTTCTGGAAACGATTGCTCGAGAGCGTGAGGATTTCCGGTTCGTGCTTTGACAGCATTTTCCATTGGCCGCCCCACACCGGATCCTGGAAGGACAGCCACTTGCCATAGGGCGTGGCGCCGAGGAGTACCGGATAGCGGCCGCCGTCGTTGGGGCGGAACACGTCGCAACGCAAGACCGTCCCGTCGCTCATGGTAAGCGGCACGTCCCAGTCGATGCGCATGTCACCGACGATTTCGCTCTGATGCGTATTGGGTTGCGCGTTCAAGTGCTTGCTCCTGCTGGGTTGCTCAATGGCCGGATGTAACCGGCCGAAAAGCCGCGACTGGCGGGGGTTTTCAGGCGATGCCAAATATTTCGCGGGCTTCCTCGACGCTGGCCGTCTCGCGGCCGAAGTCGCGTGCGATGCGCGCCATTGCGGCCACCAGTTCATGGTTGTGCTTAGCGGGTTTGCCGTCGGGCAGGTAGATGTTGTCTTCAAAACCCACGCGCACGATGTCGCAGCCCATCACGACGCCAAGCGCGTTCATCGGGAACTGGTCGCGGTCGGTGGCGAGCACCGCCCACTTGGCCTGCGGGAACAGGCGTTCGCCTTCAGACTGGGCGAACACGAGGTGGCGCGCCGTGGGCGGCATCGCGCCAAAGCCCATGCAGTAGTCGAGCCAGAAGTTGGTGCTCTTTTTATCGAACAAGCCCTCATCGGCGAGGCGAATGGCATTATTGAGGAAACCGGTATCGGCGATTTCCATCTCCCACGGCAGTCCCTTCTTGACGATGGCGGCGATGTTCTTGCGCAGGAAGGCCGGGGTGTTCTGGTAGGTGGCATCCGGCTTGTAGGCGCTGCTGCCACCCGGGCGCCAGATATCCCAGCTCCCTGGAGGGATGGTTGCAAGGTCCTGCTTGGGTTCGAGCGCGAGCAGGCCGAGGCGTTCGTCGGTGCCGGGGCGCAGGCCGCTGCCGGTGATGCCTATGCCTGTGGTGGTCTGGATCAGCATGTCGCAGGTCGCGCGTACGCGCCGGATGATGTCGGCGTAAATCGCCGGGTCGGCGCTGCCCTGCTTGCTCACCGGGTCGCGCGCATGAATGTGCAGTACCGCCGCGCCGGCTTCAAGGCAGCGCGCCCCTTCTTCGGCGATGTCGGCGGGATCCAGCGGTACGTGGGCGCCCTCGCGATCCATGGCGTTGCCGCCGGTCGGGGCGACGATGATCACCAGCTTTTTCTTGGTCATGCTGTGCTCCTCCTTGTCAGTATTCGTGCCTTAAATTTCTCCCCGGCTCGGGCCGGGTGCATGTTTATTCGTCCTGCTTCTCAAGTATTTTGCTTCGCTGCCTGAATGCCGCGCCAGACGCGCTGCGGTGTCGCCGGCATGTCGATGTCGATTACGCCCAGCGGGCGCAGCGCATCAAGGATTGCCTCGATGATCGCCGGCGGCGCGGGCACGGCACCGGCCTCGCCCACGCCTTTTACCCCCAGCGGATTGGACGTGCTTGGTATTTCCTCGAAGCCCACCTCGATGTGCGGGAAATCATCGGCGCGCGGCATGCAGTAATCGCTGAAGGTGCCCGATAGCAACTGTCCCGACTCGGGGTCGTAGACCACTTCTTCCATCAGCGCCTGGCCGGCACCCTGCGCGAGGCCACCGTGCACCTGGCCTTCGCAGATCAGTGGGTTGATCACGCGCCCGAGGTCATCGACCACCGCATAGCGGTCGATTTTTACCACGCCGGTCTCGGTGTCGACCACGACTTCGCAGGCGTGACAGCCGTTGGGGTGGTTCTGCCCGTCGCTTGAATACATCGCGCTAGCCTCAAGCCCGGTGTTCAAGTGCGCGGGGATGCCACGCGGCCGGTAGGAGGCCTTGGCCACCTCGGTCAGTGCAATGCTGCGGTCGGTGCCAGAAATCCTAAAGTGGCCGTCGGTAAACTGGAGGTCGGCTTCTGCCGCTTCGAGCAGGTGGGCTGCGAGTGGCGCCGCCTTCTCAATGATCCGGTCGGAGGCCATGCGCAGCGCGCCGCTTGCGATCATGGAACTGCGCGCGGCGTAGGTGCCGCGCCCGAACGCAACCTGGTCGGTGTCGCCCTGCACGAACTGGATCGAGTCGTAGGGCTGGCCCAGCCACTCCGAAACCAGTTGCGCGTAGGTGGTGGCGTGGCCCTGGCCGTGGGAATGCGTGCCGGCGAGGATGGTCACGCCGCCCGTCGGGTCGTAACGCAGTTCCAGGCGCTCGTTGAAGCGGCCACCCGCCTCGATGTAATAGGCCATGGCGCGACCGCGCCGCAAGCGAAGAGGTAGCCCGGATTGTTCGGTGGCGGCTCGGCGCGCGGCAAAGCCGTCCCAGTCGGCGAGGCGCAGGCAGTGGTCCATGGTGCGCGCGAATTCGCCGGTGTCGTACTTGAGTTCAGTCGGCGTCTGGTAGGGCATGGCCGCGGCCGCGATGAAATTGCGCCGGCGCAGTTCGATCGAATCGATGCCGAGCTTGCGCGCCGCGATTTCAATCATGCGTTCGACCAGGATGATCGCTTCGGGCCGGCCCGCGCCGCGGTAGGCCGAGGTGGGCGACATGTTGGTGAACACACCCTTGCCTACAACATCGACCGCCTGCACGTCATAGACGTTGGGCAGGAGTTTCATCGAGTAATCGACCGGCGTCACCGCACCGTGGAAGGCGTAGGCGCCGATGGCGTGCCAGCCGCGCGCACGAATCCCGAGGATGCGGCCGTTTGCGTCAAGGGCCATCGAACCGTCGACGACCTGGTCACGGCCGTGGTTGTCACCGAGCAGCGAATCGGAGCGAGTGGCGATCCACTTGACCGGGCGGCCGCAGCGGCGCGAGGCCCACAGCACCAGCGCGTCTTCAAGATAGGGATGGATTTTCACGCCAAAACCGCCGCCGACATCATGTGACACAACGCGCAGGCGGTTCTCCGGGATATGCAGGATCTCGCGCGCCAGAATGCCGCGTCCGCTGTGCGGTGCCTGCGATGTGGCGTAGAGCGTGTACTTGTCTTCTGAGGCGTTGTAATCGCCGATCGCACCGCGCGGTTCTATCGGATTGGCCGACACGCGGTTGTTGTGCACGCGCAGTGACACCGTGGTGTGCGCGGCGGCAAAGGCGGCGTCGGTTTTCGCCTTGTCGCCGAAGGCGATGGTGAAGGACACATTGTCTTGGCATCCCTCCCACAGTTTTGTTGCGCCGGGCTTGATTGCGGCTTCCGCGCTCATTACGGTGGGGAGGGGGGCGTAGTCGACGACAATCTGTTCGGCGGCATCGCGCGCCTGCTGCACCGTCTCGGCGACAACAAACGCGACGCGGTCGCCGACACAGCGCACGCGGTCGTGCACGAGCAACGGACGCAGGGTGCGGAATCCGGGCGGGCCGCCGCGTTCATCGGCGATATAAATGGTCGGGAAGGCGCCGATGCCGTCGGCTTCGACGTCCGCGCCGGTCAGCACGCACAGCACGCCGGGCATGGCCGCCGCCGCGGTGGTGTCGATGCGCACGATGTCGGCATGTGCGTGACTGGAGAGCAGCACCACGCCGTGGGTCTGGCGCGGCAGTTCCATGTCGTCGAGGTAGCGGCCGCGTCCGGTAAGAAAGCGCGCGTCCTCCACGCGCCTAACAGACTGGCCGATGCCGAACTTATTCATTGTTATTTGCTTGCTCTTGGGTGCATCGGGCGCATAGTATAGCCGCACAAATTCATCACAATAGTGATCTCAATCACGATCCCAATCGCTGCTGCACCGCGTCATCCGGAGGAATTGCAATGAAGGTTTCAAATCGGTTTCGTTTCATATTTTCTGCGATTGCCGCGGTGTTTGTCGCGACCGCCAGCACTACCGCAAGCGCACAGGACAAATACCCGTCCAAGCCGGTAACCGTGGTCGTGCCCTATGCCACCGGTACCACCACCGACCTGATTGCGCGCGCCTTCGCGCCAAAGCTGCAGGAGATTCTTGGCCAGCCGGTGATTGTGCAAAACCGGCCCGGCGCCGGCGGCACCATCGCCACGCAGTCGGTCGCGATCGCAGCCGCCGATGGCTACACGCTGCTGATGGCCAACTCCACGCACGCCATCAACCCGGCGCTTTATACCAAGCTCTCGTACGACAGCAAACGTGATTTTTCCGGTGTCGCGCTGGTGGCAGAATCGGCCTACCTCATCGTCGCGGGTCCGCAATTGGGCGCAAAGACACTGCGTGAATTCGTCGCGATGGCCAAGGCAAAGCCCGGGGGCATCAACTACGCCTCGGCCGGCGTCGGCACCTCGACGCACCTTGCGGCGGCGTATTTCAGCAATCTTGCCGGCATCGATATCGTTCACGTGCCTTACAAGAATTCCTCCGATTACATTGCCGACCTGATTAGCGGCCGTGTGCAGGTGAGCTTTGTGCCGACCGCGTTCCTGCTCACGCACATCAAGTCCGGAAAGCTGATGGCGCTGGGCGTGTCAACGCGCGATGCGATGAAGACACCGCTGGAAGTTCCCAGCACGCGCGAGGCCGGTATCGACTACGAATATACCGCCTGGTTCGGGCTGCTCGCGCCATCCAAGGTGTCACCGGCGATTCTCGACCAATTGAGCCGTGCAGTGCGCACCGCCCAGGATCACCCGGACATCAAGGCGGAGTTTGCCAAGCTCGGCCTGTCGGCGCGCAACGTGCCGCTCGGCGAGTTTGATGCCTACGTCAGGACCGACATGGACAAGCTCGGCCCCTTCGTCAAGGCGAGCGGCGCCAAGGCCGAGTAGGCACCGAACCGAACCCGGACCCGCGGCGGGCCTAGCGCGCCGCGAGCGCGGTTTTCAGTTCCGGTTCGAAGGCGCCGTCTATCAAAATGAAGGCGATGCGGCAGGGCTTGCCCGAGCGGTTGCTCCAGGCGTGGTTGGTGCCGCATTGCACCGTCACGTCCCCGGCTTTTAGGAGCACCTCGGTGTCATCCAGTATCAGCGTCAGTTCTCCCTCGATCACGATGGCGTAGTCGATGGTTTCGGTGCGGTGCATCAGCGGATGCACGCCGCTGGAAGCAAAGGTTGAAGCGGCAGTGTTGCCGAGGAACTCAAATATTTTTTTCGAGGCCGCCGCATCCATGCCGCCCATGCGTTCGCCGTCGGGCGGAATCTCGCTGATGCGAACGACGGTGCCATGCTTTGCCGGAAGCTGCCGGCGCGGCCCCCGCGTCGGTGCTTCTGCGGCAAAGACAATGGGGGCGGGCGTGTCGCCGGTGCGCCTGATGTCGGTCGCACTGTAGCCGGGGCGAAGCTCGGTGGTATGCACGAAGGGCGCAGGCGCATCGGAAACGACGATGGCCTTGCCGTTTTTGTCGTGCCCTGTTACTACGCGGCGTACGGCGTTACTCATGAGGGATTATCCATTTCATTTTTCACGAAAAGGATGATTCTCCGTCACCGCGTTGCTTGCTGCAACGATTGCTCGGCGAAGTGGGGTCGTGTGACGCATCCAGACTCACGGCAAAAAATGTGATAATAAGAAAAATCGCGGCAGTGCCTGTTAAGGGGTAATCCGATGGACGTGTACTGCAAAGCGATGTTAATCAGCGGGGCATGCCGTTTCACGGTGGCCTCAGCTAGATTGAAAAAACAAGGAGGAGTTTCGAATGCTCAGACTCAATCGGCCACTTTTCACGGCCGTCGCAGTAGCCATGGCCAGCACATTTTCTTTTGCCGGCGACCTTTATGCACAGACCAGGGAGCCGATAAAAATCGGCGCGGTGCTGTCGATCACCGGCCCGGCTGCGGGTCTGGGCATTCCGGAACGCAATGGCGCGCAGGCCGCGGTCAAGTCGATCAACGCCAAGGGCGGCATAAACGGTCGTCCGATCCGGCTGATCATCGAGGATGACACGACCAACCCGGATACGGCGATCACCAAGACCAACGACCTTATTTTCAACCAGGATGTTGCGGCGATCATCGGCGGTTCGAACATTGCCACAAGTGTCGCAATGGGGGGAATTACAGATAAGCAGAAGGTGCCGCAGTTCGCCTTTACGGGGCTTGGACCCGCTGTAGAGAAAACCCGGCACTGCGCCTTTCACATGTTCACGCCGCACAACCTTAATGCGCGCACGCTGTTCGAATATTCGCGCAGCATCAACGCCAAGAAGGTCGCGGTGCTCCACGATAGCGGCTATGGAGCGGTGGTGATGCGCGAACTCACCGGTATCACAAAAGACTACCCGGACGTGCAGGTGGGTACGATCGAGAAATTCGACATTACGGCCACGGATGTGACGGCGCAGGCGGCCAAGATCAAGGCCGGCAACCCGGATGCGATTTTCGTGATAGCCGTGAACGCAGTGCCTTTCCGTGCCATCCGAGCCCTGCAGATGACACAGCCGATCATCGCCCTCAACGGCGCTTCGAGTTATGAGACTGTCAGCGCAATGGGCAGCGCCGCCGACAACGTCATCATTCCCGAGTTCCTCGTGGCCGAGGATCCGCTGCCGAGGCAGAAAGACTTCATTAACTACTTTGTCAAAGAAATCGGCGCCAAGCCGAAGAACCCGGAGTCCGTGGCCTGGGATGCGATTCACGTGATCGCCGCTGCATTGACCAAGGCAGGTGCCGAAACGCGTCGTGAAAAACTATGCGAAGCCATCCGCGGGCCCTACGCCGGCGTCACGACTGATTATGACTTTTCTGCTGAGGACATGACCGGCATCAAGCTGTCTGGCTACATCTTCTCCAAGCTGGTCAAGGGGCAGTACACGCGGCTTCCGTTCGTCATCAAGTAACGCTACCGCCCGGGGCGCGCGTTTGAATGCGCGCCCGTCCCGGCGCCTTGCCAGGTAACACCGATGTCCCTAAGTCTTATCCTGCAGGCGGCGCTCGCCGGCATAACCAACGGCTTCACCTACGCCCTGGTAGGCATCGGTATTGCCGCGATTTTCAAGGGCACGCGCATCATCAACGTGATGCAGGGCGAGTTCTGCGTCACCGGCGCGATGGTCACGGTGCTGCTGCTTAATAACGCGCACTGGCCGTACTGGGCGGCGATCCTTGGCGGTGTGTTATCGGGAGTGGTCGTCGGCATGCTGATCAACGTACTGTTCGTGCGCTACATGATGCGCAAGGGCGCGACGCAGCAGACCTTCATCCTGCTGACCATAGGGCTCGCCATCACCATGTCGGCGGCCGTGCTGTTTTTTATCGGGCGCAGCGGTTATGTCCTGCCTCCCTTTGGCGGCGAGGATGCGACGGTCATTCTTGGCGCGGTGGTCCAGTCCCATGCGGTCTGGCTGATCCTGATCGCACTGGGCATAACCGCGGGTCTCAAGCTTTTTTACCATCGCACCACCATCGGCATTGCGATGATGGGCGCCTCGATTGATGCGGACGGCGCGACCACCATCGGCATCAATGTGCCGCGCATGAACATGCTCACCTTTGCGCTGGGGGGGGCGCTCGGTGCGATCGCCGGTATCCTGGTCACCCCGCTCGTTTCGGTTGACTACGCCATTGGCGTCAATCTCACACTCAAGGGCTTTGCCGCGGCGATTCTTGGCGGACTGACCAACCCGCTCGGTGCGGTGGTTGGCGGCCTCACACTGGGGCTCATCGAATCGCTTGCTATCGTCGCCGTATCCTCCAGTTACAAGGACGTCATTGCGATGAGTATCCTTATCGCCATCATGATATTCATGCCCAATGGCATGCTCGGCCGTGGCGGCCGCCGCGGTGGCTGACACCGTGGCACGCCGTCCGGCCTTGCTCCTGGCCGGGATATGCCTGTGGGCGGCGCTGCCAATGTTGCTGACGAGAAGCCTCACCGACCTGCTGGTGTTTGCGGGAATCTATACCATCGCTGGCTTGGGGGTGGGTCTGCTGCTCGGATATTGCGGCATCGTCAATCTCGCACAGGCGGTGTTCTACGGCATCGGCGCCTACTCAACCGCCTACCTGACTGTGGAAGTGGGGGCGCCCAGTATTGCCGGATTCGCCGTGGGCGCGCTGGTGTCGATGGCAATCGCACTGCTTATCGGCTGGCCCATCCTGCGCCTGACCGGGCACTTTCTTGCCCTGGCGACGCTTGCGCTCAGCATCATCGGCAGTGCCCTGTTTTTTGAATGGGACTGGCTGACCGGCGGAACACTGGGCATCGGCGGCATCCCGAAACTGGGCATGGGCGGGTTCAGCCTTGATACCCCTGCGCGGTTTTATTACCTGGTCTGGTTTCTTGCGTTTGCGTGCATGCTGTTGGCGCGCAACCTTTCCACCAGCCGCACCGGCCTGATGCTGCGCGCCACGCGCGACTCGATCGAGGCGGCCTCAAGCCTGGGCATCGACCTGCGCTGGTTGCGCACGCGTGTGTTCGTGGTCTGCGCCTTGTTCGGCTCGCTTGCCGGCAGCCTCTTCGCGCACTACACCTCGTTTGTCAGTGTGGAGGGCTTCACCGTCACCAAATCGTTCAGCTTCCTTGTGATCGCGGTTCTGGGCGGGGTGCAGTCGGTGTTCGGGCCGATGGTCGGCGCGCTGTTTATCACCTTCATGCCCGAATACCTGAGCCGTTTCGGCGATATCCACCAGGTGTTGTTCGGCTTGGCGCTGGTCGGAGTCGTGGTCGGCCTGCAAGGCGGACTTGTCGGCGGCCTGCAGATCATCTGGCGCAAACTCATGCATCCAGGGCGCGGCTGATATGGATGCCAACACGAACGATGCAGGCGGGGGCGACATGCTTCGCCTTGAAGGGGTGGGGCATAATTTCGCCGGCCTGACGGTGCTGCGGAGCGTGAGTTTTTCCGTGCCCCGGGGCGGCATCGTTGGCCTGATCGGTCCCAACGGATCGGGCAAGACCACCTTGTTCAACGCCATATCCGGTTTTCTTTCGCCGCAGACTGGATGCATTCTGTACCGCGGCGCACCGTTGCTCGAGCGGCACAGCATCCAGGCGCGTAGCCGTGCAGGCCTCGTGCGCACCTTCCAGACGCCGCGCGTGTTCGAGAACATGACGGTATTTGAGAACATCATGGTCGGTTGTTGCAAGGATGCGAACACGTTGATGTCCGAGGATCTGTTCCGCACTCCGCGCGCCAACCGCGCGCTGCGAACCATTAACGCAATGGCCGATGAGGCCTGCACCAAGTTCGGACTGGAGGCACTGCGCGACCACCCTGCAGGAAAGCTCACCGCGGGGCAGCGGCGCATCCTGGAAATCGCGCGTGCCGTGGTTGGAAAGCCGCAGCTGCTGCTGCTTGATGAACCGTCCTCAGGGCTCAATACCGATGAGATCACCAGCCTGCAGGAATGGATCAGGCGCCTGCGCGCCGAGGGCATGACGGTGCTGCTGGTGTCGCATGACATGGGGCTTATGGCTGTTTCCGATATGGTGCACGTGCTTTATTTCGGCGAGATCATCGCTTCGGGAGGCATGGACCTGATCAAGCAGGACGCGCGCGTGCGGGAGGTTTACCTTGGAGTGTGAGCGCCATGCTGAGCGTTGAATCGGTATCGTCCGGATACGAGGCGCTCACCGTACTGCATGATGTTTCGCTTGCGGTCGGCGGTGGCGAGGCTGTCGCGGTGGTCGGTGCCAACGGTGCCGGCAAGAGCACGCTGGTGCGCACCATTTGCGGGCTTAACCGTGTGCGCGGTGGCCGCATTGTCAAGAACGGCGTCGACATCACCACGGCACCGGGCCATCACCTCGCGCGCCATGGTTTGGCGGTGGTGCTTGAAAATCGCCGCCTGTTTGGCGAGCTCACGGTGCGTGAGAACCTGATTCTTGCGGAAAAAACCGGGCGCGCGGCACGCGGGGGCAAGATGATGTTCTCCTGGAAGGATGTGGGTGACCTGTTCCCGGTCATCAACGAGCGCGTCGATTCGACGGTCGAATTGCTGAGCGGCGGTCAGCAGCAGATGGTGGCCATCGCGCGTGCGTTGTTGTTGCAGCCAGATCTGCTCATCATGGACGAGCCATCGACCGGGCTTGCACCGAAAGTGGTGAAAGATATTCTGCTGATCATCGCCGATCTGCGCGCCCGCGGCATGGGCTTGTTGCTCGTCGAGCAGAACGTGGGCATCGCCGCCGAACTCACCGAGCGCGGCTATGTCATGGCCCTGGGGCGTATCGTGCATGAGATCAAAGCGGGCGAATGGCCGGCCTTCCTCGGTGACGATCGCATTGCCAAGGCTTATCTGGGCGGCTGAACTAATAGTACGAAACGGGCAAGGTAAACGGAGACTTCGAGAATGAAAGACCAGACCATAGAAATCCCTACCCGTGCGGGCAGGATCGAGACTTTTTTAACCCATCCGGAACAGGGCGGGCCGTTTCCGCCCGTGATCCTGTACATGGACGTGTGGGGTGTGCGCGACGTGCTGTTTGATCTGGCCCGGCGAGTCGCCGCAGTCGGTTATTACGTGCTGGTACCCGATTTTTATTACCGGCAGGGGCGCATCCGCACTGATTTTCGTGACGAAAACGGCCGCGCTATTTCGATCATGAAGCTTGACCCGGAATTGCGCGAAAAGGCACTGGCTCCGCAGAAAAAACTTTCCGATGCGATGGTGATGGAGGACACCGCCGACATTCTCACCTTCCTTGACGGGCAAGATGTCGTCAAGGCCGGCGCAGCGGGTTCCTTTGGCTACTGCATGGGCGGGCGTCACGTGCTGCAGGCGGCGGCGCGCTTCCCCGGGCGCTTCAAGGCGTCGGCCAGCCTTCACGGCACCACAGTGATTTCGGATCAACCCGACTCGCCGCACCTGTTCACCGCAAAAATGCAGGGCGAAGTGTATTGCGGATTTGCTGAAACCGATCCGTTTGCCCCGATGTCCATGGTCGGGGAGTTTGGCCGCTTGATGAAAGCGAGTAGCGCACGTTATGCGGTGGAGGTGCATCCGGGGGCCGAGCATGGCTACGCGTTACCGGATCGCGACGTGTATTTGCAGCGTGCCGCCGAGCGCGATTGGGAGATGATGTTTGCCATGTTCGCCCGGCAAATCCCGCCGGGGTTCCAGAAATGAACTCGCTGAAACCAACTCCGAAAAAAGAGATCCGCATCTGGGCGCAGAGCGCGAGCGACCTTTCGGTTCACACCCTGTTTGGTGCGACGATTGCGCAGCACGGCAGGCGGGTGTGTCAGGCCGACACGCAGATTGATGTGCATGGCCTCGCGCCCGGTACCTATCCGCCGGGCATGACTGCCACCGAGATTTGTTGCGAGTACCCGGTCACCCATCACATGCTTGCCCTGCAGGTCATGGAAAACGCCCTGCGAGCCGAGCGCGAGGGCTATGACGCCATGGTGGTGACCTCATTTATGGATCACGGCTGCGAACTGGCGCGTAGCGCGGTGGATATTCCGGTGGTGGGTCTTGGCAGTACGGCCCTGCGTGTTGCCTCGGCGGCGGGGCGTGCGCTGGGTCTTGTGTCGCACGACGCTGATCAGCGCAAGGTGGTGCGCAATCTCATCCAATATCATGGCTTCGACAAGAACGTCCGCCTGCTCGCCGCTCTGGATCCGGGCCTGAGCACGGAGGATCTTGATGCGGGCATGAACGGGTCTCCGGTGTTGCTGCAGCGTTTTTCCGAGCAGATCGACCCGTTCATCAAGGCAGGGGTCGATCTCATCGTCCCGGCCGAGGGTTTTCTGGCCGGCGCGCTTTATCTTGCCGGCGTGCGCGAAGTGCGCGGCATTCCCGTGTTTGACGGCTTGGGCGCGGCCTTTGCGTTTGCCGAAATGATGGTGCGCTTGCGCCGCCATGCCGGCCTCGAAGTAAGCAGAAGCGGCGACTATGCGAAGGCACCTGTTGCGGCGCTCGATCACGTGCGCGCGGTGACCATGGGTGCGTTGCAGGCTGCGCAGAAAAAATAGCCGCCGACGATGGCGCCGCCCATCCCGTTGCAGTTCCTTGAGATTGAAGGCTACCGGCTCGCCTTTCAGGAGGCCGGAAGGGGTTCCCCTGTGTTGTTCGTTCACGGCTCGATGCTCGACTATCGCGCATGGGCGCAGCAACTGCCGGCGTTTGCACGGGCGCATACTGCGATTGCCGTCAGCCTGAGGCACTGCTATCCGGATCGCTGGGATGGCCGCACCGGGGAGTTTTCGGTCAACCGTCATTGCGAGGATTTGGCGGCGTTCATTCGCGCGCGTGGTCTTGGGCCGGTGCACCTCGTCGGCCATTCCCGCGGTGGCGCGGTGGCGCTTCAACTCGCGCTGCGGCACCCTGCGCTGGTGCACGGTCTTGTGTTGGCGGATCCGGGCGGACTTGAGGGCCTGTTGCCTGATACGCCCGAGGCTCAAGCGATGGCGGACGAGAGCGTGCGCATGTTTGCGCGTCTGCGTGATGACCTTGCCGCTGGGGACACGGAGGGCGCTGCGCGCGCCTTTGTCAATGCGCTCAGCGGACCGCTCGTGTGGGAGCGGCGCACGGCCACGCAACGCCAGCTGCTCCTCGACAACATTAACACCGGCCCCGCTTGCGCCGAGCGGCCGCGATGGGAGCGGGCGCAGCTTGCCGCGCTGCCCGGACCGATTTTTCTGGTGACTGGCGCGCGCAGTCCGCGGCGTTACCATCTGATGCTGCCGGAACTTCAGCGTTGCAATCCGCAGGTCAAGGCACTCCATGTTGTGCCCGATGCGGCCCATGCGATGAACCGCGAGAACCCCGCGGTCTTTAACGCGGCAGTCATGGGCTTCATCGCCGATCAATGTTACCGAAAAATGGATGACGCCAGTCGTGGCCTCGTCGCATGAAAAGCGCCGCACGCCACATAGCTCGCGCAGGCCAGGCAATCCGCAAAAACCAAAAATGGAAGGGGTAGTAATGCTCAAAGGCAGGAGTGCACTGATAACCGGATCGCTGGACGGGATCGGATTTGCCATCGCATCGGCGCTGGCGGCAAAGGGCGCGAATGTTATGCTCAACGGGTTTGGCGACGAGGCGATGATTGGGGAACGCCTGAAGACCTTGCGCGCGCTTGGCGTGGACGCTGATTACCACGGCGCCGACCTGTCCGTTCCGGCGCAGATCGAAGACATGGTGGCCACGGCGGAGAAACGCTTCGGCACCGTGGATATTGCCGTCAACAACGCGGTCACGCGCACTTGGGGCAATATTGACGAGCTGGCGGTGGAGAAATGGAACTACGCGCTTGCCGTCAACCTCAGCGCTCCATTTCATGTCCTGCGGCTCACCATGCCAGGGATGAAAAAACGCATGTGGGGCCGCATCATCAACCTTGCGTCTAACTACGGCGTGGCCGGAACGCGGCGGCGCGTCGATTATGTAAGTACCAAGCATGCTGTGGTCGGCCTGACTAAGGTCGCCGCGCTGGAGGGCCTGCCCTTTAACATCACCGCGAATGCGCTTTGCCCCGGCGCGACGCTCACACCCAATGCGCGCAAGCTTGTCGCCCAGAGGATGCAGGCGAAGGGCCTGTCCGAGACGGATGCGACCACAGACTATCTTTCCGACCGGCAGCCGTCACGCCGCTTTATACCCCCGGAAAAAGTGGGCGCCTTTGCCGCGTTCTTGTGCAGCGAGGACGCCAGCGAAATCACCGGCTCGCCACTGGCGATCGATGGGGGCTGGCTGGCATTTTCCTGAACGGTGACCGGCGGAATATACTTTCCCGTTAATCCTCCGCGCGCGCTGCGCCGGAGATGTGCAAACAAATAAGCCGCGACTTGAGCGGCATCACAAAGTGAGGAATCTTTGGAAGCATCCGATGTACTACGGGCAGCACAATTGTTTGTGGAGGCGCGCCGCAGTGGAAAGCCGATCCGGGAACTGCCGGAAGCTTGCCGTCCAGCGCATACCCGCGACGTCAATGCAATTGTCGATGCCGTCACCGATATTCTGGTCAGGGAGGATGGCGAGACCATAGGCGGCTGGAAGATAGGGTTTGTATTCAGTCCGCGGCAGGTGCCGATGGTCTGCCCGCTCTTTAACTCGCGCTTGTTCAAGAGCCCGGCGCGCGTACCGCTTGCGCTGACGCCGGCGCTGCGCATTGAACCGGAGATTTCCTTCCGCCTGAAGCAGGATCTTCCCGCGCGTGCGAAGGCGTATCGCGCCGAAGAGCTCTCCGGGATGCTCACCGCCTGCCCGTCGCTGGAAATCATCGACTCGCGTTTTGACACCAGCCTGCGCTCGATTCGCCAGATCATAGACAACCCGAAAACCCGTCTCGAGGCGATGGCCGACAACAACACCACCGGTGCCTATATCACCGCGGAGGGCCGCGACGACTGGCAGGACTTTGATTTTGCCGCAATCAAGATGACCATGCGCACACCATCGCGGGTGATCGTCGAATCGACGGGCGGACACGCATTTTCTGACCCTTTCCTCCCCTGTGTCGTGCTTGCCAATGCGATGCGCCATCGTGGCGGCATGCGTGCAGGCGACCTGCTGGTGACGGGCTCGTTCAGCGGATTCTTCGAAGTGGCTCCCGACGAGCCCGTGACGGCGGAATTTGCCGGTTTCGGTTCGGCGGAGGCGACATTTTCAACAAAATAACGGGTGCGAAAAGCACTCACAAGGAGGCGATCATGATCAAGCGTTTGCTGCAACTGCTGTTGTCTTCGTTTTGCGCCGTGTCGTTTGCGGCGATGGGGCAGGCTTTTCCGTCCAAACCGATTCGCATCGTAGTGCCCTTTGGTCCGGGTTCGGCGACTGACACCATCACGCGCCTTCTGGTCGACAAGGCCGGCAAAAGCCTCGGCACCACCTTCATCGTTGACAATAAACCGGGGGCCAACGGATTGATCGCGGCCCGCGAGGTGGTGGGATCGCCCAAGGATGGCTACACGATCATCATCTCATCCAACTCGGCGCACGCCGCCAATCAGTATCTTTATAAGAATCTGGGGTATGACCCGGTCAAGGACTTCGCCCCCATCACAGGGCTCACAACGAATCCGCATGTGTTCGTTGTGCGAGCGAGCCTGCCGGTGCAAAACCTCAAGGAGCTGATCCAGTACGGCAAGGACAATCCGGGCAAGCTTAATTTCGGCGCCGGCAACACCGGCGGGCTCGCCAATGCATCGCTGATGAAAAGCATCGGTGGATTCACCGCTGCCGAAATCTCCTACAAGTCGCCGCCGGCGGCGGTGGTCGACCTGCTTGGCGGCCGCATCGACTTTCTCGCGGTTGATTACTTTATCGTCAATGACCAGATTCGTGCCGGCGCCCTGCGCGCGCTTGCTGTGACCTCGAAAACCCGCCTCAAGGCGCTGCCCAACGTCCCGACAGTGGCCGAGACCCTACCCGGCTACGAACTCAATGGCTGGGTCGCCGCCTTCGCTCCGGCTGGAACGCCGGGCGATGCCGTAGCCAAACTCAACAAGGCTTTTGCCGATGTGATCCGTTCGCCGGAATTTGAGACTTATATGGAGCGCCAGGGTATGCAGGGATTTGTCACCACGCCCGAAGAACTCGGCGCGTTCCAGCGCGAGCAGGTGACCAAGTGGGCTGAGGTCTTGAAAAAAGCCGGTGTTGAAAGGGAGTAGAGCATGAGCGTCAAAGGCAAGGTGGCGATTGTCACGGGTGGTGCATCGGGCATGGGCCGCGCTTCGGCGCTGCTGTTGGGCGCGAACGGGGCGAAGGTGGTGGTGGCGGATCGCGACGAGGCGGGCTCTGTTTCTGCGGCGGCGCAAATCGTGGCGGCTGGCGGCATTGCCATGGCGGCGGCATGTGATGTGGGTGACTCTGCTGCGGTTGCCGGCCTGGTATCGCGCGCGCAGGCCGAGTATGGACGCATCGATGTTCTCATGCATGCCGCCGGCATCTGCCCGCGCAAGCCTTTTTTGGAAATGCTGGATGAGGATTGGCGCGCCGTGTTGCGGGTCAACCTTGACGGCACCTTTTACATCACGCGTGATGTTGGACGCGTGATGGCGGCGCAAAAGGCCGGGACGATGATCCTGGTCACCTCGGATCGCGGGGTCTACGGCAGTATCGATTACGCGCACTATGCCGCTTCAAAGGGGGGCATGATCGCGCTCACCAAGAGTCTTGCGCTTACCATGGGCAAATATGGCGTCACGGTCAATGCCCTTAACCCCGGCGTTACCGATACGCCGCTGGCACGCGCCGCGGTGGTGCAATGGCAGGAGAAAATGGCACTCGACGTACTGGGCAGTTACAGCAAACCCGAGGAGATCGCCGAGACGGTGCTGTTTCTCGCCGGAACTGCAGGCGCATTCATGACCGGTCAGGTTGTGGGCGTGCGTATGCGCTACGGCGCCTAGGCGCAGCCATGTCGAAGGCCGTGGCGTTGTCGCCGATGTCTGATTTGAAGGGGAAGGTGGTTTTGGTCACCGGCGCAAGCAGCGGCATTGGCGCGGCTGCCGCGCGGGCCTTTGGCGCTGCCGGCTGCCGGGTGGCGGTCCATTGCCACACCGGCCTGAAACGTGCCGAAGCTGTGGCGACTGATGTGCGCAATGCCGGTGGTGATGCCCTCGTGCTGGATGGGGATGTGACGGCTGCGGGCGTGCCGCGCCGCATCGTGGCGCAGACCGTGGACGCGTTCGGGCGCATCGATATCCTGATCAACAACGCCGGTGGGCTGGTCGCGCGCGTCAAGGTGGCCGATTATGACGATGCCTACCTTGATGCCATTCTTGCGCTCAACGTCAGGCAGGTCGCGTACTTCGTGCGCGAGGCGGTGCGGGCGATGCGCTTGCAAGGGAGTGGTGGATGCATCATCAACGTCGGTTCCAGCGCCGCCCGCCACGGCGGCGGCGTCGGATCGGTAATCTATGCGGCCACCAAGGGGTTTATATCCAGCGCGACGCACGGGTGGGCGAAGGAGCTCGCTGGCGATGGTATTCGAGTCAATGCGGTGTCACCTGGCGTAATCATGACGCCTTTTCATGAGCGCTTTACCCCGCCCGAGGCGCTGGAGGCTTCGCGAGCGGCCATACCGCAAAAGCGAATTGGCAGCGCCAGGGAGTGTGCTGGAACCATGCTCTACCTTGCATCGGACGCAATGAGCAGTTTTGTGACCGGACAGGTGATCGAGGTTAACGGCGGTCAGGTCATGCCTTAGACTCCTTAACTGCGAGGCCGTTGCGCAGCCCCTGATTGGACACATGTCATTCACGGTAAAATACGCGCATGCCAGTCTACGAATATGCCCCGACTTCCGGCCACTGCGACCAGTGCAG
>CAITSH010000353.1 GCA_903895005.1 uncultured Pseudomonadota bacterium
CTTGCGCTTCGCTGCTGGTCAAGCGATGTTTTGTTTTTGTTTTTGTTTTTGTTTTTGTTTTTGTTTTTGTTTTTGTTTTTGTTTTTGTTTTTGTTTTTGACTTTGACCTTGACTCCCGTAGGGGACGCCGAGAAGCGCAGCGTCCTCGGGAGGTGTCCGGTCCCGTTGTCTGAGCAACCGCAGGGAGCGAGTTCAGGGACCGGCCCGAGGATGCGAGCATCGCAGGGCAGCCCCCGCGTGACTAATCTGCAAAATGCACTGCGGCTCGCCGGGGGCCGTCACCTTCGGGTCGCCTTTTCTTGGTTACTTCTTTTGGCGAAGCAAAAGAAGTAACTCGCCCCCCGCAGGGGGCGAAACCACCACACTAAAAAGGAACGACCAATCCCGCGCAGCGAATAGGCTGGCTTTCATCCTTGCAAACCGTCCGCGACGGCCATCACCTGCCAACCCCATGGATTCCCGCTTTCGCGGGAATGACGTCACGTATGTTCAAACGACGACCTTGTTGAACATCCCTTAGAACGCCACACGGCAAGCGACGCCCCCGCCCGCGACACCAATATCAAACCATCTCCGCCTGCACCCTTACCCTCACCTCCACCGGACTGGCATCGTTGTGCTCGTAGTCGCGGATTTTCCGGATCAGCGATGCGTCGAGCACATGGTCGCGTGACAGCAACAACAGGCCCTCGCGCGTGGTCAGGTCGCGCGCGAGCACCATGCCGCACTGGAGCGCGGCGGCAGAGACGTGCCTTTCGGCCTGGGGTGCGGGCCGGCTGGTTTCGACGCCGACGAGCGCAAGAAACGCGTCCACCACCTGCGGGTCGTAACGACGGCCGCGGTCGGCGATGATGAATTGCTGCGCCTCGGGCGCGCTCAGCGCCACATTGGTCACGGTGCCGCGCTGCAAGCCCTCAAAGTCGCGCGCCACCGCGATGATGCGCGAGCCGATCGGAATCTGCGCGCCGGCCAGCCGGTCCGGATAACCCATGCCGTCGCAACGCTCGCACTGGCTGCGAATCAGGTGCGCCGCGGCATCGAGCTGGTCGAGCGCCATCAACGCCGCCTCGCCTTTCACCGGGTGCTTGCAAAACGCCATCTGCTCTTCCTGGGTGAGATGCGCGAACGGCCGGTTGAGCAGGCGGTCGGGCAGGGACAGTTTGCCGATGTCGCGCAACAGCGCCGCGACCACGACATCCTGCTGCCCGGACTCCGGCATGTTGAGCCGCAGCGCGATGCGCCGCGCCATGTCGGCAATGCGGCGCGACTGCCCGCTGGTATCACCCTGGCGCAATTCGATCAGGTTGGAAAAAACGGCGATGGACGCGGTGAAGTTTTTCTTCAGCTTGTTGTGCGCGAGCGTCAACGAAGTCATGGCCTTTTGCAGCGAGGCGGTGCGTTGCGCCACCACATCCTCGAGCCCGGCGTTAAGTGTCTTGAGTTCAAGGTTTTGCGCCCTGGTCAGCGCCTCGAGCCTGGCCTTGTCGCGCGCGAGCCCGCGCAGCTCAAGCGCCTGGCGCACCAGCAGCAGCACATCGCCGTCGCGCCAGGGCTTGGCGATATAACGGTAGATTTCGCCCCGGTTGATCGCGGCAATGGTGCCCTTGATGTCCTGGACCCCGGTGAGCAGGATGCGTATGGTCTCGGGCCAGCGCTCGCGCACCGCGGCCAGGAACTCGGCGCCGTCCATGTGCGGCATCGTCAGGTCCGATATCACCATGTCCACCTGCCGCCCCGCGAGCAGTGCCAGCCCCTGTTCGCCGCTATCGGCGGTCAGCACCTCAAAGCCGTGCGAGCGCAGCATGTTTGACAGCAGCGTGATCACGCCGGGCGTGTCGTCAACCAGCAACAGCGTTGCCGGCTTTGCGAGCAATGGCTCGCTTAAATGCGCGTTGGCCTTATCCAAACCCACCCCGATTCTTGCGTTGTCGCTCTGACCCCGGTGCAGCGCACCGGCATCGCAACAGCGTTATCCGTCTTTTTCCAAGTCAATCCGCTGCGCGGGCCTGTCCATGTGGCAGGCGGCGCGGCAAACGCGCGCAGGCAGACGCCGCACCGGCGCCGCGAACAAGAACGGCGTGGCGCCACAAAAAACTTATCGGCAGGACGCGGTAAAACCTTAGGGGGTTATCAGAAAAAACAGGGCGGAAATAGCGCAAAAGCCGCGGCGGTGCGCGGCTTTTGTGATGTCGCCGCCGCTTACGGCGGAGAGGTCCGTGCCGCTAAAGGCAAAGGCACAGCAGGTAGCGGTTGGTGCCGTTTTCCTGGTAGGTCACCGCCGACGAGGCGGTATCCGGGTTGCTTGCCGTCTGCAATTGCCCGCGCACCCGGCCCTTTTCGGGCGTGCCCTCATCCATTTGCGCGTCCACCCCGACGGCGATGCTGTCGGGCAGGTTACTCGAACAAATGATGTTGCCGCCAAAGCCCATGCCGGTGGTTTGCACGCCCATGATGCCGCCGGCGGCGTTGTTCGGCTGCTGCGTGGCGGCAATCCCCTCGGTGGAGCCACCGACAAAGCCCGCGAGGCGAAGATGCAGCCAGAACAAACCCGTTTCGGCGGCAGCCGCTGCGGGTACGGCGGTGGCATTGTATTTTTGTGCAGCCAGCAGGGGCGTTGGACAATCGTTGGTGCATAAAACGCCGTTGCCATCGCCGCCGCGGCCGGTGGCGCCCCAGCGCGCGGTCGTGATGCTGTTTTTCTCGTCACCGGGCAGGGCGCGGTAGCGATCCTGGTAGGCGTAGAGGGCGGCGGTGACGCCGCTAAAATCATCGATGATATTTTTTATCCGCGCCTGCGTCACCATCTCACGCGCTTTCAGGGCGCCCCCGAGCAGCAATCCGACCAAGATCAGGACAATGGCGGTGTCGACCAAGGTGAAGCCCGCCTGCGGTCGGATGCGCGACCGCATACGGGCGCTGAATGTGCCGGGATGTTTGCTCATGCCATTGCGGAAATACCGCCTCCATGAATCTGACTTTAATGTCCCGGCAAAATCACTCGGCGCGGGGCGATTAATGTATCGGTCAGCATGTTGTTGGCCGGCCTGGCCCGCTGCTGTGCCGATGTCTTTATGTAAGCTTCAGGCTTTTAAAAAAAGCTTTACAAAAAAAATTTTAGCCAGCGTATTTCAAAATGGCCCGGAGAATTACTAAGTCTTGTAAAGCGCCTCGTTTAGAGACGAAACCCATTCATGCAACGGCCGGCCTGTTGATGAGCCACCCGGCCGGCTGCCATGTCTCTGTTTTTATGCGGGTTTGACACTTGGATGTCGAATTTTTGCAGACTGCACCAACACAACCCGGAGAATTGCTAAGTCTTGTAAAGAACGCCGCTTGCAGGCGAAAAAAAACCGGGGGCAGGCTGCCCCCGGTTTTTGCAAATGGCGGCGAGGTTCAGGCCTCGCCGCCATTTGCCCGGTTCAGACAATCTTCCCGGTTCAGACAATCTTCCACATGGCCATCATGCCGTGGTCTTCGTGAACCACGTTATGGCAGTGCATGGGTTAGATGCCCTTGTAGTCGCGAAAGCGCATCGCCGTGGTGATGGTCGAGCTCGGGTCAAGGCGGTACACGTCCTTGCGGCCGCCTTCCAGGGGCTTGGTCGGATCGGGCTGGGCCGCGCCGTTGTAGCTGAGGATGCGGCCTTCTTCGTAGTGCGGGTGGATCGGATGCGACCAGGAGCCGCCGCCGTTCTTGTGCACCCAGACCTCGGCCGTGCCTTCCTTGACTTCGTAAGGTGCGGCATAGCGGTCGAACAACGCGCCGTTTGAAACCCAGGCGCCGTTGCCACGGCCCCACACCCATTCTTTGGTCTTGATCGCGGTGATGGCCGGCAGGTCGGGCAGCGGGCGCAGCGGCATACCGTTGACGATCTTGGTGCTGTTGTCGGTGAGGCCGGTGCGGGCCGCCTCGACGATGAACTTGATCGCGTCGTTGCCGGTGGTAAGCAGCTTGCCCGAGGGGCCGCGGCCGTTGGTCTGCTCGGCGCGGTTGGTGATGAAAATCTCGGTGCCCGGCTTGAACTTGGAGAAGTCGACGATCACATCGAAACGCTCACCCACGCCCTGCTTGAAGCTGGTCACATCGACGGCGCGCGGCAGCAGGTTGCCGTCGTTGGCAATCACGGTCATGGGCAGGTAGGTCGAACCGGTTGCGCCCTGGCGCATCCACCACCAGTAAAAGCGCGACGGGCCGCCGTTGTACATGCGAAGGCGGTACTTGCGCGGCTGCACTTTCATGAACGGCTGGATGGTGCCGTTGACCGTGAGCTTGTCGCCGATGGCGCCGTCAAGGCAGACCAGCGGGAAGAAGTCCACGCCCTTGGGGTCGAACTGGCGGTCATGGAACATCATCGGCACGTCAAACTCGTAGGGGTAGCTGGCGGCGTCCTGCGAGTGCGAGGGGAAGCGGATGCCGGTGGTGCCGGCCACGGTCTCGTCGCCGGTATCGACTTCGTCGTAGATCGGCGCGGCGCCGAACAGGCCGGCGTAGACGTTCTGCGAGGTGAAGTCATGCTTGTGGTCGTGGTACCAGAGCGAGCCGAGGGCCTCGCGGTAGTCGCCGCGCACGCCGGCCTTGGGCGACACAAAGCCCTGGTTGATGCCGGCATACAGGTTGGGATAGTGGTGGTCCCAGAACTTGCCGGCGTAGTTGTAATAGAGCGGGCCGCCATCGCTCTCGGAGGGCGTGTGGTGGTTGTGCATGTGGGTGCACATGGTCGAGGTGCCAAAGCCCAGGGCCGACACGGCATCGACGGCGGTGGCCGGCAGTTCGTTGTAAATACGCACCAGGTGCGAGCGGCCGTATTTCAGGCGGAACACCGGGCCCGGAACGCCGGTGCAGCGCACGGCGCCGTTGCTGTTGCCGGTGACGTTGTTGACGGCGTCAAAATCACGATCGACAAAACCCCAGGCCAGCTGGCCGGCGGCGCCGGCGGGCATCTCGCTATGCCACATGTGCTTGTGCTGGATGGCGCGCATTTCATAAATGTCCTTGGGCGGATTGAGCAGCCCGGTGTTCTTGTCGGTGCCGTCCCAGGCCTGGTGCGCGAGGTTCGCGTTGGGCGTGGCGTTCGCCATTTCGGGGTGGTGATGGAGCAGTTCGAGCTTGGAATCGAGCGCGTTGCTCGGCGCGCTGGTGGGCTTGCCGCCGCGCAGCATCATCGCGTCGGTCAGTTCGGACACGCTGCTCTTGACGGTGTAAGTGGGCGTCATTTCTTCGAGGCGCTGGAAGGCGTCCTTGAACGGCGTGGTCTTGGGGCTGATGATCTCGACGCCGGGGATCGGGCAATCGGAGGCGGCAAACGCGGCGCGCATGCTCAGGCCCGGGATGGGCAGCAGCATGCCGGTGCTGGCGCTCAACACACCCAGTTTCATCAGATTACGACGGTCAAGGCCCGAACGCGTGAGTTCACGTTGCGTGTCCATGGTGCGCTGGATCAGTTGCTGCTGCTGCTTGTTCATTGTTGTCTTCCCTTCCTGAAAAGGCTGTTAAGTAAAATTTGCTTCGATTCGAATTAGGTTTTGAGGCCTTACTGCGATGTAGCGATACTAGAAAAAAATTCACTGCCATTTGTCTGTGCGTGGTGGCGTGTTTGCAGCACAAACGTGCGGCTTGTGTAACGGTTTGTCATCGCGCCCCGGGCTGCGCACGAACGCACACCGGCTTGCCGGTACAGCGCAGCGCGCTGTACCGGCGGGGTTTGAAAAACTGGCCGCACAAGACACATGAAAATGGGTTGCTCTCAAAAATTGGGTTGCAAGAAACGCATCAACCGCGTGTATCCGGCCGATCCTGCTGATGCTGTGGATCCTGTCGGTTCGCATCGGTTGCTGTGCCACCTATCAGCAGCCGGCGTGCCAGCACCGCGAAAAAATCCGGTTCAGTCGGGTATTGAATTGTTTTTAATGCGATTTTTTTCAGCGAATAAGCGCAACGCACAACCCGCGCGGATCGAAGCGAATAAAAACTGGGGCATAAAGCACAAATTTTTGGGTGTGGTTGGGTTTGAAATTGGGTGAGCTCACCCAATTTTTCAGGCGCCACATCGCAAACATGGCGCCCTTGATCGCTTAAACCAGGAACGAAACCTCAGGCGATGCGATCAAGCTGTCGCGGAAGAAAAAACCGACAGGATGTTTCGTTGCTGCGTTCAGTCGCGTTGCAGGTTTCGAAGCGTGTGCAGGCTTCAACACCGTTGTTGTTTTTGGAATGGATGGGCTGAGGACGCGGGCAGCAGTGCGCACATAGGCTGGAAAGGCGCTACTGGCGCGGGTTTCCGGGCGATGGCATTGGTGTTGGCATGCCGATGTGCGATTGCGACGGCGTGGTCTGCGCGTTGCGCAGCCTTGGTCTTATGCGGCGATGGGTACTGCGTTTTTGTTGCAGCGCTAGGGTAGTCACTGTTATTGAATCGGGCGGTTTCGCCCCCTGCGGGGGGCGAGTTACTTTCTTTGCTTGTGCAAAGAAAGCTAACCAAAGAAAGCACACCCCCGACACCGCCCCTTCGGGGTTCCCTCGGATGCTCGGTGAAGCGGGCCGGTCCCTGAACTCGCCCCTGCGGGGCTCAGACAAC
>CAITSH010000354.1 GCA_903895005.1 uncultured Pseudomonadota bacterium
CGAGTTTTGTAACCGGATCGAGCATCAACCTAGACGGCGGCGCATCGGGCGTGCTCTGAGCCGCGCCGGCCCCGAACCCGGGGCCGCCACGGGCTTGCCTGCCTCCGGGTCCACCCTCCCCCCATGTTCAAGCACGCATCCCCCTTTCACGCCCTGCTGTTCGCGGTGGTGCTCTCCACCGTTTCCATCGGCACCCAACTGGCCTTCAGCGGCGGCAGCAACGCGCTGACAGTGGTGTTGGTGCGCAACGGCTTTGCGACGCTGTTCATTGCCGCCTTCATGCTTGCCATCGGCGCGCCCATGGCGCTGCGCCCGCGCGAGCGCGCGATCGCCCTGGCGCTCGGCCTGCTGCTTGCGCTCAATAACATCACGCTCAATCTTGCGATCGAACGGGTGCCCGTGCCGGTGGTGGTGCTGACCTTCTATACCTACCCGGTCTGGCTGGCGGTGTGGAGCTGGATGCGAGGCACCGAACCGTTTCGCATGGCCGGTCTTGCCGGCATGTTGCTCGCCTTTACCGGCATCGCGCTCACGGTCGGCGTGGCGCCGGTGATGCCCGACCTCCTCGGCATCGCGCTGACACTGGGCTCGAGCCTGGTGTGGGTGGCGGTGCTGCTGCTGACGATGCGCTATCTTGGCGCCGCGTCCTCGCATGCGCGCACGCTGCACATGTTCGTGTCGGCGTCGCTGGTCACGCTGCTCATCACCCTGACTTTGGGTGACCCGACGTTGCCCAAGGGGGCCACGGCGCTCGTGGCGCTCGCCTGGGTGCCGCTTGCCTACGGTGCAGGCATGCTGGGCATGCTGTGGGTGACCTCGAGGCTGGGGCCGGTGCGCACATCGTTTTTCATGAACTTCGAGCCGATCGCCTCGATTGCGATGTCGGCACTGGTGCTGGGCCAGACATTGACCTGGCTGCAGCTACTGGGTGCGGCGCTGGTCATTGTGTCGTTGGTGATTTTCCGGCCGCCACCGTCAGACGGGCCCTGACCGGCCGGCCTCCCGGTGAAACCGCGGTACGCGGCGGCTTGTTGAGATGCGCCCGGGAAGAGGCCAGAATAGGCGCTTCGCCCATGCAGGAGCCCCCGATGAAAGCCAACTCCGTACTCGACACCATTGGCGGCACGCCGCATATCCGCATCAACAAGCTGTTCGGTGCGACGCACAAGGTCTGGGTCAAGTCCGAACGCAGCAACCCCGGCGGATCGATCAAGGACCGCATCGGCGTCGCGATGATCGAGGCGGCGGAAAAATCCGGCGCGCTCGAGCCAGGCGGCACCATAATCGAGCCGACCTCGGGCAACACCGGCGTGGGTCTTGCCATGGCCGCCGCGGTCAAGGGTTACAAGCTGGTGCTGGTGATGCCCGACAGCATGTCTGTAGAGCGCCGCCGCCTGATGCTCGCCTACGGCGCGAGCTTTGACCTGACGCCGCGCGAAAAAGGCATGAAGGGCGCCATCGCGCGCGCGCAGGAACTCATCGCCGCGACACCCGGTTCGTGGATGCCGCAGCAGTTCGAGAACCCGGCCAACATCGAGGCGCACGAGCGCACCACGGCGGCCGAGATCATCGCCGACTTTCCCGAGGGCGTTGATGTGCTCATCACAGGCGTCGGTACCGGAGGCCACATCACCGGTTGCGCGCGCGTGCTGAAAAAGAAATGGCCCAAGCTCAAGGTCTATGCAGTCGAGCCCAGCGCATCACCGGTGATCTCCGGCGGCGTTCCCTCGCCCCACCCGATACAAGGCATAGGCGCGGGCTTCATCCCGAAAAACCTTGATGTCTCGCTGCTCGACGGCGTGATCCAGGTCGAGGCCGAGGCGGCGCGCGAAATGGGCCGGCGCTCGGCGCGCGAGGAGGGCCTGCTGGTGGGGATTTCGTCCGGCGCGACCCTCGCTGCGATCGCGCAAAAGCTGCCGGAGATCGCCGCCGGCGCCACGGTGCTGGGCTTTAACTACGACACCGGCGAGCGCTACCTGTCGATTGAAGGCTTTTTGCCGGCCTGATACCCGCAAGGCATGATGACTGGAAAGCCGCTCCAGGCGCGGCTTTCCAGCCACCTTCACTCCACCGGATGGACTACAGACCCTGGCTTGGTCGACGGCGCTTGCCGGTTTCGTCCTGGATCAGCCACTTGCCGCCGTAGTTGACGAACACCAGGGTCTTGTCGACGGTTTCGCGGTAAGTCTTGGACTGGAACACCTGGGTGAATTGCACGGCGGCGCTGCCATCGGCGGCAATGTTCACCACCGGCTCGGTGGTCTTCACCACATTGAGCGGCGTCCTGCCCATGCGTTCACGACGTTGCGACTCCCAGAGCGAGCGCGGCAGGCCCTTGGGCAGTTTAAGGTCGGGGGCGTAGGCGGCGAGATAGGCGTTGATGTCGCGCTGCGTCTCGGCGGTGCGCCAGGCCTGCAGCGCCTGCAGCACCGCGTCCTGTGCAGTGACGACGGCCGGTTTTGCCACGGCGGTACCCGACCCGCCTCCCGCTGGACGGATGCGGACGTTAATGCGCCGTCCGGATTGCGGCTTGCCTGACTGCAGGCGCGCGCGCTCGAGCGCCTGCGCCAGCATTTCGGGGGGCATGCGCTTTTCTATCGCGGCGCGCAGCGCGCCGGCATCGGCATTGCCGTTGGCTTGCGCCAGCACCGCCCACCTGTGCGCCTCGGGCAAATCGACGGCCACGCCCTGTCCGTCGACATACAGGCCGGCCAGAGCACCCTGCGCCCGTGCGTCGCCATGCTCGGCAAGGCGCAGGAACACGGCCTGCGCCTCGACACTATTACCGCGCTCGCGCAGCGCCATCGCGTCTTCGTATTCACCGGCTTGCGCCGGCAGCGCCGCCGAAATCAGACCCGCGGCGACCAGCAATACTGCTGCAAAATTCATCCCTGATTCCATCGATGCAAACGGGGTCACGAGCTTAACGGCAAGCGCCCGCCCACCGCAATGGGGTCCGGTCTTCCGGGACCCTGCGGTACATAGTGACTGGGCGGCATGACAAAACGATGATGGATAAAAAAGGGGTGCCTCGGAGCAACCGGCTCCCCCGCGGGGAGGAGAATCCGGGGGAGCCGATTGCCCTTCGGCGAAAGGGGTGCCGCGGTCACTGTGCGCTACGACCGGCTTGAAGTCGGCTGAGTTAGAAGCGGTGTAAGTGCCAGTGACTGCGGTTAAGTTAATTAACGGCCGGACGCCGCGGAACTTGAGTTTTTTTGCACAAATCCACGTCAGGGCACAGGCGGTTAAGATGTCCTCCTCCGGTGGCGGCGCCGCCGCAACATACCCATGACAAGGCCGGATTTATGATCAAACAAGGGGAGACACATGAAACCAGAACACACACGCATCCTTGCGCGGGCACTGCTCGGCGCAAGCGTCGGTCTTGGAGCGATCGTGGCGCAGGCCGCTGAGATCCGCGTCATGTCCACGGTGGCGTTCAAGGACGCCTACCTGGAGATGCTGCCGGCCTTTGAGCGCGCCTCGGGCCACAAGGTGCTGACCGAGTGGGTGCCCACGGTGGAGGTTCTGCGCCGCATCAAGGCCGGCGACACCGCAGACCTGGTGTTGATGGCCACCAACGGCCTCGAGGATCTCACCAAGGCGGGGAAAATAGAACCGGGCAGCATCGTGCCCTTTGTAAAATCTGGGATCGGCATGGCCGTGCGCGCCGGGGCGCCGCGTCCGGATGTGGGTTCGGCCGACGCGTTCAAGCGCACGCTGCTCGCCGCAAAGTCGGTGGGGTATTCGACGGGCCCGAGCGGCAACTATCTCGTTGGCTTGTTCGAGCGCCTGGGCATCGCCGCCGAGGTCAAGGCAAAGACCAAACTCATCCAGGGAGAACCGGTGGGTGACGTGGTAGCGCGCGGCGACGCCGAAATCGGCTTTCAGCAGATCCCGGAAATCCTGCCGGTAAAGGGCATCCAGTACCTCGGTCCGTTGCCGGCGGAAATCCAGTACACCACGGTATTCAGCGCCGGCGTCCACAGCGCGGCGAAGCAGCCCGAGGCGGCGCGCGCCTGGGTGAAATTCCTGAAAACCCCTGAGGCCGCCGCGCTTTACAAAAAGCACGGCATGGAACCGGGCTGAGGATTTTTCGTAACGCAAAATAACGGCACGCGACCGCCGGTGCTGCGCTTTCACTTTGTCGATTCAGCCATCACGCTTGAGAACGCCGGCAGCTTCACCGCCGGCATGCTCTAGGCGCAACGCGTTCCGGAACGCGCGTGCGACACGCGCGCCTCGATTGACATACGCCAACCCGGGGCGGCACAACGCACCCCAGGGACGAACTACTTCTGGTCGTCTTCCTTGGACTGATCCTTCTGCCGCATAATCATCCAAACGACGACGACGCAAAAGCCCACGAACAGCACGCCAAAAACAATGCCGCCCACAGGCCCCACGGTGGCAAGGTTCTCCGGCTCAGGCGTGATGGCGACTGCCTGTGTTGCGGCAAGCGACAACGCAGTGACGGCGAAGATGTTCGATAAGGTCGGGAACTTGATTTTCATGGTTGCAATCCTTCACGGTTAGCGCTCTGGGACCGCAATACGGCTGGCGCCCCGGGCGCTCGCGGGACGCGCCCCCACTTTGTGCCTCCTAGCTGTCGTGCGCCTGTCCATCGGGCATTAATGTTGTAACAAGTTGTATCCGGATTCGCGGCAGGTCACACCCGGCGCAAGGGTACGCATCGCGAAACAGCCGGAAACCGGCTCCAGCAGCCGCTCTTCGGCCTACGCCTTCGGGCCTGTTCGCCGCGCCCTGGACTTGTGCTAGCCTGAGCGCTGCATCACAAACAAAAAAACAGCGGATCCGCGCCATCAATCGGCCGCGAATGCAAAACCAAACGAGTGCCAAAAAGGCACCGTCAAGGGAGGAGGGGCCATGGACCCGATCGCGTCCTGTCGTCGTGAATTTGTTCAGCTCGGCGAGCGACAAGCACCCATTACGTGGGCAAGCTCTTCATCTGCGACGCAGGCCTGTTGCATACAGCGGGTGGTGTGCATGCGACCTTTACCGTGCACGCCTTGTCACTGTGCACCGCCGACTACATGAGGGCCGACTGGAATAGCATGATCGCCCAGGCGGGTGTCTAAAAAACGGGGCAATGCACCCTTTGGCTCCACCGAATCAAAGCCGGCCGGGAGGCCGGCCTGCATACCGATTGTGCGGTTTCTATCTTGGATGAGGAAAAAACATGGGCAATAAAAAAAATACGACACGACGGGATTTTCTGGGTGCGGCAGCGGCGCTGGGCGGTCTGGGATCGTTGAGTCTGGCCGGCTGCGCCAGCATGTCAGGTCCCGGCTCCACAGCAACCCCGGCCCAGGGTGAGTTTGTCATCCGGAACGCATTTGTAATGACCATGGCCGCTGCCGGTGACCTCGCTGGTGCCGACGTGCACGTGCGCGGCGGCGCGATTGTCGCGGTGGGACGCGGCATCGCCGCCCCCGATGCGACGGTGATCGACGGGCGCGGCATGATCGTGCTGCCCGGCCTGATCGAGACGCACTGGCACATGTGGAACACCCTGCTGCGCAGCATGTCCGGGGACAAGCCCGAGCACGGCTACTTCCCGACCGCGCGCAACCTGGGCATCGCCTATGTCGCGGAAGACATGTACCAGGGCACCCGCCTTGCCGCGGCCGAGGCGATCAACTCGGGCATCACCTTCGTGCACGACTGGTGCCACAACATCCGCGGACCCGAATACGCCGAGGCCAACCTGCGCGCCTTGCGCGAAGCGGGCATCCGCGCGCGCTTTTCCTATGGCTCGGCGCAGGGTTACGCCAACGATAAGCCGATAGACAGCGCCGACATCGCGCGCCTGCAGCGTAACTGGAAGCAATATTCCAACGGCGACCTGCTGCACCTGGGGCTTGCATGGCGCGGCATGTCCACCGGCGGCACCGGCACGGTGTCGGCCGCCGCCTACCAGCAAGATTTCGACGCAGCACGACGCATGGGTATTCCGATTTCGGTGCATGCCAATAATTCGCGCGCCAGTGCGGGCACCATCGCCCGGCTCGCCCAGGGAAAATTTCTTGGCAAGGACGTGCAGGTGATCCACGCCAATTGGGTGTCGCCAGAGGAAGTGCGCGCCCTCGCCGAATCTGGCGCGTCGGTGAGCCTGTCGCCCTATTCGGAAATGCGCATCGGCTTTGGTTTTCCGCAGACGGGGACGTTCCTCAATGCGAAGATCCCGGTCGGACTGTCGGTCGATACCACAGCGCTGTCGGGCAACGCCGACATGTTCGCCATCATGAAGGCGATCCAGAACGTCGAGAACGCGCGCGCTGAAAAGGAATTCACGCTGCCGGCGCGCCGCGTGCTGGAACTGGCCACCATAGAAGGTGCGCGCTGCATGGGTGTGGCGGACAAGGTCGGGTCGCTGGAAGTGGGAAAGCGCGCCGACCTCATCATGGTCAATACCCGGCAGGTCAACATGGGCGTTTTCACCGAGCCGGCGCACATGCTGGTCGAGGCGGCACAACCGTCGAACGTGGATACCGTGGTAATCGATGGACGCATCCTCAAGCGCCGCGGCAAACTGACCGCAACCGACGAAGAGCGGATGGTCGACGAAGCTTCCGGCGCACTGGCGGCACTGCGCAAACGCGCCAATTGGTGGTAACCGGGCGAACCGTACGCAATACTTCAGGACGATAACTTCGGCATGTTGTATTGTTCGGGAGAAATTTCCCAGGTCGACCTTGCCTGTTCCGCACAGCCCCAACCGGGAAAAAGCCCCTGCCCCCCGGAACGGTGGATGGATCCGCCGTCCGACAAAGAAGTGCCACATTCATTGATATGTCGAACACGCCCGTACCGCCCAAGCCGCCCGAAGAAGTAAACCTCGACTTCACCGGGGTGTTCAATCTGAAGGAACTCAGGCGCGAACCGCCGCCACCACCGCAGCCCAAGCCGCGTCCGATTCCTCCGGAATTCCTGGTCGGCGCAAAATCGCTCGCCAAGGACAATTTCTTCGTCAACATGACGCGGCCGCGCCCGGCGCGCACGGTTGACCCGACCAAAACCACCATCCTGCTCGTCGAGGATGACACGGCGACGCGCAACGTACTCGGGCTGGTCCTGCAGCGCAGTGCCGGCTACCTGATCCGGCAGGCGAGTGACGTCAACACGTTTATCACCGCCTTGCAGCAGCGCCCGCTGCCCGATGCGGTGATTCTCGACCTTGAATTGCCCGGCAACGTCAGCGGCTTCAAGATCCTCACCAAGGTGCGCGCCCACCCGGCCATCAAGACCATGCCGGTGATCATTTTTTCAGGGCACGCCGATCCCGAGGATCTGCAAATGGCCATTGCGCTCGGCGCGGACGCTTACCTGTCCAAACCGGCAAAAGTGGAAGCCATACTGGCGGCGGTAAGAGGCGTCCTGGGCGGCTAGCCCGCATCGGCATCCGGACGCGACGCTCCCGCCGCGCGCACACGCGAAACGGTTTCCTGGATCACCCGCGCGTCGATACTCGCGCGATGGCGGTTTTGCGACGTCTCGGCGAGCACCGCCTGCTTGGTCCGGTGCCACAGCGCCGCCTGCTCTTCCGAGAGCAATGCGCGCAGGTTCTCGACCTTGAAAGTCGGCGTCATCTCGACTTCGTCATAGAGGCGACCCAGCCAGGAATAATCGTTCATCCAGCCGTCCGAATACACGACCTTGCCGCACAGGCGCTCGTTCAGCGCCCGGGCCACGTCGATCGCCGGCTTGCCGTGCTGGGCAAGAATTCCCGGCGTGATGTGGTGCAGCTGCTCGGCGCCCTCGTCCCAGTGTTTCCAATGCTCGGGTGGACGAATCAGGCTGCAATAGCTTTCGCCGTCTGAAAGCACAAAACCCACCTCGATCGGATAGCTGCCGCGGCCGAAGCCGGATGCTTCGAGGTCGATAATGGCGGGCGGGGACTGGGCGGGACTCATGAAACGTATTTTTGGCGTATCAGCATCTATCTTGGCGCGCAGCGAGATGAAACATTATCACCGGCACAAGGCGCGCGTCATGCGAAAAAGACGTCCAAACACCGCACTCTTCATCGATTGCGCCGGATCTGCGCCGCGCCGTGAGGCTATTCGGGCTGTATGCCGGCGGCGTCGATCACTTTTTTCCAGCGCGCCGCCTCGTCCCGGACGAAAGCGGTCAGTTCGGCACGGCTCATGTCGCCGGCCAGCGCCCCCATGTCGGCGAAGCGTTTGCGCACCACCGGGTCGGCCAGCGCGGCGCGCACCGCCGCGTTGAGCTTGTCCAGAATGCGCGCGTCGGTACCGCGCGGCGCGGCAATGCCCTGCCAGCTGCCGGTCTGCAGTTCCGGGAAACCCGCCTCCACGCTCGTCGGCACGCCGGGCAGCGCTTCCAGGCGCGAGGTCGCCGCGACGGCGAGCGGCTTGAGTTTGCCGCTGCGTATCAATGCCAGCACCGGACCCATGGTGTAGAAGGCCAGTTGCACCGATTCCTGTTGCAGCGCCAGCATCACCGGCGGCGAGCCGTTGTAGGGAATGTGCACCATCTTCACGTCGGCCAGTGAGGCAAAAAACTCCGCCGACAAGCGCGGCGGTGTGCCGACCCCGGGCGAACCGAAGTTGAGCCTGCCCGGATTGGCTTTCGCGTAGGCGGCGAGTTCGCGCAGCGAATTGACCGGCACGCCGGGTGTCACCGTCACCACCGTCGGGGAATTGGAGATCAGCGCCACCTGGTCGAGTGCAGTGATCGGGTCAAAGCCCATGTTCTTGTACAAGAACTGGTTTGAGGTGTAGTTGTTGCCCCCGCCCAGCAGCAGCGTATAGCCGTCGGGCGCGGCGCGCGCCACCTCGGCAGCGCCGATGTTGCCCGAGGCGCCCGGCTTGTTCTCAATGACAAAGCGCTGTCCGAGTTTTTCCTCGACGGCGTTGGAAATCAGCCGGAACGCGATGTCGCCGGCGCCGCCCGCGGCATAGGGCACCACCAGGCGTATCGGCTTGTTGGGGTAACTCTGGACATCCTGGCCCAGCGCCGTCAGCGCCGGCAGCAACAGCACGGCGCAACAAAACCGGGCGAGGTACTTGGAAATCGAGGTCATGGCGCGTCAAGCTCCCAGATATGAATGCGTCAAACCACGGAACACGCAAGACGCGCGCCCGCTTCCACCCCTTTGCAATCTTTTAACCGCGCATCCGGGCGGGGACTACCGTCCCCGCCCGTAAGTCGCCGTATGTTATGGCTCGCCGAGAAAGCGCACCGCATTATCGTAAAGAATTTTCTTTTTTTGCTCTTTGCTAATGTCGGTGCGTTCAATGATTTCACGCGCGGCACTGTCGCGGCCCTCACCGTGCGGAAAGTCCGACGAATAGAGGATCTGGTCATCACCCAACAGCGCAAGTTCATGGGGCATCATCTTGTCGCTCGACTCCACCGCAAGGAAAAAGCGCCCCGACTTGGCGATGTCATCGGCCGTCATTTTGGGCAGCATGGACGGATCAGCCATGCGAAGCTTGTTGATTTCCATGTAGTGCGTCATGCGGCCGACAGAATAAAAAATCCATTCGCCGCCGAACTCAAGAAACGCCACCTTCATGTCGGCGTAGCGCTCCATCATGCCGTGTCCGACGAGCGCGACAAAGGCCAGCTGCGCCGGCATCGCCTTGCCGATCATATTGGCGTCCTGGATCGACTGGCTGACCTGGTCAAAGGGCGGGAAGCTCATCGCCATGTGCACGCACACCGGCAATTTCGAAGCCGCCACCGCATCCCAGATGCTGCGGAAGGCCGTGTTTGAGTGCATGCGCTCGCCGACGGTGCCGAACACCACCACCGCGGTGGCACCGAGCTTGACCATTTCATCGAGCGCCTCGATGGCGAGTTTCGGGTCGCGCATCGGCAGCAGCCCCGCCCACTTGAGGCGCTTGGGCGCCTGCTTGCACTGGCCCGCCATGTAGCGGTTGTAGCAGCGAAACAAGGCAGCCTCGAAGCCCGGGTCTATCGACATGGTGGCGTAGAGCGTGCTCGGGAAAATCATCTGCACGTCGTGGCCCATGGCGTCCATGACCTTCAGGCGCGCCGGCACATCGCCGCCGGTGACCGTGCCTATGGACAGGCCCTCTGCATTGAAATCGCCGGCGTTGTCCGGCTTGGCACCATACTCGACCATGGTCATGCCCGGCGTGTTGGCGGCATGCGTACCCGGCCCGTAGGGATGCGGCTCGATACGACCGTCAAGCAGCCATGCGGTGCGCCAGTGCGCGAGGTCGGCAGAGTCGCCGATCGCGATGGGACGCGGACGGCGAAGCGCATATTCCTTCGGCAAGTCACGCCACATTTCCGGGGTCATCATCACGTGGGCGTCGGCGTCGTAAATCTTGAATCCGTCAAGCATGCAGTTCTCCTGGACTTTAAAGTATGAAGCCGTTTAAGCGGCCGTAATTACCGGTGTGCGCGACCTCTCAGCCGCGCATACCCATGGTTTGAAGCGCCTTCGGGGCGGCCGTTGCCGGTCTCCCACCCGTTCGGGCATTCGGAAAATTCAGGGGCCGGGCTACCGGGACACTCACTTTGCCGGCGCCCACGCGCGGACCACCTCGTCCAGTGTTGTCACGTCGCCAAAAAGGAATCGCACATTGTTGAGCGTCCCCTCGTGCGCGGGCGGCGTGTGCGAGGCGACGCAGTCCTGCGGCACGATGCAGTAAAAACCGAGCGCGTGGGCGTGACGCAGCGTCGCCTCGACGCAGACATTGGTCTGCACGCCGGCGAACACGATACTGCGTATGCCTTTCTTGCGCAGTTCAGCCTCAAGCGGTGTAGCGACAAAACCGTCGTAGCAGGTCTTGTCGACCACCGGCTCGCCGGGTACCGGCTGCACACCATGCCATTCATAACCCCAGGTACCCGGGACACAGCACGCCTGTGTGACCTTGCGCTCGGCGAGCTTGGCGCGCATCGATTCGGGCAGACCGGCATTGGTGTAGTCGGCACGCAGCCAGAGCACGGGCACGCCGCGCGCGCGCGCGGCGTCCACCAGCCGGTTGACCTGTACCGCCACCGCGCTGCACGCCGCCGGATCCTTGCCGATGACCTTGTCGATATACCCGCCCGCACCGCAAAAGTCGTTTTGCATATCGACGACGAGCAGCGCAGTATGGCCCGGCGCCATGCGCGCGGACACGTCCAGCAGCAATCCCTGTTCGGCGCTCATGCGGTCACTCCCCACTCGACGCCACCCATGCCGCAACGCAGGGGCACCGAGGGCACATAAAACATGGTTTCGCTGCCGCGACCCGGCGCCAGCGTCTGCGCCGCGCCCATCGCCACCAGCCAGGCCAGCAGCTCGACCGTGCCCCCGTCGCCGGCTGCGAGCATTTTTTCAATGTTCAATTCGCGCAACACGCGCGCCTCATCGCCGGTCCCGAGCAAATCGAGAAACCATCGGTCGAATTTTTCATCAACGTCGAAATACTTCTGGCCGCCCGGGTCGTGCGACAGGCCGCCGGTGGCCATGACGGCAACACGCAGCTTTTGCGGCCAGGCCTTGATCACGCCGGCCAGTGCGTGACCGAATGCCACGCAACGCTCGGGCTCGGGCATGGGCGGCAGCACGCAGTTCATATGAATGGGCACCAGCGCGACATCGTGATCGGGCGTGAGAAAACTCAGGGGAACAGACCAGTTGTCGTCAAACTCGAGCTTTTCGGAAAAGGCGACATTGATGCCGCGCTTCGCGCACTCGCGCACGATGGTGCGGCCAAGGTCGCGGTTTCCCGCCACTGCGTAATCGGGCACATTGATCCAGTCGCGAAACCATTCGGACGGCCCCTGCCAGCGGTCGGCAATGCCGACACACCAGTCAGGAACGTTCTCCACACTGAAGTTGAGCATGTGGTCGTTCGCAATCCCGACAATGACGTCCGGACGCGCGGCGCGCAGGCGCTCGGCCATGCGGCCGTAACCGACCTTTATCGCCTCCTGCTCGTGCGGCGGCGCCTTGTCGAGCCAACCGGTTGCGCCCGGCGCATGCGCCAGCGCGATGACGGATACGATTTCTGCCACGGCTATTTCCCCTTGAGCATTTTTTCCGCGTACAACTGCGCCGCGGCACTATCATTATGGTTGTAGCCGGCGCCCTTGAACAGACGCGATACCTGCGGCAAAAAGTACGGATGCACGCCAAGGTCGGAAAGCGCTCGCAAGTCGATCTCGCGCAAGGCCTTTTGCTCCACTTCGGACAATCCGTACTCGCGCATCAGGCCCTCAAGGTCGTCGCGAAAACGCATGCGCAAAGCCGCGTCGCGGCGTACCTCGAAGATAAGCTTGTTCGCCGGAAGTGTCCGGTCGGTTTGCATGATACCCATGGTCTTCTCCCTAAACTGAATTCAGTACTGCGAGGCCGGCAGGCGCACCAACAGGCCGTCAAGCTCGGGCGTGATGGTGATCTGGCAGCAAAGCCGGCTTTCGGAGCGGCGTTCCGCAGCGGTGAAATCGAGCATCGACAACTCGTCACCATCGGGTGCAGGCAGTTTAGCCACATACGCAGCGTCAACATACACGTGGCAGGTGGCGCAGCTCAATACGCCGCCGCAGTCGCCGGAAATACCTGCGACGCCGTTGCGGGTGGCTGCGAGCATCAGGGTGTCGCCAATGGCAACGTCAAGGCTGGTCTGGTTTCCGTCTTGTGCAATCAGGGTTACGCTGGGCATGCTGGGTCGTTCGCTTTCGTTCGTAATATGTGAATGTGTTTTTGACCGGCTTGTGCGGGGCTCGAACCGATCGGGGCGGCGCTTCAGTACATCTCAAAGTATTCGCGCTGTTCCCATTCTGTCACTTCGGCGTTGAAACGGGCGAGTTCGGCATTTTTTATATGAATGTAATAGTCGACGAAATCACCGCCAAGGCCATCGCGCATGCAACTGCTGGCATTGAGCGCGACAAGCGCATCGGGCAGGCTGGTCGGAAGGCGTGGCGCCGCGGTCTCGTAGGGCACATCCGCCGAGGGTCCGGGATCGCGCGCAGCCGCAATGCCCTCAAGCCCGGCAAAAATCTGCGAGGCCATGTAGAGATAGGGATTGGCGGCGGGTTCGCCGACCCGGTTCTCGACGCGCGAGGCCGGATCGCCCACACCGCCCATTACACGCAGCATGGCGCCGCGGTTGTCGCAGCCCCAGATCGCACGATCGGGCGCAAGCGAGTTTGGCCGGTAGCGGCGATACCCGTTGATGGTGGGCGTGGTAAAGGCGGCCGCCCCGGCCGCATGGGCGAGCAGGCCGCCAACATAACGTGCGCCCAGGTCTGACAGGTAGTGCCCGATGTTCGCGGCCGATGCGCTGGCGGTTTGCGGAATGAAAAGATTGCGACCGCCCGCCGGATCGCGCAGCGACTGGTGCAGGTGCCAGCCCGATGACATCACTTCCGGGATTTTCGGACGGCACATGAAGGTGGCGTGGCAGCCCAGACGGCGCATCAACTGCTTGGCGGCGCTGCGAAACAGCACCATGGTATCGGCAGGCGTCATGCCGGACATCGGCGCGAACACAAATTCGCACTGGCTCGGGCCAAGCTCCACTTCGACAGAGCGCAGGGGCAGGCCCATCGCCAGCACCGCCCGCTGCAATTCGGAGACCACCGGCTCGATCTGGTCGTAGCGCTGCTCGGCCAGCACCTGGAAGCCGTTGTGTATGAGGCTCAGGTCGGTGTGCATGAGGCCGACCTCAGGTGGGGGCGCCGGCCAACCGGCTTCGTCCGCACCAAGCCGCGCGTCATTCACGCGAAAGACATAGAACTCGACCTCAAGCCCCGCAACATATTCAAAGCCCCGATGCGCGAGACGCTCGAGGGCGCGCGCATAAATGGCGCGCGTGTCAAAGGGCACGGGCCGACCGTCCGGGAAATAGGCGTTGCACTGCATCCATCCGGTGCTCCTTACCCAGGGCAGCACGCAAAAGGTCGACGGGTCCGGAACCAGCACGACATCCGAAGCACTTTGAAAGTCGCGCACGCCGGGGGGAGTGTTGCCGCCGAACACCGGCCAAGCGGTGCGCCCGGACGTATCCTTGAGCAGGACGGTCCCCACCAGGCGCACGCCTTCGCGCATGGCCGACACGGCACCACCGCCGACCAGGGCCTTGCCATGGGGGATGCCATGCTGGTCTGCAAACACGAATCGCACGGTTTCGATCGCGTCTTTTTCAATGCGCGCGAGCACCTCGCGTGCCGCCAGCGCCTGCGCGGCGGTCCACAGGCCGTGACGCTCTATGAATCCCACTTCGACTCCCATGTGGAACTAGGCTGCCCTGGTGGCCGTGCCCGGCGGTGCCCAGGATGCGCCGTTGCGGCGGCGCTCGGCCAGCGCCTTCCAGTACGCCTCCCAGTTTTGCGTCGGCCCCACCCCGTCGACGGTGTCGGGACCGCGCATCTGGCGTGCGGCGGCGGCATCCAGGCGCATCAGCGGCTGCTCGCCCTTTTGCACCGCCCCGATGGCATCAAGAAGCATGCGCCGGTAGGCGATGATGCCGCGGTCCGTGGTGCCAAGATGCTCGCGTGTGCGGTCCTGTATCGGACCCTGCGTTTCGCACGCCCACTGGTCGTGGATGTTGATGTCCATGCCCATACCGGTGTAGGTCTGGGTCTTTTGCTCTTCAGCGTTGTAACCGTAACGGTTGCCCCTGTTGAAGATCGGGCGGTAGTCGGGTGCCGGATACGTCTTCAGGCGGATTTCGCGAAAATGCTGCTTGTCGATGGGCCTGCCAAAACTCGTGAACATGGTGAACCAGAAGGTGTTGGTGTCATCGACCGGCACATGCCACTGCGTGATGGTGATCTCATCGGACATCGGAATGAGGAAGGCCTGCGGGAAAATCGTGTTGGTGACGCGCACATGGGTCTTGTGCTCGTCGAGCTTGCGCAGCGTGACAAGACGCTGGCCCCAGTCGGCTTTTTCGATGCGGATTTCCGGCTGGTTGTATTCGCGCAACACCTTGGTCATCGGCATGCCGGTGTCACTCGAGGCGCTGCGAAACTGCCGGCCGTAGCTTTGGTCCGGGTCTTCGTCTTCGTAATAGACATGCAAGAAGGAGGCGTGCGCCGGGTCGATGCCCACCTCCAGTGCCTGCAGCCAGTTGCATTCCCACAGCCCCTTGAAAGCAAACACATGGGTGTCCGGTGCGGCAAAGCAGTCAAACTCGGGAAAGGCGGGCGGCTCACCCGTGCCAAGATAAGCCCACAGGATGCCGGCCCTGGCAAGCACCGGATAGGCCCGCTGCGAAACGCGCTCGCGCAGCTTGCTGCCGGGCGGCTCGGCCGGCGTTTCAAGACATTTGCCATTAACGTCGAAAAGCCAGCCGTGAAACAGGCAGCGCAGGCCGCCATTTTCGTTGCGGCCGTATGAAAGATCGGCGCCGCGATGCGGGCAATCGCGATCAAGCAGGCCGTAGCGCCCGGCCTCGTCGCGAAACAGCACGAAGTCCTCGCCCATGAGCCGCACCGCCTTGACCGGACGTTCACCGGCGGCGAATTCATCGATCAATGCCGCCGGCTGCCAGTATTGGCGCAGCAGTCTGCCGGCCGGCCGGTCCGGCCCGACACGGGTCACGAGATCATTCTGCTCGGGGCTCATCATGATGCAACCTCCAGGACGCTTGCGCGAAAATCAGCCCGCGGCATCGCGCTGCGGGAGCGTGAAGCTTAGCATTGTCAATATCGGAACATCATCCGCCACCGCAAAGCCGGCGACACCTGCGCGACTGCACATCACGTTGCCGCGACATCAAACACGCGACTCACCTGCACTTCGGGTGGATGTTTCGTGTAATTGGGATGATCAACACGCATGATCGCGCTGATTTCCGGCGTGCGGTAAAACCGTGAAAAAGCTTCGACCTCTTCTCCGGTGCGAAAGTACATCAGGCATACGCACGGATACTTGGGGTCCTCGCGGCCGGGGAGCGCAGCGACATCGGCAAGCACCTCGACACGTTGCGGTGCGATCCCCAGGCGCTCGCGCATCAGGCGCAGCGCCAGTGGCACGTGCTTGTTGACGTAGTGGCCGACGTCATAAAAGCCGGCGGCAACGGGATAGATGACCTGCACGCAATACAGGGCGTGCGCGGGGGTGGACGGACCGGGACGGTTCACGGAAACTCGCTGCACAAAAAAGGAGGCCCATTTTGCGCAGCCGCGGGGTGGCTTGTAAAGCCGCCCCGCCGGTCAAGGCACGGATCAGCGTGTCAGGTTTTCCCCACCGCCCGGCAGCATGGCGTCCGCGGCAAGAAAATACGCGCGCGCAAATTTGAGCAATTCGCCCTCGGTGGGGTGGTCCAGCGTCTCGACCCCGACAAGGTGATCGACGAGCGCGTGATGGTGCTTGTGGATGTGTTTCACCAGTTCAAGCTTGGCGTTGGCCGGTCCGGCGACAAGCCATTCCTTTGCATCGCCGATGGCAGCAATGATCTGCTCGTAATATTTCGGGTCCTCAGCCGCATGGCCGCTGCCAATGGTGCCGCGCCGGTGGTGCAGGTGGCGCTCGCCCCCCTCGTGTTTCACCGATTTAGATTCGCTGCCGTCGCGTCCGAAGCGGATGACCTGGGCGCGCTTGTGATCAAGCCAGATGACTGCGTGAAGAAAACTCATGGTGTGGTTCCTGTGGTGTTGGTTGGCATTTGATAGGGATGCGGGAAATCTGGCATCGGCCCGGGGGGCAAGGCAGGCCCGGTTTCAGAGCTAAAGTGACGCCGTCTTGGAGCGCGCGCGCTCGATCTGGCGCTGGCACGGCGTGCATCGCTTTGCCGTGGGCCACACTGCTAGGCGCGCTTCGGCGATGCGTTCGCCGCAGTCGGTGCAAACACCGTAGGTGCCGGCCGTGATGCGCCCGATCGCCGAGGCGATGTCGTTCAGTTCGGCCGTATCACGCTCGATTTCAGCGTGGTGCACGCTGCCCGTAGCGTTGAGTTGCGCGCCATCACCACCGTCGGTACTGGTGCTCGCGTCAAAGCCAACGTGTCCGCCGCGGATTTCGCCGCGCTTGCGGCTGATTTCAGCCTGAAGTTCGGCACGGCGTTCTGTCAGCTGGAGGGTGATAGCAGCCAACCCAGGGGGGGCGGCGTTGGCAGCGGGATTTGTCTGTCTTGCGGCGGAGGTATTCGTACTCATGGCGGGGCCTTTCGCGTGATCGTTCGAGTGGTTCATGAACCCACTCTAGGCTCCCGCGAGCCCGCGCTATTGACCTGGATCAAAAAACGACGTGCCTGACGGCCCTCAGCCGGTTTTGGCCGCCTGACTCGGCTTGGATTTGTCCAGCACAGTCATTGCCGTCGCCATCATCGAAGAAACATCCGCCAGGTTAGACGGCACGATCATGGTGTTGTTGGTGCGGGCAAGTTGCGCAAATGCGTTTATATAAGCCTCGGCAATTTTCAGGTTGGCCGCCTGCTGGCCGCCCTCCTTGGCCATGGACGCGGCCACCGCCTCGACCGCAAACGAGGTCGCCTCGGCCACAACGCGGATCGCCGTGGCCTGCCCCTGCGCCTTGTTGATGGCCGAGGTCTTGTCGCCCTCGGACTTCAGTACAGCCGCCTGTTTTTCGCCCTCGGCGATGTTGATCTCCTGCTGGCGCTGACCCTCGGACTTGGCAATGAGGGCGCGCTTTTCGCGCTCCGCTGTGATCTGCGCCTGCATCGCGCGCAGGATGGTCTCGGGCGGCGTGATATTCTTGATTTCGTAACGCAACACCTTGACGCCCCAGTTGCGCCCAGCCTCATCGAGAACCGACACCACCTGTTTGTTCATTTCATCGCGCGACTCAAAGGTCTTGTCCAGTTCCATCTTGCCGATCTCGGAACGCAGCGCGGTCTGCGCCAGCTGCGTGATCGCCGCGATGTAGTTGGACGAGCCGTAAGACGCGAGACGCGGGTCGACCACCTGGAAATAAATGATGCCGTCCACCGACAGCTGCGTGTTGTCACGCGTAATGCAGATTTGCTCGGACACATCGAGCGGCACTTCCTTGAGCGAGTGGCGGTACTGGACCTGGTCGAAAAACGGCACGATGACATTGAGGCCGGGTTCGAGGATGGCGTGGAACTTGCCAAGGCGCTCGACCACCCAGGCGTTCTGCTGCGGCACCACGCGCACGCCCTCGATGACAAATACGACGACTAGCGCGATGATAAAAAACGGAATGGCGAAGCCGCGCGTCTGCTCGATGCTTGCGACCGCAAAGGTGCCGATGAGTACGCCGATCAGTTTTGGAAACATGCTTGTCCTCCTGGGTTCCGGATCCCGGCCGGTCAGGGCCGTGCTTTGGTGAGGCGAAGGCTCGCACCCTCGATTGCTACGATGTAATAGATATCACCGGGCGCGGGTGACTCGCCCGCCGGCAGGACGGCATCCCAGTGGCTGCCGCGGTATTTCACGCGCGCATTGCCGCCCGGTTTGTCCGACCAAGATTCAAACACCACGGATTGCCCCGCTTCCAGCGCCGGCATGGCAGGAACCTTGTCCGCCTTGCGGTGCTGGCGCACCCACCAGACTCCGGCGAGCGCAACCGCGGCGGCGATCAGCGTCTGTCCCCAGAAGGGCAGACCCGACCAGGCGGCAGCGGCGCCGGCAAAGGCGGCGATACCCAGAACCAGCAGGTAAAAGGTTGTGGTCACCAGCTCGGCGATCACCAGCACGAAGCCGGCGACGAGCCAGATAAGATAGCTTTCCATCGGCATGGCAATCCTCTTTTAAACACTGGCAAACGCCAACGCCCTCTGACTGACGCGCTTACACTTGCAAGCGACGTCCTCAACGACATGTTACCAGTGTCCGCGCGCGCCGCCCACGCAGGCACCTTGCCATGATAAAACGGGAAAATCGTGGCAGACTACCGTCACAAAAAAGCACGTATCACCCGTACCAGCCGGACCATCGGGACCATTCTTAATCACGGTACCGGTACCCCACAATCCCTTCGGAGGAAGCAATGGTAAAACTCACCGTCAACGGCAAGGCAGAAGAAGTCGACATGCCGGCCGACACCCCCTTGTTGTGGGCCTTGCGCGATGAACTGGGCCTTACCGGGACCAAGTTCGGCTGCGGCATGGCGCAATGCGGCGCATGCACCGTACACGTAAACGGCGTATCAACGCGCTCCTGCGTCACGCCGATTTCCGCAGTGGCAGGCAAGAAGATCACCACCATAGAAGGTCTTTCGGCCGCCGGCGACCACCCATTGCAAAAGGCCTGGGTGGCGGAACAGGCGCCGCAATGCGGCTACTGCCAGTCGGGCCAGATCATGGCCGCCGCCGCGCTGCTCGCCAAGAACAAAAAGCCGACGCGTTCGCAGATCGTGCAACACATGTCTGGCAACCTTTGCCGCTGCGGCACTTACAACAAGATCATCGCCGCGGTTGAACGCGCGGCAAAAGAAGGCTGAGGAGCGCGCCATGAGCATGAATAAACACAATAGCAAACCAATCTCCAACCCCGCCGGCAATGGCAAACACACCGGCTTCGAGGGGATCGCCTATCAAGGTGTTTCGCGCCGCGCCTTTTTGCTGTCCGGTGCCGGGGCCGCCTTTGGCGTGATGTTCGGCGCCCCGCTCGCCGGCGTGGCCGTCGACGACGCCTTCGCACAGGCCGCGTCCTTCTCGCCCAACGCGTGGATGAACCTCGCAGCCAGTGGCCTCGTGACCATCTACTCGCCCGCCTCCGAAATGGGTCAGGGCACCATGACGGCCATGCCGCTGATCCTTGCCGAGGACATGGACCTTGACTGGAGCCGCGTCAAGGTGGAGCAGGCACCCACCAACCCGCGCGCGTTCGGAAATCCCCGCTTTGGCGGCGGCATGGTTACCGGCGCAAGCCGCACCACCCAGGGCTATTACGAAATTCTGCGTCTTGCCGGGCTGCAGGCGCGCCAGATCATGATCCTTGCGGCGGCCGAAAAACTCGGCGTGCCCGCGGCAGAATTGACAACCGAGCCGCACACGGTCGTACACGCCGCGTCGGGCCGCAAACTCGGCTACGGTGAAATCGCCGCCTTCGCCAAAGTGCCGGCCACACCACCTGCGGTGACCAAGGCCGACCTCAAGCCGGTCAGCCAGTTCCGTCTGATCGGGCGGGACAAACCGCGTGTCGACGTTCCCTCCAAGACCACGGGCAAGGCCGGGTACGGCATCGACGTGCGCCTGCCCGGCATGCTCTATGCGACCGTGCTGCGCGCGCCCGTGCAGGGCGAAAAGCCGGAAAAAATAGACGATACCGCGGCGAAGCAGATTCCCGGCGTGATGAAGATCGTCCCCATGCCCTACGGCGTGGGCGTCATCGCCAAAACCTATCCGGCGGCAAGAAAAGCCAGGGCCGCGCTCAAGGTCGAGTGGAGCAAGGCGGCGAGAGCGCGCAGCTACAGTTCCGGTGCGGTGGGCGCGGCCTACCAGGCGCGATCGCGCGACCTGACCGATGGCGGCGTGACATTCCTTAGCGAGGGCGATGCCAAGGGCGCCATGGCCAACGCGGTCAAGACCGTCAGCGCCGAGTTCAGCTCGGAGCACGTCGCCCACGTCTGCATGGAACCGATGAACGCCACCGCGCTCGTGACCGGAGACAAGATCGAAGTCTGGGCACCGAGCCAGTCGCCGTTTTTCATCGCCGGAGGCCTGACACGCGTGCTCGGTTTCCGGCCCGAGAACATCACCACCAACATCACCATGCTGGGCGGGGGCTTTGGTCGTCGCGTCGAAGCCGACTATGTCATCGACGCGGGCATTCTCGCCAAGGCGATGGAAGGCACGCCGGTAAAGGTGGTATGGACGCGGGAGGACGACGTTCAGAACGACAAGTTCCGCCCGTTGGTGGCGCAGCACCTGTCGGCCGGCCTCGATGCCAAGGGCAACATCGTCGCATTGCGGCATCGCATCGTCGCCGAATCGATTTACGCCCGCGCCGCGCCGCCGCTGTTCCAGCAGGCCGGCGGCAAGGACCAGCCGGTTTGCGAGGGCGCCGAAATCAATTACCACGTTGGCAACCATCTGGTCGAATACCTGCGCGAGCAGCGCGGCGTGGACGTTGGCTTCTGGCGTGCGGTAGGCCCCGGATACACCAAGTTCGCCATCGAAACGCTGATCGACGAGATCGCCGCGGGCGCGGGTCGTGACCCGGTCGAGTACCGCATTGCGATGCTGGAAAAAAACCCCCGTGCACGCGCCGTCATTGAAGAGGCGGCAAAATTGGCCGACTGGAAAAAGCCGCGCGCGCCTGGACGCGCGCTCGGCTTTGCCTACTCGGACGCATGGAACACACACTGCGCGCAGGTGGCCGAAGTGTCGGTGGACAAAAAGACCGGCAAGTTCCGCGTGCACGAGGTATGGAGCGCGGTCGATTGCGGCATCGCCGTGCAACCCGCCAATATCGCCGCACAGATTGAGGGATCGATCATGTTCGGCATCAGTCACCTCAATGAGCGCATCACCATCAGCGAGGGCGCGGTGCAACAGTCGAACTTCCACGACTACCCCATCATGCGCATGAACGAGGCACCCAAAGTGAGCGTGAAGGTGATCTCTACCGACAATCATCCGGGCGGGGTCGGCGAGGCCGGCCTCGCCCCGATTGGCGCGGCGGTGGGCAACGCGATCGCGAAACTCACTGGCAAGCGCCAGCGCAACCTTCCGTTCAACGCCGACCTGATCAAGGCCTGACCGGCGCCAGCAGGTAAAAGCCCCGTATCGCGCAGGCGGTACGGGGCTTTTTTTTCGGCTGGATGCCCCCCACTTCGGCGCCCCCCCAATCGCGCTTGCGGTCGGCCGTACCGGGTTTGCCGGCAGCGCACGTTCTGGGATTACACTAGGGAGCATCACGGACGGCTGCCGCCGCCGCAGGGCCTTATCGAGGGAGGTGCGACATGAAGAACGTCGGGCAAATCCTGGAAGAAAAGAAACACCCGTTGCTGCACGTGTCGCCCGATGCGACCGTGTTTGAAGCCCTGGGGCTCATGGCGGAAAATAACGTCGGCGCCCTTGTCGTGCTCGAGGGTGAGAAGCTGGCCGGAATTTTTTCCGAACGTGACTATGCACGCAAGATCATCCTGATGGGCAGGTCCTCGAAAGACACTAGGGTGAGCGAAATAATGACCGCCCGGGTTCTTTGCGTGGGCCCGGCGCAGTCGATACAGGAGTGCATGGCGCTCATGACTGAAAAGCGCATCCGCCACCTGCCTGTGCTCGATCATAAGAAAATGGTGGGCGTCATTTCAATAGGTGACATCATCAAGGAAGTGATTTCGGAGCAGAAATACATCATCGCCCAGCTCGAGAGCTACATTCACCAGTAGCCCAAGCGCCCGACGCGGGTTTGGCACCGCGCCACGCACCGCAAATGCGAAGCCCCGCGAGAACGTCGCAGGGCTTCGGTAAAACGCCACTTCGGTGGCTTCAGTCTGGCACGCTAGGCGCCGTATGCCGGCCTGTTGGACAGCTTGTGGCTGTCGCCGGCTTTTGAGTCGCTATGTAGTGAATTTCATCTATAGAACGCCCCCCACAATTGCGTAACCCAAATTGTGGTGCCAGACCCTGCAGGGATCGCCATGGCACCCTTTTTAAAACACGGCCAAACCGCGACAACAAGATTAATGAAAACGCGCTTTGACCTTCGCTCCGGCTCGCCGGTTCGAACGATCCCGAACTGCGGTCGATGGCAGTCGCCACTCATTCGCATCAGGTTCACCCGCAACTCGGGGCGAACGCAACAGCGGAATTTTTGTGCAGCAACCAGATGGCCTCTTCGTGCGGGAAATTCATCCGACTCCGTATCACCGGAGCGATTTCAGTAAGCGCCTTCCAAATCACGATGTCAAGGACATGTCTGATGTTCGCGCATTTGAATTTAATGCCCCGGAATTTGATGCGTTGCAAAAATTCCGGTGATGCTGACATCTTCGCGGGACATTCAGGAGGCGCAAAGTGCGGTACCGAACAGAATGTCGCGCGCAGAAAACAAACAATGTCCCGACGAACCACTCGGTTCGCGACAGGCACGGCGCAACACCGCGTCGCGCCTCCCGTTCCCCGGAGGTTCGCAATGATCAAAAAACTTTATGCGGTACTTTTCGCCACGCTGTTCCTTTTCGGCCTGCTCGCACCGCTATCTGGATGCAACACCATGGAAGGCGCCGGCAAGGACATCGAAATCGGTGGCAAGGCCATCAAGGACGAAGCCAAAGAGCAAAAATCCAGGATGTAAGGACACGGGGCGAAAAAGCGGGCGCTGGCATCCCCAAAGCCCCGAACGCGGGGTCAGCTGCGGCAGTAGGGCAGCGCGAGCGCCTGCAGCACCTCACCCGTTTTCTGGTTTTGCACGAAGGCCACCGCGCCGGTCTTGCCGCGCTCGGCCGCGCCCAATGCGGTACTGAGATTCACCGCCGCGCGCCCCGCGGCATCGAACGCGATCGGGCCGCTCCATTCGCGTGCAACGTAATCATGCATCAAGGTTGCGCCCCTGTTTTCACCGGCGCTGACTTCGCTTTTGAGTTCATTCTGATAAAAAGCGAGGTACAGGATGGCATCGGCGCGATCCTCGGGCCTCGGCGCAACGGCCGTACCCCTGACCTCGATCCGCCCGGCACCGGTGTCACGTAATTCCAGTTCTATGCGCGCCCGGGCCGGCTGCGCATTGATACGCTTCACCTCATCGCCAAGGCCGCCAGCGGACCAGCGCCGGAAATCGCGACCGGCAAGCATCACCTGCGGCGTGTAGACGACGTTTGACCGGTTGATCGCATTGGCTTCCTTTTGCCGCGCGCTGAATAAGGGTTTGGCATAAGGGTCTTTCCAGCCGATGTAATCCCAATAGTCGACGTGCAGGGACAAGGCCACCGCATTCGCGGCACCAATGCCGCTTGCCGGAAGTGTGCGCAGCCAGCGATCGGCCGGCGGACAACTGTCACAGCCCTCCGAAGTGTAAAGCTCGACCAATGCAACGGTGCCGGTACCACTTTGGGCGCTGCATAATGCAAGCGCCGGAAAGGGGGCGATCACGCCGGCGACCATGCCAGCGGTTACGAACTGGGAAAACCACGTTTTCATGCCGGCTCCTCGGGTGTCAGGGTTGTGCGGTCATGGCGGCCACGGCGCCTTCATGCAGTTTAGTCGCCGGTCTGTTTCAAAACTTACATCTTTTGCATTGATTTGCCGCTCGGGCCGGCGCAAGTCCATAATGCAATCAGAATCCCTCCCCCAGATGCACGCTTTGCTCCCTCCCCGCCAGCAGCAACAATGAACCGCCCCGGATCCGATCCGCTGGGCTTTGCCGCGCTGGCGCCGTTTTTCCTCAGCTCCTTTTCGTGGAATTTCGCGCTCGGTTCGACCTACATCCTGGTGCCTCTGTTCGCCCGTTCGCTGGGGATGAGCGGCGTTCAGATTGGTACCGTCGTGGCGCTGCCGGTGGTGCTTCAGATCATACTGAATCTCGTCGGCGGCGCGTTCTCAGACCGACTTGGCGGGAAGAACCTCGCGATGGCCGCTTGTGCCATCACCGTGTCGTCGGCCCTGCTCTTCATGGTGGCCGACAATTTCCTTGTCATTTTCGCGGCGCAACTGCTGATGATCACGGCCCGCGCCATGTTCTGGCCGGCAACCTGGTCGATGGCGAGCCAGTTGCCGGGTTCGTCCGGCGTACATATGGGCCGGCTTAATGGAGCCACGAATGCGGGTCAGATTTGCGGCACCGCCAGCGCCGGCTTCATCATCCTCCAGGCCGGATTTCGTGCCGGCTTTGCCGCCATGGCAACGGCCGCGCTGATTGCGCTGATACTCAACCAGGTGTTCCGCCATGCGGCCAGGCCTCGCGGCGGACACCAGCCGATGATCGCCACCTACCGTATGCTGCTCAAAAGGCGCAGCATCCGCTTCGCCATGCTGTGCGCTTACGTTTCGGCGCTGCCCATTTCGCTGTCGTTTTCGTTTTATCCGATACTGATGGTCGAACAGGGGTTCGATGCTGACGCCACCGGAGCGCTCATTTCGCTGCGCGCGGTCGGCGCCATCGCCGGCGGCCTGGTTGCGGGACACTTGGTAAAGCAGGTGCGCGCAACCCGGGTGCCGCTGCTCGCGGCGATGGCGACAGGCTCATGCGTCGCGCTGGCTGCTGCGTTCACACAGCCAACCGTAATCGCGGTGTTCATGCTCGGCCTGGGGGCCGGTTCCGCGCTGATGACGATTTATTTCCAGATGCTCATCAGCAAGGTGAGCGCCAGCGAAACGCGTGGCTCGGCGATGGCTCTGGGCGGCATCGGATGGGGTGTTTCACACTTTTCGACACCCTTGTTGATGGGCTTTTTCAAGGACTGGCTGGACATTCACACAGCGTTCTACATAATAGGTGCCATCGCGCTGCTTTGCGGCCTGGCACTGATACCGCTGCAACGCTGGGCCTTCGCCAGGCCGGAATGAGATGCGGCAGGCCG
>CAITSH010000355.1 GCA_903895005.1 uncultured Pseudomonadota bacterium
ACTCCCGACATCCTGGTCCCAAACCAGGCGCGCTACCAGGCTACGCTACACCCCGAGAGGCCGCGAATTGTACTCCCTCATGGCATCCAAGGTCAACGAACTGCAATATGCAAAACAGTGGAATCCGTCCCGCATGGCTCACGAAATCGGGCACCTTTACAGCGTGTTTTTTGCTAAGCTGTTCTTGCGGCCTTTCATAGGAGAAAAGCCGCTAAGTCCCTGTTTGCGCTGGTCCCAATTTATGGCTTGCCCAGTGCTGCTTTTTCTGGTATTAAGTCGCCTTAATTTTGAATCTGGAGCGCGTTTCCAAATGTCCGTCGATCTCTTGCACAAACAGTTTTCCGCCTATGTGCCCAAAAAAGGCGAGGAATATATGAACGCGAAACAGCGGACACACTTCCGGAAGATTTTGGAAGCCCTAAAATCCGAACTAAGCCAGGATATCGACCGCACCGTGCACACTATGCAGGATGAGGCTACGGTGTTTGCTGACCCCAATGACCGCGCTAGTCAGGAGTCGGACATGGCACTGGAACTGCGCAATCGCGACCGCGAACGCAAACTGATCAAGAAAATCGACGAGACCATTTCCAAGATCGACTCGGAAGACTATGGTTACTGTGAGAGCTGTGGCGTTGAAATCGGCCTCAAGAGGCTCGAGGCGCGGCCAACGGCAACTTTGTGCATCGACTGCAAGACGCTCGACGAACTGCGTGAAAAGCAGGTTGCAAAGTAGCGTGCCTGCAAAAAACCGCTACTGCGGGCAATAAAAAAGGGCGCCGCAGCGCCCTTTTTTATTTATCCCCCCTGATCATGCCTGGGGTGCAGGTGCATCCTCGAGAATGGCCTTCATGGACAGGCGCACACGGCCTTTCTCATCGGCTTCGAGTACCTTCACCTTGACGTGCTGGCCTTCCTTGAGATGGTCGGACACGTTGGCGACGCGCTCTTTGCTGATTTGCGAGATATGCAGCAGCCCGTCCTTGCCCGGAAGCAGTTGCACGATGGCGCCGAAATCGAGAAGCTTGAGCACCGTGCCGTCATAGACACGGCCGACCTCGACATCCGCCGTGATGTCCTCGATTTTCTTCTTGGCGATCATGCCGCCATCGGCATTGACGCAGGCGATGGAAATCGTACCATCGTCGCCGATTTCAATGGTGGTGCCCGTCTCTTCCTGGATACCCCGGATAACCACCCCGCCCTTGCCAATGACATCGCGGATTTTTTCCGGATTAATCTTGATCTTGATGATGCGCGGCGCGAAACTCGAAATGTCCTGGCGCGATGTTCCCAGCGCGTCCTTCATGATTCCCAGGATGTGCAGGCGAGCCTCGCAGGCCTGGGCCAGTGCGACCTGCATGATTTCCTTGGTGATACCCTCGATCTTGATGTCCATCTGCAGGGCGGTGACTCCGTTTTCGGTACCCGCGACCTTGAAGTCCATGTCGCCGAGGTGATCTTCGTCGCCAAGGATGTCGGTAAGCACGGCAAAGCGGTTGCCTTCCTTGATCAAGCCCATCGCGATGCCAGCGACGTGTTCCTTCATCGGCACTCCCGCATCCATCAGCGCGAGGCTGCCGCCGCAGACCGAAGCCATCGACGAGGAACCGTTGGACTCGGTGATCTCTGAGACAACCCGCATGCTGTAGCCAAACTCCTCAGCCGAGGGCAGCACGGCGAGCAGCGCGCGCTTCGCAAGGCGGCCGTGGCCTATTTCGCGGCGCTTGGGGGTGCCGACGCGGCCAGTCTCGCCGGTTGCATAGGGGGGCATGTTGTAGTGAAGCATGAAGCGGTCTTTGTACTCGCCCATGAGCGCGTCGATGATCTGTTCATCGCGACCTGTGCCAAGCGTGGCGACAACGATCGCCTGCGTTTCCCCACGGGTGAACAGCGCAGAACCGTGGGTGCGCGGTAGCACACCAGTACGGATGGTGATGGGGCGCACGGTGCGGGTGTCGCGGCCGTCGATACGCGGCGAGCCTTCGAGGATTTGCGTACGCACGATCTTCGATTCCAGCGCGAAGCAAAGGTCCTTGACCACGTTGGCGTCAGGTCCACCCTCGCTGCCTACACCCAGCTGTTCGAAAACGCGCTTCCAGATGTCATCGATCTTGGTCGAGCGTGCCTGCTTTTGTTTGATGTCAAAGGCAGCGCGCAGGTCCGCCTCCGCAAGGGATGAGATCTTTGCGGCCAGAGCTTCGTCCTTGGCAGGCGGCTGCCAGTCCCAGGCGGGTTTGCCGGCTTCGTCCGCGAGTTCGTTGATGGCTTGGATAGCGACCTGCATCTGCTGGTGGCCGAACACCACCGAGCCGAGCATGATTTCCTCGGACAGTTGCTGCGCTTCGGACTCGACCATCAACACGGCGTGTTCGGTGCCGGCGACGACCAGATTCAGTTTCGACTCCGCGAGTTGTGTAGGCGTCGGGTTTAGCACGTATTCGCCGTTGATGTAACCGACGCGCGCGGCGCCGATGGGGCCGTTAAACGGAACGCCGGACAGCGTCAGCGCGGCCGAGCATCCGATCAGGGACACGATGTCCGGATCGACGTCCGGATTGACCGACATCACCGTCGCTACAACCTGCACTTCATTATAAAAACCATCAGGGAACAGTGGACGAATCGGACGGTCGATCAGGCGGCTGGTCAGCGTTTCTTTTTCGGAGGGACGGCCCTCACGCTTGAAAAATCCGCCGGGAATCTTGCCGGCGGCATAAGTCTTCTCAAGGTAGTCACAAGTCAGGGGAAAAAAATCCTGGCCCGGCTTGGCACTTTTTTTAGCGGTCACGGCACACAGTACAACCGTGTCATCGACAGTGATCATTACAGCGCCGTCAGCCTGGCGGGAAATTTCGCCGGTTTCCAGCGTCACCTGATGTGCGCCGTAGGTAAATGTCTTCTTGACTGGATTCAAAGTAGTGTCCTTTTCGATCACAGGCGGCACATGCCGCCGGCGTTAAAGAATAGAGATAGGAATGCGGAAGGACCGCACGAAAACAAAACGCCCACCTGAAGGAGGTGGGCGTTAATTGGTACCTTACTTGCGCAGGCCGAGGCGCTCGATCAGTTTGCGGTAGCTGTCGGCATTCTTGCGCTTGAGATAATCAAGCATCTTGCGTCGCTGGCTGACCATCCGAAGCAGACCGCGGCGGGAATGGTGATCCTTAACGTGGGTCTTGAAGTGGCCGGTGAGCTCGTTGATACGGGAGGTCAGGAGCGCAACCTGTACTTCTGGCGATCCGGTGTCGCCCTTAATACGTTGATAATCCTGAATGGTCTGCGCTTTTTGCGCGGAAGTAGCCGGCATGTCGATACGCTCGTTGAATTAATGAAGCGCGGATTCTACCTTAAAATCATAGCGTTCCACAAGAGAATCTACCGCCTAAAACCGGCTGTTTAGGGCCCGCCCAAAACGCGCCAGCTCGTGCTTTATGTCGGACCGGTAGCGGATCGCACCTGCAGATTAATCAGTCGCTTAGGATGCAACTCCCCCGCCGCCGCCACCTCCGCCACACCAAGGAACCGAGCCCCGTCGGAATAGACGCGGACCGTTCCGGCTGGATAGCCTGCGGCGCTTAGGGTCTGGCCCTGCAAAAAACGCCTTTCAAGCCCCCCAGTAAGGTTGACGCGCGGCAAGCGGTCAATCAGCGAGTCGGCGGGCAGTAGTGCTTGATCGCGCGCTTCCCGTGACTTTTGTTCAAGGGCGGCGGCAAGGTGCGCCTGCATGACGTTAAATGGACCGACTGCGGTCCGTCGCAAGGCTCCCAAGTGGGCGGCGCAGCCCAGAGTCGCTCCGATATCCTCGGCTAGGACGCGAATATAGGTTCCCTTGCTACAACGAACGCGTATCCGGAACTCCACCGCCGCGAAATCCAGGAGTTCGATCTCGCTAATCGTGATATTCCGTGGTTTGCGCTCGACCGTTTCTCCCGCACGGGCGTATTCGTAAAGTGGTTTGCCGTCCCGTTTCAGTGCCGAATACATCGGCGGTATCTGGAGACTCTGACCTTGAAACCTGACCAGCGCCAGTTCGACTTCGTCCTTTGTAACCGTGACGTCGGTACGCTTGACGACCTCTCCCTCGGAGTCACCCGTCGTCGTGCTTTCGCCCAATTTGACGAGTGCCTCGTACTCCTTGTCGGCGTCCAGCAGGCCGAACGAGAATTTCGTCGCCTCGCCGAAGCACACGGGTAGCAGGCCGCTGGCGAGTGGATCCAGGGTGCCCGTATGACCGGCGGACGCTGCCTCGTACAGTCGCCTTACTTGCTGCAGGGCCGCGTTCGAACTGAGGCCGAGGGCCTTGTCGAGCAGCAACACACCGTCAAGGGCGCGGGTAATGCGTTTGGGCTTCACTGCCCACTGTTGCCGGCGACGGCCTTGTCGATCAATTCGGACAAATGCATGCCCCGCTCAATTGAAGCGTCGAAGACGAAATGGAGTTCCGGCATGATGCGGGTCTTGATTCGCTTGGCCAGGGCCGAGCGCAGGAAACCCGACGCGCGATTGAGGCCTTCGCCGGTCTGCTCGTGATCGGCCTTGGTGCCAAGCGTCGTGAACCAAATTTTTGCGTGCGCCAGGTCGGACGTCACATCGACGCCGGTCAGCGTAACAAAACCGATCCGGGGATCTTTCACTTCCAGGCGTATCAGCTCCGACAAATCGCGTTGGATTTGCTCGCCTATGCGACTCAGTCGTGCTTTATTCGCCATGGTTTGTCGGCCTAATCGGGGGCGTCGCCCGGAGGACGCGGGACAATGTCCCGCCATCCACCGTTTTGGGGACGCGTTGTATGCGTGCGTACCTTACAGCGTACGCGCGACTTCCTGCACTTCATAGGTTTCCAGCTGGTCGCCGGACTGCAGGTCGTTGAAACCCTTCAGTGAAAGGCCGCACTCAAAGCCTCCCTTCACCTCGCGCACATCGTCCTTGAAACGCTTGAGGGAATCGAGCTCGCCGGTCCAAATCACCACATTTTGGCGAAGCAATCGAACCATGGAACCGCGCTTGACCACGCCATCGAGCACCATGCAGCCGGCGACCGTACCGATCTTCGATATCTTGTAGATCTCGCGGATTTCGACGAGTCCGAGAATGGCCTCCTTTTTCTCCGGGGTAAGCATGCCCGAAAGAGCGTCACGCACTTCATCGACCGCTTCGTAGATGATGTTGTAGTAGCGGATATCAACACCGTTGGCCTCCGCAAGCTTGCGCGCCGCCCCGTCGGCGCGGGTATTGAAGCCGATGATGACCGCCTTGGACGTGAGCGCAAGGTTTACATCCGACTCTGTGATGCCGCCGACGCTTGAGTAAATGACATTGACCTTGACCTCGCTGGTCGACAGCTTGGTGAGCGATTGCAGAAGTGCCTCCTGCGAGCCCTGGACGTCAGCCTTGATGACCAAAGGCAGTATCTTTGCGGCGCCCTCGCCGATGTTCTCGAACATGTTCTCGAGCTTGGCTGCCTGCTGCTTTGCCAGTTTGACATCGCGGAACTTGCCCTGCCTGAAAAGCGCGATCTCCCGGGCCTTTTTCTCGTCGCTGAGGACGATCATTTCATCTCCCGCGTGGGGCACATCAGCGAGCCCCTGGATCTCGACGGGGATTGACGGTCCGGCCTCCTGAATCGGACGCCCGGATTCGTCCAGCATGGCCCGCACGCGGCCAAATGACGTTCCCGCGAGCACGATATCGCCGCGTCTTAGGGTGCCGGACTGGACGAGGAGTGTGACCACGGGGCCCCGCCCCTTGTCCAGGCGTGCCTCGATTACAAGCCCCTTTGCCGGGGCATCGACCGGCGCCTTCAGTTCCAGAACCTCGGCCTGCAACAGCACCTGTTCCAGCAAGTCGTCTATGCCCGCACCGGTCTTGGCTGAAACCGGCACAAACGGGGAGTCCCCGCCGTACTCCTCAGGCAATACGTTCTCTGCCACGAGTTCCTGCTTCACCCTGTCCGGATTGGAATCGGGCTTATCGATCTTATTGATGGCGACCACGATCGGCACTTCGGCAAGCTTGGCGTGCTGGATGGCTTCCTTGGTCTGCGGCATAACCCCGTCGTCAGCTGCAACGACGAGGATGACGATGTCAGTGGCTTTAGCACCCCGGGCGCGCATCGCCGTGAAGGCCTCGTGGCCCGGCGTGTCAAGGAATGTGATCGTTCCCCGCGGCGTATCCACATGATAAGCGCCGATGTGCTGCGTGATGCCACCCGCCTCGCCCGCTGCCACCTTGGCGCGGCGAATGTAGTCGAGAAGCGAGGTCTTTCCGTGGTCGACGTGCCCCATAACCGTAACCACGGGCGGTCGGGTCTTGGACTCCGCTTCGTGTTTCTCCTGCTGAGGAGCCTCATCGAGGTAGGCCTCAGGATCGTCCAGTTTGGCCGCGACCGGATTGTGGCCCATTTCCGTCACGACGATCATCGCCGTTTCCTGGTCTAGAACCTGGTTAATGGTGACCATGCTGCCGAGTTTCATCAGTACCTTGATGACCTCGGTGGCCTTGACGGCCATTTTGTGTGAAAGATCAGCAACGGTGATGGTCTCGGGAACGTGTACTTCGCGAACAATGGGTTCGGACGGTGCGCTGAACTGGTTCGCCGTATTCTCCGATTCGCTCGCGTGCTTGTTGTGGCGCCCGCCCTTGGGGTTGTGCCATCCGGATGCGCCAGCAACATCGCCGCGCGTCTTGATGACACGGCGTTTCGCCGATTCGTCCTTCCACACAGTGACGGTTTTCTTTTTTGCCTTGGTGTCGCCCTTAGGCGTGCCATCGGCGGCCTTGGGTTTGTGCAAGGTGGTGTCGCCTGCTGGCGCGGCAGGCGCCGCACCAGGCACGGCACCGGCAGCTTTCGCAGCGGCTTTTTTTTGTTCGGCTTCGCGCATTTCGGCGAGGCGCTTCTCGCGCTCCTGCTTTTCCAGGAGTTCTGCGGCCTGGCGGGCGGCAAGATTCTGGTCGCGACGCCGCTCAAGTTCGCGAAGCTCAAGTTGCTGTGGGTCGATGACATGCATCGGTCTCACCGGAGTCGGGGCCGGGGCCGGGGCCG
>CAITSH010000356.1 GCA_903895005.1 uncultured Pseudomonadota bacterium
GAAATATCGCGGAGCACGTGGTCAAATTCCTTGACGAGCCTATGGGTGACAGCTCGCTGCTCCCGACTTACCTTCTGGCAAAGTTTGTGCGACGGCATGTGGTGGTTGCCCTGGGCGGAGACGGGGGCGACGAGTTGTTTGCCGGTTACGCGCCCTTTCGTGCGCTCGGGCCGGCTGTCGCGTACACGCGGTTTCTCCCGGAATTCGTACGCCGGGGCCTGCGCAGGGGCATCGACCACCTGCCGACATCCGATCGATATCTGAGCCTGGACTTCAAATTAAAGCGAACGCTGCGCGGGCTCGCCTATCCCCAATCGATGTGGAATCCTGCCTGGCTGAGTCCGCTTGAGCCTCGCGATATTGAGGCGCTGCTGGGCGAGCCGGCCAGCCCCGAGTCGGTCTATTCGGATGCAATCGAGGCTTGGGAAACGAGCGATGCGCCGGATCTCGTCGGGAAAACCTCCGAATTCTATGCGCGGTTCTACCTTCAGGACGGCGTTTTGACCAAGGTTGACCGGGCGACGATGATGGTCGGGCTCGAGGCGCGCGCACCCTTCCTGGACAATGACGTTGTCGATTTTGCGCGCCGCTTGCCGTCATCGCTCAAGTGCCGGAACGGGCAGGGGAAATACATCCTGAAACTGGCCATGCGCGGGCATCTTCCCGACGAAATACTGGACCGCCCCAAGAAGGGATTTGGAATACCCATCACTTCGTGGCTCAAGAATTGGGCCTTTCCCGAGCCGTCGCCAAGCTTGCGATACAACAAGGAAAAATTTTCCGCGCTTGTTGCTTCGCATAAGACCGGGAAGACAGACGAACGCCTTTTCCTGTGGTGCTGGTTGGTCTTGCAGGGCCATCTGAACAACGTGGGGACTGCCTAGTTTAACGACGGAGGGCGAGCATCAACGCCGTGTAAGGCGGAACCCTGGCGCGCCTGCGGGCAGAGTGTTTTTGTATCCGATTTTTGAATTAATGAATGCGGCACTGGGAAGCAGATGAACGAGAACGTATTGGAAAAATTGAGATGCCCGGTAACCCACGGCGTACTCCACGCGGAGAACGGCTATCTGGCGACGAGTGACGGCCTGCATCGATACGGCATGACTGCGAGCGGGATTCCGCTTTTTGCAGAAAAGCCCCAATCGATCAACGCGGCGTCCCAGTTGGAGCACTACCAACGTATCGCTGAGAAATACGTGGAAAATTTGGCCTATCCGCATACGCAGGAATACACCGCCTACCTCGACCGGGTTCTCCTTGCGCATGTCCGGGATGCTGATTTGGCCGAGTCCGCTGAAATATGCTGCGGGCAGGGAGAACTTCTTCCTCTCGTGGGCGCCCGGGTCGGGATGGGCATCGGCGTGGATATCTCGCCGGCGATGCTTGAGGCGGCGCGAAAGAAGCACGCCGCGATCGAAAGTTTCTCATTCGTTCAGGGTGATGCGGTACACCTGCCGCTTGCGGACGGAGCTTTCAGCAGCGTATTCATGCTGGGGGGAATTCATCACGTCTCCGATCGGGTGCGGCTCTTTTCGGAAGTCTTCCGGGTATTAAAGCCGGGGGGGCGATTCTATTTCCGGGAGCCGTTGAGTGATTTTTTCCTTTGGCGATGGATACGGGCCGTCATCTATCGCGTATCGCCGACACTGGATGCCGATTCGGAACGTCCGCTGTTGTGGAATGAAACAGTACCGGTACTTGAGAATGCGGGTTTTGACGTAAAAGTCTGGGAGAGCTGCGGCTTCTTGGGATTTTGTTTTTTCATGAATAGCGACGTGTTGATTTTTAATCGTTTGTTCCGTTTTATTCCCGGCATACGTCTGATCACCCGCCTCTGGACCCGTATTGACGCGCTGACGGTGAGCGTTCCGTTTCTGCGTCGATCAGGACTTCAGGTCGTCGGCGTGGCCGAAAAACCGGTTCGGGGGCGTCAATGAAGATTTTCGTCGCGTTTGCACTCATGATCAGCTGTACGGTGGCGGCCAACCTGCTTTTGAAACTCGGTGCGTCGGCACAAGGCGTGCCGCAAGATTTCCTCTCCAGGGCCCTGTCGTGGCAAGTCTTGTCCGGTTTGGTGTTTTTTGCCACGGCGGCGGGAATCTATCTGCTGGTCTTAACGTGGCTGCCGTTGAATGTCGCGCAGTCGTTTGCCGCGGCGCAGTTTGTGGCGGTGATTTTCGCCGCACGAATCTTCCTTTCCGAGCCGATCGAGATCGCGCAATGGATAGGTATTGCCTTCATTGCGCTGGGGATCACCATTGTCGGCTTGACGCGATGACCGCCCCCTCCCCGGTGCGCGGCAGCTTGCAGGCCATCCCGACCGGCCCGGGATGCCGGGCTTTCGGCTGGCAATGAGGGGCTTATGGCGGCCGTAATCATCGTGCGATTGCGCGGCGGGCTGGGCAATCAAATGTTTCAGTACGCGTTGGGGCGTCGACTTTCCCTGGAGCGCAATGTCCCGTTGAAGCTTGATGCAAGCCCGATGGAGGCTGATTCCTTGCGCAATTTTGCGCTCCATGGATTTCGAATTCAGGCTGTGATGGCTGCCGCTACCGAGCTTCCCGGCCTGCTGCGCTGGCCTCCCCGGCTCGTACGGAAACTGGCATGGCTCGCGCGCGCGTCGGGGCGGATGTCCCTGATATTCGAACGCGGGTTTCGTTTTGATCCTGCAGTTCTTGAGGCACCAGGTGCGGTGTGCCTGGATGGATACTGGCAGTCGGAACGGTATTTTGAAAAATATTCCGGTCAGATCCGCAGTGATTTTCAGTTGCTCAATCCGATTGGTGCGGACCGCCAGGCCAGCGTTGCGCTCATCAGGAATACGACCGCGGTTTCCGTCCATGTGCGCCGGGGGGACTACGTGACGAATCCGGTCACCAACTCTGTACATGGCACCTGTACTCCGGATTGGTATGAAAAGGCCATGTCAAAGATGGCGGAAGAGGTGGTATCGCCGACTTTCTTTGTCTTTAGCGACGACCCCGACTGGGCGCGAGACAATCTGCCATCACGTTGGCCATGCCATTTTGTCGAACCGCGGCCGGACGGGCGTGATTTTGAGGATATGCATTTGATGGCGCTCTGTCGCCATCACATCCTGGCGAACAGTTCATTCAGTTGGTGGGGGGCTTGGCTGAATCCGGATCCCGGCAAGAGGGTTATCGCACCGCTTCGCTGGTTTAATGACGGTTTAGTCGATACTCGGGATCTTGTCCCGGAACGCTGGCAGCGAATTTGAGAGTACTTCTGACCACCCCTTCTTTCCCCCCCAGCAACAGCGGGCTGGGGAACGCGGTGCATCAACAGGCGGCAGCCCTATTACGAATGGGGGTGAGTGTGGTGGTGGCTACGGGCGGGACGCGACGATGCCAGCATAGGGATGCTGTTACTGGCGTGACTGTCGAACAGTTCGACGTGTCGGGTGCGGAATCCCTGCTCCATCCCGTCCGGGGTGATGTCGCCGGCTATGTCACGTTTCTTTGTGAGTCGGAATTTGACGTCATCGTAATGCACGCGTGGCAAAACTGGGCGACCGATCTGGCGCTCCAAAACGCCGACAGAATAAAAGCCAAAAAAATACTTTATAGCCACTGCATTTCGACGAATGTCTTTTTCCCGAGCCAACCCCTGCGGTCCGCGATTCGGTACCTGCTATGGCGGCCGTATTGGTGGAAACTCAGGGATAAGCTAACGAAGCTGGATGGCATTATTTTTCTGTCTGACAAGGGCGATGATTCCCGGTTTTCGGATTTGGAGATTGCCCGGGAAGGCGGGCTAAAAATACATATCATTCCCAACTGCCTGTCACCGGCGGCGCTTACCTTTCTGGGGCAGCCAACAGTGGCGGCATCGGAACGCGAGCAACTCATTTCCGTCGGTGCATATCAATGGCAGAAGGGCTTTGATTTTGTTTTGCATGCCTACGCAAACTCGGCGGCTAAGAACAATCGCCCCTTGAAGTTATTTGGGCAAAAGCACTCGAGATTCTCCGAGACGCTGTATGCCTTGGCCAGCAGGCTCGGGCTGGCCCCGGAATATGTAAGCTTTCACGAGGGCACGGAGGGCGCGGGGCTGCTGGAGGAGTATGCGAAATCGTATTTGTTCATCTCTGGCTCGCATACAGAGTGCCAGCCCTTGGTGCTCTTGGACGCGAACGCGACAGGAACACCGTTTGTTGCGCGAGCTTCCGGCTGCATTTCGTCGATGCCCGGGGGGGTGGTGGCGCAATCTGCGAAGCAAGCTACCGACCAAATCAATACGTTTCTTGGAAGCCAAAATTTATGGCAGGAATCCAGTGAGTCGGGGCGTGACGCAGCGCGTCTCCGATATCATCCGGACCGGACAACCCCGCAGCTGATGGAGGCACTGTTGGGACTGGAAACAGACTAAATGAGGACTCGCCAAAAAATTGAGGTCAGCCGCATTGGTGAGGGCAACGATTCCATCCTTCGCTGGCCGGGCCGTTTCTAGTTCTCGCGCCGGAATTATTCAAAAAACAGGACTCAATCCAGCTTGTCCGAGCCTATTTCCAGCCCGATATTGACCATTGCATTGCCCGTTTTTAACGGCGGACAGGCTTTGCGCCTTGCCGTGCAATCGATTCTCAACCAGTCGTTCGAGGATTGGGAATTGCTGGTCATTGATGACGGCTCCACCGACGGGGGGACGGAATTTCTGAGTAACCAGAATGATCCCCGGATTAAACTTTTCAGGGATGGTAACAACAAAGGCTTGGGTGCGCGCCTGAACGAGGCAATCCAGATGGCCAGGGGCGGCTATTTTGCCCGCATGGATCAGGACGATGTGTCTCATCCGGAGCGGTTTTCACGCCAGATTGATTTTCTACAAGCGAATCTCTCGGTCGATTTGCTTGGAACCCGTTGTGTCACCATGAATGAGCAGGGGCGAATCACGGGAGTACTGCCTTCGGCGAGCACCCACGAGGAGATTTGTGCGCATCCATGGCTGGGCATCTACCTGCCGCACCCCACCTGGGCGGCGAAAACGGATTGGTTCAGGAAAAATCCGTACAGGAGTCCTGCGCCCTATTTTTGCGAGGATCAGGAACTGTTGTTGCGGGCAAGCACGACGAGCAGGTACCACGCAATTCCGGAATATCTTTTGGCCTACAGTGTGAGGGCCGATGTCCGCTGGGGAAAATCCTGGCGCACCCGCCTTTCACTCGCCCGCGTGCAGTGTGCCTATTTTTTTTCCCGCGGCGCCTATGTCGCGATGTCTCTGTCGATGGTCGCAGCGTTTCTGCGACTTGCATTTGACGCGATGAGGAAGTTTGCGATCGTTGCCGGGGCGCCCGGATTTTTGCAAACGCGGGCGCCGGCGCCGCTCGGCGAGAGGGAATTCTGGGAGGAGCTGATTCCCGCGCTCAAATCCGACCGAAAGGATCAATCCGGATGATGCGGGCAGACGGAACAGGCCCCTGCCGTATCGCGTACGCAAGGGACTTTGCGATGTGTTTTCATGGCCGCAATGACGCTTGAATTTCACGGGAAGCCCGCCTTCTTTTTTTGGAAATCGGGAAATGCGTAATATTTTTTTTGTTGCGACGACCCCGCTTTCGGCAAATGTCTTTTTGAAGAATCACCTGGTCGCGCTTTCGCGGTGCTATCGGGTGACGCTTTGCGTCAATGTAAACGCTTATCCGGTTTCCCCATCATTGCAGAGTCACATACGCGTTATCCACGTCGCGTTTGAGAGAAAAATCTCCCTTTTCCGGGACGCCCTTTCCCTTTTGCATTTGTTGTTGATATTTTTTAGAGAGAGCCCGGATTCGATTCACAGTATTACCCCCAAGGCGGGGTTGCTGGCAATGACGGCGGGTTTATTGACCGGGGTACCGCGCCGTTATCACACTTTCACCGGGCAGGTGTGGGCGAACAAGCGAGGGTATGCGCGCCGCTTCTTCAAGGGCATTGACTGTTTGATGATCCGCATGTCAACCCGTGTTTTCGCCGACAGTGCGTCGCAGTGCCGCTTTCTGTCGGAAGAGGGCGTTGTCAAAAGCGGGCGGATATCGGTGCTGGGGCCCGGGTCGATCGCCGGCGTCGACCTTGAGCGATTCCGCCCGGACGCCTCGCTTCGGCGGCTTGTTCGAGGCGAGCTTGAGGTGGCGGACGACACGTGTGTGTTTCTTTTCGTCGGGCGAATTACGAAAGACAAGGGCATTTTCGACTTGGTTAAGGCCTTCCACGCGGTGTGCCAGGGCAATTCGCGGGTTGCACTGTGGGTCGCCGGGCCGGACGAGGACGGATTAGTGCCCGGGCTGACGGAGGCGGGACTGCCGGCGGGTCGGCGAATTCGATGGCTTGGCGCGACATCTCAACCCGAGCGCTACCTGGCGGCCGCTGATGTTCTGGTGCTTCCGAGTTACCGCGAAGGTTTTGGCTCAGTCATCATTGAGGCAGCCGCCTGCGCAATTCCATCCATCGCCTACCGGATCGATGGTGTGGTTGATGCGATTGTCGACACGCAAACAGGTGTGCTGGTGGAACCTGGGAATGTTGACATGCTCCGGGCTGCGATGCTGGCGATTGCCAATGATCAGGCTGTTCGGGCCACGTTGGGTGCCCAAGCATTGGACCGTGTGACCCGGATTTTTTCCGGTAAAGTGGTTACTGCCGAATGGATTTCATTTTACGAAATGGAGTTTGCAACCTCGTCGCCTGGTTAACGCCAAATGCCCGCGTGCCGGGCTGACCGGTACTTTCGTGGAGACTTTGTCGCAACGCGCAGTTTGCTGTGTCATGGCAACCCGCGCGCGACGTCCCGGCGTTTTTATGTGGGCCAAGGGTCTGTTGCCGCCGCGATTGCATAAAAGTGCCAAAGGCGCCGTTCCGGCACATGCAAGCGAAAATCATCCCGCCCGTTACGTTCGTGAACCGGTCTCGCGGACCGTGATTTGATGCATGCATTCGACCATGCTTTGTCTCCAGTCCGGTAGGCAAAAACCAAAATCCCTTTTAAACGCAGTGTTGTCGAGGCGTGAGTTGTGCGGGCGCGTCGCAGGAGTCGGATAGTCGGAACTGGGTATCGGTACGACGGCCGTTGTATTGCCCGCATGGCTCAGTATGGCGCTGGCAAAGCCGTGCCAGGAAACCTGCCCGGCGGCACTCAGGTGGTAAAGACCGCGGGCCTGCGGATGTTGCGAAAGAATGCGGGCGGTCGCATCAGCGATCGAGATGCAACTGGTCGGTGCGCCAATCTGGTCGTCGACTACCCGGATTTCCGGTTTTTCCGCCGCCAGGCGCAGCATCGTGCGCAAGAAATTCTTGCCGCGCGGCCCATAGACCCAGGAGGTCCTCAAGATCAGATGGCGGCAGCCTGACGCCTGAATCGCCTTTTCGCCTTCAAGCTTGGTGCGTCCGTACGCGTTTAGCGGATTGGGTATGTCGTGCTCTGAATACGAAGCCTGTTTGCTGCCGTCGAAAACATAGTCTGTGGAGTAATGTACCAACAGGGCGTCCATGCGTCTCGCCCCCTCCGCCAGGAGGGCGGGGGCTTGTGCATTTACCGCGCGCGCCAGGTCTGTTTCGACTTCCGCGCCATCGACCGCGGTATAGGCCCCCGCATTGACGATTATTTGGGGCTGGCATTCGCGAACCGCGGCGATTACCCCATCGGCATCGGCCAAATCGAGTTGGGACCTGTCGTATGCGATGACATCGCCAAGCGCCGCGAGTGCGCGCTGTAGTTCGGACCCGACCTGGCCGGACTTGCCCGTGAGCAGGATTCTCACGGGAAATATTCTGCATCGCGGAGTCGGCTTGCGGACGCGTCCTTTGCCGACAGCGTAGGGGGATGCTCAAACGGCCATGCGATTGCCAGTTCAGCGTCGTTCCAGATGATGGCCCGTTCGTGTTCTGGCGCCCAGAAATCCGTTGTCTTGTAGAGCACCTCGGCATAGTCGGAGGTGACATAGAAGCCGTGGGCGAATCCGATCGGAACCCAGAGCATGGCTTTGTCTTCCGCACGCAGCGTGGCCGTCACCGCACGCCCAAAGGTGGGAGAACTCCTGCGGATATCCACGGCCACGTCAAAAATTTCGCCGGCGACGACACGAACGAGCTTCCCTTGGGGTTGCTTCACCTGATAGTGCAATCCACGCAAAACCCCTTTGGCGGAACGAGAGTGGTTGTCCTGTACAAAATGCGCGGATATTCCGGCCATTTCAAACACCCGCTTGTTCCAGCTTTCCAAAAAAAAGCCGCGGGCATCGCCAAAGACCTGGGGTTCTATCCGGACGACATCCTGAATCGGGGTCGGAGTGAATTTCATCGGGAAGGGTCGTTCAGGATTCCGAGCAAGTATTCGCCATAGCCGCTGTTCCTGAGCGGGCCGGCGAGAATCTCAAGCTGCTTCGCGTCAATGAACCCGTTGCGAAAGGCGATCTCCTCCGGGCAGCAGATCTTCAGACCCTGGCGCCGCTCGATGATCTCAATGAACTGGCTGGCTTCAAGCAAGGATTCGTGAGTGCCCGTGTCCAGCCAGGCGTGGCCGCGCCCCATGTGGACGACATCAAGTTTTCCGGCTGCGAGGTACCACTTGTTGAGATCCGTGATCTCCAGTTCCCCGCGTGAGGATGGCTTGAGGGACCGTGCCGCCGCGACAACGTCCTTGTCATAGAAATACAGGCCGGTGACGGCGTAGCGCGATTTGGGCCGGCTGGGCTTTTCTTCCAGGGATACGGCCTGGCCTTCGGCGTTAAATTCGACCACGCCATAGCGTTCCGGATCCTTTACGGGGTAGGCAAACACGGTCGCCCCGGTGGTCTTTTGTGCCGCCTGCTGCAAATCTTCAATGAGCTCATTCCCGTAAAATATGTTGTCCCCGAGCACCAGTGCGCAGGGGGCGCCGTCGATGAATGTCTCGCCTATCAGGAAAGCCTGTGCCAATCCGTCCGGGGACGGTTGCACGGCGTACTGGAGGTTGAGACCCCAGCGTTTGCCGTCCCCCAGCAGTTGTTCGAAGCGCGGCGTGTCCTGTGGCGTGGAAATGATCAGGATATCGCGAATCCCCGCCAGCATCAACGTAGATAGCGGATAGTAGATCATCGGCTTGTCGTAGACAGGCAATAGCTGCTTCGACACCACCTGGGTTACCGGATAGAGCCGAGTGCCGGAGCCGCCGGCGAGAATGATGCCTTTCATGACTTTTCCCGTTCGCTGGACTGTAATTTCTCGACATTTCGCATGGCGGTGGATGTCTCGATTGATGTGCGTCGCAAGCCGCCTTTGCGGCCAAAGGGTATCAGCACTCGATAAAATTGGCGCGGTTCCCGGACAAAACCCCTAGGTCAAAACCAATCGTCGTTCATCCTGAAGCGCAATCAAAATTAATTGACGACTCTTTTCAATTTGCGGTACACAAAACTCGCGTACCCCAAAACCCGCAACTGCAGTTCCCTCGAATGACTGATCCGTAAAGCCTCACGGGTCAAAAATAGGTTGGCGTAGGAATAGTAAGGCGCGACAGTTCCGATATTGACCAGGTATAGCCACTCCTTTTCTTTGGCAGACAAACGGGAAATAAATTCCGTGTAAGCCTCTTCGGCTGTCACTGACGCGATTACCCCGTTGTTCGCGTCTCGACGAACATAAAACGCATTGCCGTTGTAACAGACCAGGTCATACCCTTTGTTGTTCGCTATATCCGAAAACACTTGCAACGACTGGCCAATGTTGTTCATGGCGACGCTTCGTTGAAGGCGAGCGCGATTCGCCGGATTGTGTCCTGCATTCACCTCAATGCAAATAACCCTGGGCGAGAAGTCCAGGTTCTCAAAGATTTCGTAATCCAAGCCGTCAATGTCTATGCTCAAAAAATCGAGTGCGGATAGTCCATTTTCGGCGCAAATGCCAGCCAACGAATTCTGCTCGGCGTCTACAAACTTATTAACACAGATAACGGAAGGCTTATCGCTGTAGTTGCGCACCAGTCCATCGAATCTCTGTTTGTCCCCTTCTATCATCAACGCAGACCACCCACTCAAAATCAATTTCCGACAATTGCTCAAATGTATGCCATCCCAGGCACCAAACTCGCAACACGTCTTTGTTTCTGTCCCGATACGACGAAATATTTCACTGATAATTCCATCTTCACCATTTTGGGAGTATTCATTGTTCTTGAAAGCTAAAAGACTGGATTTGAGCATTTTTATTTTGTCTAGAATTTCTAAAAACTATCCAATTGTGTGTACTCATCCACGAAAACCAAACCGGCTTCTCGATTCAAGTTGAATGATTGGGACGATTAGCTTTGAATTGCTGAAAAGCACGTAGAACATCTCAACGCTTTGCGTAATTGCTTTCAATCCACTGCCGGTATTCGCCCGACTGAATATCATCCACCCAAGCGGTGTTGTCGATGTACCACTTCACGGTTTTGGTCAGGCCGGTTTTGAAATTTTCCGCCGGCTGCCAGCCGAGTTTGGCGGCGATTTTACGTGCGTCTATGGCATAGCGCCGGTCGTGGCCCGGGCGGTCCTTGACGAACGTGATCAGGCGCTCGCGAGGGCCTGCCGCGTCAGGGCGCAGTACATCGAGCGCGGCGCACAGCGTGTTCACCACCTCAATGTTTTTCATTTCCGCATTACCGCCGACGTTGTAGACCTCGCCTGGGCGCCCGTTTCCGAGCACGGCGCGTATGGCCGAACAGTGGTCGCCGACATAAAGCCAGTCGCGCACGTTTTGCCCGTCGCCGTACACCGGCAGCGCCTTGCCGGCGAGCGCGTTGGTAATCATCAACGGGATAAGTTTTTCGGGGAATTGCCGCGGGCCGTAATTATTGGAACAGTTGGTGATTAGCGTCGGCATACCGTAGGTATGGTGCCAGGCGCGCACCAAGTGGTCGGAGCCGGCCTTGGACGCGGAGTAGGGGCTGTTTGGGGAATGGGCGGTGGTTTCGGAGAAGGCTGGATCAGTCGCCGAGAGTGACCCATAAACTTCATCGGTTGAAACGTGGAGGAACCGAAAGACCGCCTTCGCTTCGCCCTCGAGCATCATCCAGTAGGCACGCGCCTCTTCAAGCATGCTGAATGTACCGATCACGTTCGTCTGCACAAATTCGGCGGGGCCATGTATCGAACGATCGACGTGGCTCTCGGCTGCGAAGTGCACCACTGCGCGTGGTTTGTGCTCGCCGAATAATTTTTGCAGCAAAGGCCGATCGCAGATGTCGCCATGTACAAATATGTGGCGGCTGTCTTGCGAAAGGGTCGCCAAATTGGCGCGGTTGCCTGCGTACGTCAGCTTGTCCAGATTGATCACGGTTTCGCTGGACCGTGCCAACCAGTCGAGGACGAAGTTGGAGCCGATAAACCCGGCTCCACCGGTGACGAGAATGGTCATGGCGTTGTCCGTTGCAGCGCCAGCAGCTTGGCGTATTTGTTGAAACTGTTCATGCAGCCGATCGAAATGTGAACCAGCCCGGCGACCCCGTCGAGAAAGCCCAGTCGTAACACATAGAATTTTATAAATCGGGCGATGGGGGAGAACACGATGCGAGCGAGTCCAGCACGCTTTCCGGCTGCGAGCATGGCCTGCGCTTGCAAGCTGGTATAGCGATTTTGTTTCGCCAGATAGCCATCCAGTGTCTCAGCCGAATCATGCAGTAAATCACCCGAAAGCCGCGCCGGACGGACGTTTGCGAGCACCTTCTCGTGTACCGGGTCGGTGCTCCACCGTGCGTGGCGACGGTCGAACAAACGCAGGCTCCAGTCCGGATAGCCCTCGCCGTGCCGCAGCCAGTGGCCCATGAAACAGTTGCAACGGGGCATCTCATAAGCCGTGGTACGCGGCGATGCGAGTTCTGTCGCAATGCTGGCTCGCAACGCGTCGCTAATCCGTTCATCCGCGTCGACGCATAGTACCCAGTCGTGTGCGGCATTTTCCACCGCGAATTGTTTCTGGGGACCGAACCCCCGCCATTCTGATTCAAGGACTTTGGCGCCCGCACGTTGTGCGATACCGGCTGTCCCGTCCGTGCTGCCTGAATCAACGACCAGGATCTCGTCCGCAAACGATAGGCTCGCCAGGCATTCACTGATCTGGGTCGCAGCATTCTTGGTGATGATGACGGCAGACAGGGGCATGTACGCTGGCGGTTCGGGAAGAGCAATCCCGTATAATCAATGTTTTATCGCTATCATTTTAACTGACGCCGCCGTTTCCCGGCGCGGCCCGTCATGAAAAAAATCCTGCTCGTCAAAACCTCCTCGCTGGGCGACGTTGTGCATAGCCTGCCGGTGGTGACGGATGTTGCGCGGCATTTCCCCGGCGCACAAATCGACTGGGCGGTGGAAGAGGCGTTCGCCGCGCTGCCGGCGCTGCACCCGGCGGTCCGGCGGGTCATTCCCGTCGCAGTACGGCGCTGGCGCAAGCAACTCTTCAATTCGCACACTTGGCGCGAGGCCGCGGCCTTTCGCCGTGAAATAAAGCGCGATACCTATGACGTTGTTATCGATACGCAGGGCCTGGTCAAAAGCGCACTGATTGCACATTGTGCCAACGGCGAGCGGCATGGCTTTGATGCCGCCAGTGCGCGCGAATCGCTGGCGGCACGTTTTTATGATGTCGACCACGCGGTACCAAACGGATTACACGCGGTGATCCGAAATCGCCGGCTCGCGGCAGCGGCTTTGGACTATGGCGTTGAGGATGCCGCCGACTACGGTCTCGGCGGCATGCCTTCGGATTCCGCTGACGCTTATTGCGTCTTGCTGCACGCCACCAGTCGGTCCGACAAATACTGGGCGGAATCGCAGTGGATTGAACTTGGTCGATGGTTGTCGACGTCGGGTATCCGGTGCGTTTTGCCGTGGGGAAGCGAGGTTGAATTTGCTTCGGCGACCCGGATCGCCGCGAGCATACCCGGCGCGTCGGTCGCGCCCCGGCTCGACCTGGTTGCCATGGCGCGCCTTCTAGCAGGGGCGAGGGCGACCGTGGGTGTGGATACGGGCCTAACGCATTTGTCCGCGGCGCTTGGGCGGCCCACGGTCGCCTTGTTCTGCGCGTCCTCGCCCGTACTTACCGGGATCTATGGCGCACGCTTTGGTTGTAATCTGGGGGCTCCTGGCGCGCCGCCCGAGGCTGAAGCCGTGATACAAGCGTTGAATGAATTGTGCTTGGCCGCCGCATGATGCGCTGGTTATATAGCGCAATACTTTGGATGGCGCTGCCTTGGGTGCTGGTTCGATTGAGGTGGCGAGGTCGCCGTGAACCGGGGTATCGACGTCATATCGCCGAGCGCTTTGGCCGGTATGACTTCAGTACCACGAAGCCCGTCATCTGGCTGCATGCCGTATCGGTCGGCGAGGTGCGAGCGGCCGAGCCGCTGGTTCGCGCCCTGATCCTGCGTCACCCCGGCCACCAGATCGTGCTGACGCAAATGACGGCCACCGGGCGCGAAGCGGCGGAAGCATTGTTTTCTGGCGTTGCGCATTGCTGTTACCTGCCCTACGACTACCCCTTCGCGGTCTCGCGGTTTCTCACTCACTTCAAGCCCCGTATCGGCATCCTGATGGAGACCGAGATCTGGTTCAACCTGATTCGCGAATGCCGAAAACGCAAGGTTCCCGTGTTGTTGGCCAATGCGAGACTGTCGGAAAAATCGGCTAACGGATATGCGGTGGCCGCTTCTTTGGTGCGCGAGGCGCTGCAGGGTTTGGCGGTGGTCGCCGCGCAAAGCGAGGCTGATGCCGGCCGCTTTGCAGCGCTTGGTGCCGTTGCTGTTGAAGTCACCGGCAATCTGAAATTCGAAACTGCGGTTTCCGGGGACATGCTGGAACTGGGGAGTGTGTTCCGACGGCGGTTTGGCGCAGGAAGGCAGGTTTTTCTTGCCGCCAGTACGCGGGAGGGCGAGGAGGCGTTGCTGCTGGCGGCAATTGCGAGACACGCACCGCAGGGTCTGCTCACCGTTATCGTCCCGCGCCACCCGCAGCGTTTTGACGAGGTTGCGGCTCTGATTCAGGCCAGCGGATACGCCCTTGTGCGGCGTAGTGAAAATCGGGACGTTCCGGCCGACTGCGCCTTCGTACTCGGCGACAGCATGGGCGAAATGGCGGCGTACTTCAGCGCCTGCGACGTGGTCTTCGTCGGGGGCAGCCTGTTGCCGTATGGCGGACAAAATTTCATCGAGGCCTGTGCGCTGGGCGTGCCGGTACTTTTGGGGCCGCATACCTACAACTTCGCCAAGGCGGCTGGCGATGCCTTGGCGAGCGGCGCCGCTTTGCGGGTCGCCGATGCCGGGTTGCTGGTTGAAGGCTTGGGCGGACTTCTTGCTGACAGTGAAATGCGAGCCAGAATGTCGGCCGCAGGCAAAAGCTTTACCGCCTCACACAAAGGCGCGACGGAACGCCTGCTGGCAATCGTCTCGCGACTACTGCCCCAATAGGCGGTTTACCGCGGCAACGTCCTCTTCGGTGAGCGTGCCAGCAGCCGCTTTGAGCTTGAGGCCGTTGACGAGGGTGTCATAGCGCGCCTTCGAAAGGTCGCGTTTGGTCGAGAACAGCTGTTGTTGCGCGTTCAGAACGTCGATATTGATGCGCACCCCGACCTCGTAACCGAGCTTGTTTGAGTCGAGCGCGCTCTGGCTCGAGACGAGTGCGGCTTCAAGCGCCCGCACCTGGGCCATGCCGTTGGTGACCCCGAGGAATGATTGGCGTGCTGAAAGCGCCGATGTGCGGCGGCTGCTTTCCAGATCCTGGCGCGCCTTTTCCTGCAGGGCAATAGCCTGGCGCACCTGCGAACTTACCGTTCCGCCCGCGAACAGCGGGACCGAGAGCTGCAGTCCGATGCTCCTGCTTGTCGTATCGGTCGCGGTATTGGCAACGCCCGTGGAGGAGATGCCCGCCGAATTCGAGCCCATGACCCCGACCAGGTTGAGTGATGGATAGTGACCGGAACGCAGGCGTTCAATTTCACGGGTGGCGATTTCGAGCGAGGCTTCCTGGACGCGAACGCTGTAGCTTTGTTCTTCTGCGGTTTTTACCCACTGCTCCATAGCGTTTGGTTGCGGGGGCGAAAGCTGCAGTGAGCCGCGCAGGGGCACGAGTCCTTCTGGGGACTTTCCGATGATTTGTTGCAGTACCTGTTTCTTGATTTCCAGGTCATTCTCAGCGGCGAGGCGTTGCGACACGGACAGGTCATAGCGCGCCTGTGCTTCGTGCGTGTCGGTGATTGTTGCCGTACCGACTTCGAAGTTTCGCTTGGCTTGGGCAAGTTGTTCCGAAATCGCGGTGAGTTGGGCGCCAATGAATGCGAGGCTGTCCTGGGATGCGAGAACATCAAAATAGGCCTGCGAAACGCGCACAATCAGGTCCAGCTGGGCCTGTCCAAAGGTGGCTTCAGCCTGGGCAACCTTGTAGGCACCTTCCTTGTAGGTCATGAAACTGGCCCAGTTGAACAGCGGCTGGGACAGCGTCACCGTGTAGCCATTGGTATTGCCTTGCCGGTTTGAGTTGGGCAGGGCACCGCGAAACGAGATCTCGACATCGTTCATTTGCGTGAATGCTGTGGCGCTGATGGTCGGCAGGATCGCCGCACGTCCTTGCGGCAGGTTTTCAAGACCAGCGTCGCGCGTCGCGCGCGCAGACGCGTAAGTCGCATCGTTGCTGACGGCATCCCGGTAGATTTGCAACAGGTCGGCGGCGCCGGCCGGCCCGGCCAGCATGGCTGCAATGATCCAGGAGGCACTCAGCGTGCGGGGAAGGTTGCTTTTCATGTCGGAATATCTCGGAATTTAAGGTTTCAGTAGGTCGCCATGTCGGGGTCGACGTGCCGCGCCCAGCCATCGACGCCACCAGCCAGATTGAACACTTTCTTGAATCCATTACGCTCAAGAAACATGGCCACTTGCGCGCTGCGCCCGCCGTGGTGGCAGATGACCACCGTCTCCGCGTCCGGATCGAATTCCGAAAGGCGTGCGGGAATGGTGTTCATCGGCACCAGTTTCGATTGCGCGATGTGTGCGGTTTCGTGTTCCCAAGGCTCCCGAACATCGATCAGCACCGGCGCGTTTTCACCGGCCCGATCGAGCCAGGCCTTGAGCTGTACCGCATTGATCTGTTCCATGGATTTCGAAAGAGTAGCGGGGTATGGGGAAACGAAAGTGATAACTCGTTATCGGCGCAGGGCGCGCGGTTAAAACGCGAAACGTGCAGGCTGTTTGGCGTTCGCCAGTGGCGCGATGCAGGTCTCAAAAAGTCCGATGGTCTGGAAGGCGCCCGACGCCGCGCAGGTCACAAGACGCGCCTGCATGACCGGCGCATCGCCGACAACGGCGAAAAGGCGGCCGCCGGGTTTGAGCTGGCCGAGCAAGGATTCGGGCAGGACCGGGGTCGAGCCGGTCAGCACAATGACGTCGTAGGGCGCCGCCTTTGCCCAGCCTTGCGCGCCGTCGCCCAGTTCAAGGCTGATGTTGTCGAATGCCTGCGGTGCGAGATTCTTTTCCGCGATTGCTTTCAGGGCGGGGTCGATTTCAACGCTGACGACCGACAATGCGCGGTGTGCAAGAAGCGCGGTGAGGTAACCCGATCCGGTGCCCACTTCCAGCACCTTGTCGGATTTTTTGACACCCAGTTCCTGCAGGATCCGCGCTTCAAGTTTGGGTTGCATCATGCGCTGGCCGGCATCGGCGTTTCCGCGCAGTGGAATTTCCAAGTCTGAAAAAGCCAGCGCACGATGCGCCTCGGGCACGAATTCTTCGCGACGCACGACATAGAGCAGGTTGAGCACTTCGGCGTCAAGAACCTCCCATGGGCGGATCTGCTGCTCGACCATGTTGAAGCGGGCTTGTTCGAGATTCATCTGGATTCAGGGGAACGAGGAGTGGATTGGGAAGTTTAACATCGGTTTGCACCGCAGCATCAGGGGTTCGCCGGAGGTTTGCCGATGCCCCCCAGCAGCATTTGCAGGTAGTTTTCAAGGTAGCGTGAGGCGTCTACCGGCGTGCGCTCGCAGGCGCCGAGGGAATGGCTCCAGAGCATGAGCATGATCACCGGGGCCATCAGCACCCGCACGGTGTATTCGACGTCCATTTCACGGAATTCCCCCGAGGCCATGCCGCGTTGCAGGACGCTGGCGAACATGCGATTGGCCCTGACGACCACATCGTCGTACCAAAAGGCTGCGATTTCCGGGAAATTCCGCGATTCGGAAATGATCAGTTTGGTGATGCCGGCATGGGGGGTTCCACCGATGAATTGCCACCAACCTAGAACGATCTGGCGCAGTAAATCGGTCGCGCTGCCCCCGAACTGGTCGACCATTTGTTCGGCCTGCTCTATCGCGGGAACAATGCCACCCCGAACGACTGCCTTGAACAGGTCTTCCTTGTTTTCAAAGTAGAGGTATAGCGTGCCCTTGGAGACCCCGGCGCGGGATGCCACCTCTTCCAGGCGTGTTGCCGCATAGCCGCGCTCGACAAAGAGTTCGAGGGCGGCGTCGACGAGTTCGCTTGGGCGCGATTCCTTGCGCCGTTCCCAGCGGGGTTCAATTTTTTGGGTGGTGGCCAAGGCGGAATGGGAGGCTTGTTGAGGTTAATGACCGATCGGTCATTAATATGAATCAGCGGTCGATGAATGTCAATGTGGATTCAATCGGATTGGGGCGCCTTGCTCGCGCACTCAACAAGCCGCGCGGCATGTTGTCCGGCGAGGCGGCCTTGTGCGACCGCGGTGAGCAAACCGTTTCCCGACAAGTAACCCCAGACCGCGTTTCCGGAAACGCCTCTGGCAGCACCGCCGGCGGCAAACAAATTGGGCAAGGGTGCTCCTGACGCCAGCAGTACGCGGCATTCTGGATTGATCTCCAGCCCACCCTGCGTATGAAACAAAGCACCGGTGACCTTGATTGCAAAGTACGGTGGTGTGAGCGCCTGCTCAAGCCGAAACGACCGCGCATACTCGTCTGTAAGGCTCCGCTCACAGAGGGTGTTGACATCGGTCAAGGTCCTTTCGAGGGTACTCACCGGCACATCAATTTGCGTGGCGAGGCTGCGGATCGAATCGGCGCATTTCACCGCCCCGGCCGCCTCTGCTTGGAGGTAGTCGGGGAAGCTCAGGCCCAGGGCATGCAAGCGTTGATCAAAAACAACCCACGCAAACCGACCGGGTTGGGCGAGCACCTGAACGGCGGCTTCAGAATAGCCCTCATGTTCATTCCAGAAACGTTCACCCATTGCGTTGACCTGTACGCCCCCCTCCATGATCAGCGCCCAGGTGATCAGCGCACCGTGCGGCGTCGCGAACGAACCGTGCCCCTGGTATGCGCCCATATCCGCGAGTCGGGCACCCAGCGCCTCGCCCCAGCGAACGGCATCCCCTTGGTTGCCTGCGTGTCCGGCATATTCGGCTTGGGCAATGTCAGGCAGGTAGCGGCGGACCATTTCGCGATTGCCGCCAAAGCCGTTGCAGGCGAGGATCAGCGCATCACAGCCGATGTCTTCAGTGCTGCCATCGGGGCGGATGATGCGTGCCCCGGTGATACGCCCGTTTGCTGTTGCAAATAAATCTCTGACCGGGGCATTGCAAAGCAAATCGATGTCCGCGCGCCGCGCCGCTTCGAGCAGTCTGCCCATCAGCCCCGACCCGGTCTTTTCGGGTACCGCATGCATTCTTGCAACACCGTGGCCGGGATACAGAAACCCTTGCAGCAATTCAAAGGGAATGTCGTGCGCGTCGGCGAGCCATTCTAGTGTCGGCCCGGATACGGCGCACACAGCCCGAACCATGCCATGGTCGGCGCCGTGGTGATTCTTTGCCTGGATATCCGCGCTCATGGACTTAATCGAATCGGCGATCCCGGCGGCGTGTTGCCAGCGTGTCCCGCAGGCGGGGATGAATCCGGAGGAGAGGGCTGTTGAACCGCTGGGAAGCGCGTCGCGTTCCAGCACCACGCAATCCACCCCGGCATCCCGCAGCGTCAGCGCGGCGACCAGTCCCGCGGCACCGGCACCGATGATCGCGACCGGTACGTTTGCCTCAAAGTGTCCTGCCTGATCGACAATGACCGACACGACCCTTACCCTTGCGCGTTATCGCATCAGGGGGCGGCGCAGGTACTGTCCGCGGGCTGGGCCGACGATGTTGCCCGCGTCGAACACGGTTTGGCCGCGCAGCATGGTGGTTTTGACGCTGGCGCCGATTTCAATCCCCTCAAACGGCGTGTAACCCTGCTTGGACAGCGAATCGGCCGCGCGCACGGTAAAGCTCTCGTGCGGGTCAACGAGGACAAGGTCGGCGTCATAGCCCACCGCGATGTCGCCCTTGTTAAGCAGGCCGTAGCGCTTGGCCGGGTTCCAGGACAGCAATTCGGCCATGTGGTTGTAGGACATGCCGCGCTTGGAGCCTTCGCTGACGATGGAGGGCAACAGGTACTCGGTCCCGCCGAAGCCGGACTTAGCCAGCCAGATATTTTTCGGAAACTTGGCCGACCATTTCTGCTCGGCCGAGCAGCAGGCGTGGTCGCTGACAATCCAATCGACATTGCGATTGAGTACGGCTTCCCACAGGGCTTCCACGTCCGGACGCGGGCGGATGGGTGGGTTGACCTTTGCCTGCACAGCGCACTCGCAATCGACGTCGAGCATCAAATGCCCGACCGTGACTTCACGCCTGAAATTGATATGCGGAAATACGGTCTGCATCATCATCGCAGCGTCGATGGCTTTTTTGGACGACAGGTGCAACAGGTTGATGTTGGGGCACTCCGTCTCGTTCGCCAGGTAGGACGCGATCCAGATCGCCAGTCCCTCGGAGTGCGGCGGGCGGGCGGCGCTGTATGCGGCGAGTCCGTCGAGTTTGCTGTCGCGCTCGACGATCTTCGTATAGGCGTTGAGGATGTCGGCGAATTCGCAGTGCAGGCTGACGCTGATGTACTCGGCCAGATCAGGGTGGGCCTGTGTCATGCGAAAGGCCGAGCGCATGATGAACTCGAAGTGCGCCACGTCATAGCGCTCGTCCTTGCCTATCATCAGGAACTCGTTCTGCTTGTCCGACTGGCCGTGCAGGCCATAGCCGCCGTAGAACATGAAAATCTTGAACGACGGCACGCCCCAGTCGGTCAGCAGCGAATCCATCTCGTCGATGTGCGCCGACTCAATGGGGGCAAGGTGGTAACCGTAGTCAACCCAGAAATTTCCCTCGGAGAGCTTGAGCACCTCGGGCATGAACTTGCTGTAAGGGCCGCCCTTGTTGAGGTAGTACTGCCCGGTACGAAAGTAATTGAGGCTGGAGGTGACCCCGCCCATGGCCGCGGCCTTGCTTTCGGCGACGGCATCCTGCGCCAGCGGCTGGTAGATGCCGATGTGCATGTGCGCATCGACGCAACCGGGAAAGCCCAGCAGGTTTTTGCCGTCGATGACCTCTTTCGCCTCTTCGGCGCGGATTTCAGGGGCGAGGCGGGCAAACTTGCCGTCCTTGATGCCGATGTCCAGAAGATCGACCGAGTTCTTGTTCGGCCGTACAACGCGCACATTTTTTACGAGCGTATCGAGGGAGGGGGTCATGGTTTTTCCTTGGTCTATGCTTGAATCGTTCTTGATGCGTCTAGCGTATGTCTGGCAGCGTGAGTCTAACCTTCTGCACTCACGCCGGCTGCCTTGACCACCGGCGCCCAGCGCTGAATGTCCTGCGCGATAAATTCGGAATAGTCGGCGCGACCGCGGCCCGAGAGCGTCATGCCGAGATCGGAAAATCGCGCCTGCACTTCTGCGAGCGCGACGATTTTCTGCACTTCGGATTCAATGCGCTCAAGCACGTCACGCGGCGTCCTCGCCGGCGCCGACAGGCCGAACCAGGCTGAGCCCGTGACACCCGCAACGATTTCGTTGATTGTCGGCACATCGGGAAAGTTCGGCAGGCGTTGCGCAGCGGAGATCGCCAACAGGCGCAGCTTGCCCGATTTCACGTACGGCGTGGATGCGGGGAGGCCGTCGAATATGGCGTCGATCTGCCCGGCCATGAGATCGGTGATCGCCGGCCCCGTTCCCTTGTAGGGTACGTGTTGCATGTCGATGCCGGCGCGCTGCTTCATCATCTCTCCGGTGAGGTGCCCGGCAGAGCCCACTGCGGCCGAGGCAAATGTCATTGCGCCGGGCTTTGACCTCGCCAAGGCGATGAACTCCTGCAACGTCTTTGCGGGGTGGTTGGCGTTGACCAGAAAGCCGTTGGCAAAGGAACTGATCATCACCACGTGCTCAAAATCAGCGCGCGGCTTGAAATCAATTTTGGTGTAGACCAGCGGCCCCGTTGCGATCGAGGCATTGTTGGAAAGCAGCAGCGTGTAACCGTCCGGTGCGGCTTTGGCGACGAAGCTTGCGCCTATCGTGCCTGAGGCGCCCGGCTTGTTCTCTATGAGTACCGGCTGGCGCAGCGCATCGGAAAGGCGCGGGGCAATGAGGCGTGCAATCACATCGCCGCCGCCGCTCGGGGCGAACGGCACCACCAGCCTGACTGGTTTGGCGGGCCAGACGGATTGTCCGGATGCGATTGAGGGCGCGAGGCCTTCGATCGCGCCAAGAGCCGCGGCAGCAAGACCGGCCGTGCCCGATTTCAGGAAGTTTCGTCTATGCAAGGTGGATCGAGCCGGAAGGTGATTTACGCGTTACGCGCGAGGAACAATCCTGTTGCCTTATACTAAATTCATTGCGCGTTAAAGCCAAGAAATTGCCAAGAAAAAAATACGATCAACCATGTCAGCCGCTACCAACACCAATTCAAAACCAGAAGCTTGCGTCCTTATCGCGGGCGGTGGCCCGGTCGGGCTGACGGCCGCACTTTGCCTTGCCGAGGCCGGCATTTCGGTGCAGTTATTTGAGGCCGAGGGCGACATTGTCGAAGACTTGCGTGCCTCGACCTTTCATCCGCCCACGCTGGACATGCTCGAGCCCATGGGCATCACCGCCGAACTCATTGCCGACGGCTTGATCTGCCCGACCTGGCAGGTGCGCATGCACCCGTCTGGCGACAAGGCTGAGTTCGACCTCTCCGTTCTCTCCGGCGACACCGCGCATCCCTACCGCTTGCAGTGCGAGCAGTGGAAGCTGTCGCGTGCCCTGCTCCGGCGCCTGCAAAAGCATCCCCTTGCCAGCCTGCATTTCAACGCCCGCGTCAGTGGTGTGCAGCAGGATGGCGATGGCGTCAGCGTCACCATTGAGCGTGACGGGGCGACCGAGCGTGTGCGCGGTCGCTATCTCATTGGCGCGGACGGCGCGCGCAGTGCGGTGCGCCAGGCGCTGGGCATTGCCTTCGAGGGCGAGACTTACCCCGAAACGACGATTCTTGCCACGACGCGCTTCGCCTTTCACGAGCACCTGCCCGGGCTTTCGAATGTCAGTTACTGCTGGCGCGAGGGCGCCGCTAACTTCAGCCTGTTACGCCTCTCGGACCTGTGGCGTGTCAGCATCTACCCACCCGAAGACAGGCCGGTGGAGGAATCGCTTGAGTCGCCCGCAATCGAGGCGGCGTTGCAGGCCATCGTGCCGCGCAGCCAGCCCTACGAGGTTCTGGAGCGCCGGCCCTATCGCGTGCATCAGCGCATCGCCGCACGCTACCGCGAGGGCCGGGTGTTTCTCGCCGGTGATGCGGCCCACCTCAACAGTCCGTCGGGTGGCATGGGCATGAACGGCGGTGTGCACGATGCGTTCAATCTTGCAGACAAGATCACGCGCGTTTGGCGCGGTGATGACGAGGGTCTGCTCGACCGCTATGAGCGCCAGCGCCGCCCTGCCGCGCTTGATCAGATCATCGCCCAGGCCGACGCCAATCGGGCGCGCATGCGCGAGCGCGACACCAAGCGACGCAGTGAAATACTTTCTGGACTCAAGGCAATCATCGCGGACCGTGCGCGCCTGCACACCCATCTGTTGAAGACCTCGATGATTACAGGACTGCGCCAGGCGGAACAAACGCCGTAGCGGGGGCATATAGCTGGAAAGCCGCGCCAGACGGGCTTTTCCAGCTTATGCCGGTATTTTTCTCCGCGCTGCGGTTACTGGAACAGCAGGTCCCACAGCGCCCGAAAGGGCGTGTCCCTTTCGCAACTGACCAGCGCCGAGGCAAAACCAAACGCCTGCCCGGCCGGAACGCTCGTCCCGGCGTAACGCATGAATTTTGCCGCAACCTCTTCCTGGCTTAGCGGCAGGTTTGGATCGCCCTTGATGGTGGTCACGCGTGCCTCGTGCTTGTCCTTGCCCGATTGCACGACCAGTTTGGCGCCCCGCCTTCCCGCGTTGCCCAGGACCGGATCGGTTTCCACCTGCACCAGCTGTTCCAGGCGTCGCAGTTCCGCATCTTCAAAGCGATCCTTGCGGTAAATGCCCGGGTCGATGCCGTTGTATCGCAGCCCCGCGGCTGCGCCAAACGACAGGCTGAATTGCGCCTGTATCGGGGTTTGCGGGTTGGTGTTGCCGCAGTAGGTGCGCGCCTCCTCATAGACCAGCAGGCGTATCGCGCTGATATCCGCGGTCTTACCCTCGAGCTCGCCGCGGATGATCAGCGCGGCTTCGGTGCCGTAGTGCACGTGGCGGACCGCGGCATGGGGCTTGAGGTAGGACTCCAGTATCAGGTGGCGGTCCGGTTCGATGAGGGTGGTTTCGTCCGCCGCGGCAAATCCGGCGGCGTAGTGCGGCAGCGCGTCCTCCGGCGCGGTAACGCCGCTACCGGCGCTGAACGCCGCCAATTGCCCCAGCCAGGCACTGTGCGCGAGGTAAGTATTGCGCGCGTTGGCGCCGGCTCGGACCGGGAGATAAAGGCTGGTGCCAAGCTGGCAGGCTGCGGTGTTGATGGCCGTCATGGTCATGCCCTCGGGCAGCGCCAGCAGGCGCGCCATCCCGGCGGCGACGCCAAGCGCAGGCCAGTTGCCATCGACATGCATGCCCGGCCTGACGCGTAACCAGGCGCCGCAGCGCGCGCCGACTTCGTAGCCGGCGATCAGGCTGTCCAGTACGAGGCCCAGGCTTGCATCGCGTGCAATGGCCTGGGGCAGCAGTGCGGCAATGACCGGCACGCCGGGGCGACCGTGCGCGATGGCGAGGCCTTCGCAGGCTTCGTCCCAAGTGGCCGCCATAGCGCCGACAGCCGTAGCACCCATGGTCGAGAGCCTGCGTCCGCCGGGGAATGTGAACAGTCCCGACTCCAGGCTGCTGAATTCGGTTTCAAACGCGCTCACCTCCGGCGAACTGCGCGCTGCGAGCATGCAGCCGAGCGTATCGAGCAGCATCAGCCGCGCCTTGAGTTCGACCTCGTCCGGGCGTGTGTCAAAGAACGTATCGGATTCGCAATAGCCGCTGACTAGCGCCCGCAAGCGCTCAAGGTGCTCGGACGACTGTTCTGCTCCGGAGCTTGCCGTGTTCATGGTTTCGCTTTGGGAAGGGTTGCGGCGAGTGCGGGTGCGGCGGCGGCCATCGTGTCCGAAGCGGGGAGACCGAGCGAGCGCAGCAATTGCCAGGCGCCGCAAAGATTGGACGACAGGACAGGCACGCCAAAGCGCGCGCGCTTGGCAAGAATCGCCGGCAGCGTCAGCATGCCAGTGCCCGAGAGCAACACGGCGCTGCCGGTTGAGGGCTTCGCGCGTTGCAGTCCCTCCAGGACCTCCGCTGTTTCGAGCTCGTAGGCGCGGAATATCTCCCCGAGTTTTACGACTTGTTCGACGCGCAGCCCCGCTGCTTCCCAAAACGCGACAGCGAGGTCGGTCAGCCAGTCCGGGTAGGGCGAGATGAGACACATCTTGTCGCAGCCGAGCGCGCCCAGCGATTCCAGGATTGCACGGCTGGCGGTCCATACCGGCTTGCCCGCAGCGGCGGTGAGTATGTCGCCGAGCGCGCGATCCCCCGCCGGCCCCATGGGATAGGTCGCACCGGTGGAGCCAAGGTATATGGCATCGAGCCTGAGCGCCCCGAAGCTGGCGATGGTGGATTCATAGTGCGCGGCATAGGCCGCGTTGCGCTGCTGCAAATCGCCGGGCAGGACCGGGAGGCGCGTCGTGTACATCGCCACCCGCTCGGGTAACAGCGCGTGCAGCTCCGGCTCGACCGTCGGGTTCGCGGGCGGGGTGATGATACCGACCCGCGGCTGGGTGGCCTGGAGGAATCCGTCATTCATAGCGTTTGCCCAGCGCCAGCATGTCCGGTGTGCCGATGGTCTTGTTCAATTCGTCAAAGTCGAGCATGCGGTCGCGGTAGGGGGTGGTGGTGCCGCTGGCTTTGAGGCTGGCAAAGTAGTCCTTGAGACTATGCGCGAGGGCGCGTACCGTGCCGCCGGGGAATATGGCGATGCGATAACCCAGACTTTCCAGTTCTGCGGCGGCGAGGATCGGGGTCTTGCCCCCCTCCACCATGTTGGCAAGCAGCGGTACGCGGCTGGCGAAACGGCCAAGGGCCTGTTTCATTTGCACGACGTCGCGAAGCGCTTCGATAAACAGCACATCGGCGCCGGCCTCAAGGTAATGCTCGGCCCGTTCAAGCGCCGGTTCCAGCCCTTCGACAGCAACGGCATCGGTGCGGGCGATAATCAGTGTATCGCTGCTGGCACGTGCGTCGAGCGCAGCACGGATTTTGCCGGTCATTTCGCCGGTTGATACGAGGCTCTTGCCCTCGAGGTGGCCACAACGCTTGGGCAGGGTCTGGTCCTCGAGTTGCAGTGCGCTTGCGCCGGCACGTTCAAAGGTCTTTACAGTGCGAACGACATTCAGCGCATTGCCAAAGCCGGTATCGGCATCGACGATCAGTGGCAGTGCGACACGCTCGCGAATATTTTCGATAACGTTGGCCACCTCGCTCACGCTGACCAGCCCGATGTCCGGCCGGCCGAGCCGGGTGTAGGCGATGCTTGCGCCCGAGAGGTAGGCCGTTTCAAATCCGGCCTGCTCAACGAGTAATGCGGAAAAAGCGTCGTAGACGCCGGGGGCGAGTACCAGGCCGGGTTCGGCGAGCCGTTGCCTGAGCGTCCTTGGTGTTTGGGGTGTCACGGGGCCGGATCCTTTGCCTGTTTGGTTTTGGCGAGTCGCTTTTCCAGATGTCCCAGCAGCCCGCCATCGCGCACCATTGCCATCAAGTGCGGCGGAATGGTTTCGCAGCGAAGCGTCGTGTTTTGCGTGAGGTTGGTTATGCTGCCGGCTTCCGGATCAACGCGCAGTTGATCATCGGCGCGAATGCTGCCCGCGTCCGCGCAAACCAGCAGCGGCAGCCCCAGATTAAAGGCGTTGCGGTAAAAGAGCCCCGCATAGGACGGCGCTATGACGGCAGCTACACCGAGGTGGCGCAGGGCGCCGGCCGCCTGCTCGCGCGATGAGCCCATGCCAAAATTCTTCCCGCCAACCACGATGTCGCCTGCTTTCACTTCGCGTGCAAAGCGCGGTTCGACCGCCTCCAGACAGTGCTTGGCGATTTCGTCTATGCCGAATTTCATGTAAATGCCCGGCGCCAGCATGTCGGTGTCGAGGTTGTCGCCGAACACCCAGGCTTTTGCGCTCATGACAGGAACTCCCGCGGGTCGCTGATTTTGCCGGTGACGGCCGATGCGGCGACCGTGTAAGGCGAGCCAAGATAGATCTGTGCGGCGGTCGAGCCCATGCGGCCCTTGAAATTGCGCGCGGTGGTGCTGATGGTGACGGCGTGTTCATCGAGCAGGTAGTTTCCATAGCCGGCGCAGGCGTTGCAGGCATTGGGCAGAAGTTCGGCGCCGGCGTCGATCAGTGCGCCCAGTGTGCCTTCTTCCTGGGCGATTCTCTGGTCCTTGGCCGATGCGGGTGCCACCATCAGGCGCACCCCCGGTGCGGCGCGGCGTCCGCGCAGGACTGCAGCTGCCATGCGCAAGTCATCGAGCTTCGCGCCGGTGCAGGCGCCGATATAGGCCATGTTGATGGCGATGTCCGCGAATGCACCGACCGACTCGGATTTGGCCGGACTGTGCGGTGCGGCGACCTGCGGCGCCAGCGTCGATGCGTCGAAGCTGTGGCGGGCGAACACGGATGCGTTCTTGTCGCCCTGCCAGGTATCGCAGTCGATGTCGCGGACGCCCACGGCTTCCAGCCACGAGCGCGTCACAGCGTCGGGTGCGATCAGTCCGGCCTGGCCGCCGAATTCTGCTGTCATGTTGGCCATGGTCATGCGCTCTTGCATCGACAGGGCCGCAATGGCGCTGCCGGTGTACTCCACCGCCTGGTATTGCCCGCCCTCCATGCCGAAGCGCCCGCACAGGAAGAGCATCATGTCCTTGGCCGAGACGCTTTTCGCCAGCCGCCCGGTCCACTCAATCAGAATGGTGTGCGGCACGCGCAGCCAGATTTCACCGGTCACCAATACGCCGAGCATTTCGGTCGCGCCAATGCCGAACATGTAGGTGCCAAAGGCGCCGCCCGTCGGAGAATGGCTGTCGCCGCCGACCGCAAACATGCCCGGACGGAGGTGACCTTTTTCCGGCAGCACAACGTGGCAGATGCCTTCGCCATCATGGAAGTTTTTCACGCCGGCCTCGCCAGCCCAGTCGCGCGCGATGCGGATGATCTTGCGGCTGTCCTCGTCATTGGCGGGAAGGTAATGGTCGGTGATGAGCACCACCTTGTCCGGATCCCATACCTTGGCGCCCAGTTGCGCCAGCATGGGCTTGACCCGGCGCGGGCCGCCCGAGTCATGCATCATCGCCAGATCCACCTTGCAGGTAACGATCTCGCCCGGCGTGACCGAAGCCTGCCCCGATGCGCGCGCGATGAGCTTTTGTGCGAGCGTTTGTGTCATTTTTTTCTGCTATTCACCATTACTATAAGGTCAACGATAAATCCAAAAGCCTGGCTTGAGGCGCGCGCAAGACAATTACTTCATTCCGGCTTTGCGCCCGAGTATTTTACGACCGGCACCCAGCGTCGCAGGTCTTCGCGAACGAACGCGGAAAATTCGGCCGGGGAATTGCCCACCGGCAGCGCGCCCTCGAGTTCAAGGCGCTTTTTGAGCTCGGGAGAATGTACCGCCTTCGCCACGGCATCGTTCAGTACGCGGGTGACCTCGGCGGGCAGTCTGGCCGGGCCGAAGACACCGAACCAGGCGTTGGATTCAAATCCAGGAACGACTTCGCTGATGGCCGGGATGTCGGGAAAGGCGGGCAGGCGTTTCGCGCTTGTCACGCCATAGGCGCGCAATTTCCCCGCCTTGACCTGTTGCATGCCGGTAACCGTGCTGATGAACATCAATTCAACCTGTCCGGCAAGGACATCGGTCAGCGCCGGGGCGGTGCCGCGATAGGGAATGTTGACGATGAAAACGCCGGCCTGCATTTTTAAGAGATCGCTCGCCATGTGCAAGGACGAGCCGAGCGCACCGATGGCGAAATTGAGCTTGCCCGGCCTCGCCTTGGCCAGCGCGATAAGCGATTTGAGGTCGCCTGCGGGAACGGACGGATGGCCGACGAGCAGGCTCGGCACGGTGGCGATCATGCTGATCGGCGTGAAATCGGCCAGCGGGTCGTAGGGTAATGAGGGATAGAGCGAGGCGTTGATGGTGTGGCTGGTAAAGCTGACCAGTAGGGTGTAGCCGTCCGCCGGTGACTTTGCGACCGTGTCCGCGGCGATATTGCCGCCGGCACCGGCGCGGTTCTCGACCACAACGGGCTGCCCCAGGCTGCGCATCATTTCGCTGGCGATGGAGCGCGCGAGGGTGTCGGTGGTGCCACCGGACGGCGCGCCAACCAAGAGGCGTATTGGTTTTGAAGGGAAGGTCTGGGCCGACGCGACGCACGCCCAGAACAGCAGTGCCGCGGCGAGAATGTTACGTGCGACGGTGCTCATAGGCCGAGGTAAGCGCGTTTGAGCCCGTCGTTGGCGAGCAGCGCGTCGGGTGTACCCTCGAAGGCAATGGCGCCGTTCTCCAGCACATAGGCGCGCCCTGCGATCTCAAGGGATTGGCCGACGTTTTGCTCGACCAGTAGGATGGCGAGCCCGTCTTCATTCAGGCGTTTGATCAGCGCGAACATTTCCTCAACGAGCAGCGGCGACAGGCCCAGCGAGGGTTCGTCCAGTATCAGCAGCTTGGGCTCCGCCATCATGCCGCGGCCAATGGCCAGCATCTGCTGTTCTCCACCCGAGAGGGTGCCGGCGCGCTGGGCGATGCGATCCTTCAGGCGCGGGAATATACCGAACACGCGCTCGATGTTTTTCGCGCGATTGGCGCGCCCGCGGCGATAACTGCCAAGCTCGATGTTCTCGAGCACCGTGAGGTTGGGGAATACCCGGCGGCCTTCGGGCACCTGGATCAGTCCGGCGGACACAATGTTTGCCGTGCCGGCATCGGTGATATCGGCCCCGTCGAAATGCACCGAACCGGCGAAGGCCTTGATCAGCCCGCAGACCGTATTGTTGAAGGTCGATTTTCCCGCACCGTTCGAGCCAAGCACCGCGACGATTTCCCCGGCGCGGATGTTGAGGCTCACGCCGCGCAGGATTTCGACGGCACCGTAACCAGAGCGCAAATCACGGACTTCAAGCATGACCGGTCTCCGCCGCCTTGCGCAGGCGCGCCGCGGTGCCGTGTCCGAGATAGGCTTCGATTACTTTTGGATTGCCGGTGATTTGCGCGGGCGTGCCTTCGGCGATCAGCTGGCCGTTGCTGAGCACATACACCGATTCAGCGAGGCTCATCACCGCCTGCATGACGTGCTCGATCATCAGAACGGTGACTCCGGCGTCGCGAATAGCCAGGATGACTGGAATCACCTCGGTAATTTCCTGCGGATTGAGGCCGGCCAGCACTTCGTCCAGCAACAAAAGTTGCGGACCGGTGGCGAGGGCGCGCGCCAGCTCCAGGCGTTTGCGTCCGGCGACAGTGAGATTGAACGCCAGTTTGTCGAGCTGGCTGGCGAGTCCAACCTGCGTCGCGATTTTTTCGGCGTGCGCGAGCGCATCGCTTCTGGAGGCGCGGTGCAGGTGCGCCCCGACTGCGATGTTCTCGCGCACAGTTTGTGCGCCAAAGGGCTGCACGATCTGGAAGGTGCGCGCCATGCCAAGACGGCAAATGGTGTGCGGGGCCATGCCGGTGAGGTCCTGTCCGAGGAAGCGCACGCTGCCGCTGTCCGGTTTAAGAAAGCCGGATACCAGGCCGAACAGGGTCGATTTACCGGCGCCATTGGGGCCGATGAGCCCCACGATGGCGCCCTTGCGCACGCTGAGGCTGACCTCGCTCACGGCACGCAGGCCGCCGAAGCTGATGGAGAGTCCGCGCACCTCAAGCATCGCCCGCCCCTCGGCGCTTGCTGCGGATTTTCCGGTGGAACAGGCCGATGAGTCCCTGTGGCAGGAAGGTCACCATCAGGATAAGCACCACGCCATAGGCGATCAGGTTGATGCCGGGAATATCCCCCATCAGCGCGCTGGTGGTCTGACCGAGCAAGTGCAGCAGTGCCGCGCCGAGCAGCGGCCCCCACAGGGTACCCATGCCGCCGATGATGGGGCCGAGCAGCGCCTCGACCGACACCGCCGGTCCATAAGCGAGGTGCGGGTCGATGTAGTGAAAAAACTGCACGTAGAACGCGCCGCCCGCAGCCATCAGCGCGCCTGAGATCATGATCGCCCCGAGCTTGACGCGAAACACATTGACGCCCAGGGCTGCCGCCGAGTCCTCGTTGTCGCGCACCGCCTGCAGCCATGCACCGTAGCGCGAGCGCTTGAGCCACCAGGTGATAATGAGGCCCAAAAACACAAACGCGAGCACAAGGTAGAGATACCCGGTCTTGCTGGCAAACTGCAGGTCTGCGACCGATTCTTTGAGCGGCACCATCAGCCCCACCCCTGCGCCGGTGAAGCTGAAGGTGTTGGCGAGGATGCGAAAGACCTCTGCAAATGCAAGCGTGACGAGCGCAAAGTACGATCCCTTGAGGCCGTAGCGAAACGAAAGCGCGCCGATAAAGGCGCCCACGGCCGCACCCAGTGCAAGCGCAGCGGCTAGCGCAGCCCAGGCGTTCCAGCCAAACTTTACCTGCAGCACCGCCATGGCATAGGCGCCGCTGCCGAAAAACACCGCGTGGCCGAAAGAGAACTGGCCGCCGAATCCGCCCAGGATGTTCCACGCCTGGCCTAGCAGGGCGGCGTAGAGGGTCATGATCACGAGGTTGAGCGTCGCCCCCGAGCTGATAAAGAGCGGGGCGAGCGCGACCAGCGCGCAAAACGCGAGGATGCCAGCGAGTTCTTTGGCGCTGCTCGTGTTCTTCATGCTTTTGCGCCGAACAAGCCTTGCGGACGGAACAGCAGCACGGCGATGAAAATCAGGAAAATGCCGATCTGTCCCAGGCTCTCGCCCAGCCACAGCCCGCCAACCGATTCGACCACGCCGATGAGCAGGCCGCCAAGCAGCGCGCCGGCGAAGCTGCCCATGCCGCCCAGTACCACGATGGTGAAAGCGATCAACACAAAGCCGCTACCCACGGTCGGGTTGACGTAGTAAGCCGGCAGTAAAAAGCACGCCGCCGCGCCGAGACAGGCGAGACCGATGCCGAAACTCATGGCGAACACATGGTCCACGTCGATGCCCACGAGGCGCGCGCCCTGGCGTTCTTTGGCGCAGGCGCGGATCGCACGGCCAAGGTCGGTCTTGCCGATCAGCAGCAACAGGATTGCAGCCGCAGCCAGCGCACCGCCAAAGGCCACCAGTTTGGGCACGGAAATCAGCGCACCGGCGATATCAACCGTCGACAGCGTGTAGGACGTGTCGATGTTGCGGGTGTCGGATTTGAAGGCATACAGCGCGAGGTTTTCCAGGATGATCGATATGCCCAGCGTGACAAGCAGGATGTTTTCGTCCTTGCCGTGGCTGGCGCGACCAATCACGAACCGTTGCAGTGCATAGCCGAAGGCGAACATCGCCGGCACCATGATGGGCAGTGCCGCATAGGGATCGATGCCTGCCCGCTGGTGCAGGAAATACACGCCATAGAGCGCCACCATCAGCGCCGCCCCGTGGGCGAAATTGATGATGTGCAATACCCCGTAAATCAGGGTCAGCCCGAGCGCGATCAATGCATAGACCGCGCCGGTGGTCAGGCCGTTCAGGACTGACGGGAACAGGATGGAGAATTCAAGCATTCAGGGATGCGGGCGCTTTTCGCGCGCGGGTTGGGGGCGCGGGACCGGCTCAGGCCAACACGCTTCCCCGTCCGCTTGTGCGGACGGGGAAGGGGTTCAGGCTTTCCAGGGGAACACCGGCTCGGCTTCGGCGTAGGTGTTGGGCAGGATCACTTTGATGTCGTTTTTGAGCACCTGCGTCATCAGCGGCTGCGCGCCCTGGTTCTGGCCGTTGACGAACTTGGTCGGCCCGTAGGGCATGAAATGCTTGTCCCAGGTCGAGCTGGCGAGTGCGTCGACGATGGCACCGCGGTCGCGCGATTTTGCGCGTTCGATGGCATCGGCCAGCAGGTAAACGGCCTGGTAGTTGAGGAACACCTCGTAGGTGTAGAACTCGCCCATTGCCTCGACTTTCTTTTTCAGGGCGAGGGCGCGCTTGTCCTTGGGGTTGTACCAGTGGTTGCAGTCGATCACGCCGTTGGCCGCATCCGGAAATTCCTTGACGAACTTGAAGCTCGAGGCTGCGCCGCCCAGCACCGAATAAATGGCCTTGGGCTGCACGTTCTGCTGCTTCATGGTGCGCACCAGCAGGGCGTATTCATTGAAGTAGTTGGCCGGAATGACGATGTCCGGATTGAGCGCCTTCATGCGCAGCACGATGTTGTTGAAGTCGCGCGTCGGGTTGGCGTGCTTGAC
>CAITSH010000357.1 GCA_903895005.1 uncultured Pseudomonadota bacterium
CGGTCGGTGAGCGTTACAACAAGGTGGTCGATATCTGGGGGCGTGCCGGTGACCAGGTTGGCAAGGCGATGATGGATCAGCTTTCGACGGAAAATGTCCTCGACAGCAAGGGCAAGACCGTCAAGCAGGAGTCGTTCAACTCCATTTACATGATGGCCGATTCCGGTGCCCGCGGTTCAGCTGCCCAGATACGACAACTGGCCGGCATGCGCGGCCTGATGGCCAAGCCGGACGGCTCGATCATCGAAACGCCGATCACCGCGAATTTTCGCGAAGGCCTCAACGTTCTGCAGTACTTCATTTCCACGCACGGCGCTCGCAAGGGCCTTGCCGACACCGCGTTGAAGACCGCGAACTCCGGCTATCTGACGCGCCGCCTGGTGGATGTGACGCAGGATCTGGTCGTGATCGAGAACGATTGCGGTACGTCGAACGGCGTTGCGATGAAGGCTCTTGTCGAGGGCGGGGAAGTGGTTGAAGCTTTGCGCGAGCGCATCCTGGGCCGTGTCACCACTGCCGAGCTCATCCATCCCGAAACACAGGATGTGCTTTACTCGGTGGGTACCCTGCTGTCGGAAGATGAAGTAGAGCACATCGAACAACTCGGTATCGACGAAGTGAAGGTGCGCACTCCGCTGACCTGCGACACCCGCAAGGGTCTTTGCGCGCAGTGCTACGGCCGCGATCTTGGGCGCGGTAGCCTGGTAAATGTCGGCGAGGCGGTCGGTGTGATTGCCGCGCAGTCAATCGGCGAGCCTGGTACGCAGTTGACCATGCGCACGTTCCACATCGGCGGTGCGGCATCGCGCACAGCTGTGGCAAGCCAAGTCGAATCCAAGTCGACTGGTATCGCGCACTTTTCCGCACAAGTTCGCTACGTCACCAGTGGAAAGGGCGAGAAGGTGGTGATTTCGCGGACCGGCGAGGTGTTGATCACCGAAGAGGGCGGACGCGAGCGTGAGCGCCACAAGGTGCCTTACGGTGCCACCTTGCATGTAGAGGATGGCAAGGCTATTAAGGCCGGCATGCTGATTGCAACGTGGGATCCGCATACCCGACCGATCATCACCGAGTATGGTGGTGTCGTGAAGCTAGAAAACGTTATTGAAAATGTCACCGTGATGAAGCAGACCGATGAAATCACCGGTTTGTCCACCTTGGTTGTTATCGATCCGAAACAGCGCGGCAGCACCTCCAAAGGCGTGCGTCCGCAGGTTAAGCTGATGAACGAAGAGGGTCAGGAAATCAAGATTGCCGGGACCGACCATTCTGTAAACATCACCTTTCAGGTGGGGTCGGTTATAACCGTCAAGGATGGCCAGAAGGTGGGTGTGGGTGAAGTGCTTGCGCGTATTCCGCAGGAAACTTCAAAGACCCGGGATATCACCGGTGGTCTGCCGCGCGTGGCTGAGTTGTTCGAGGCACGTTCCCCGAAAGACGCCGGCGTGTTGGCAGAAGTCACCGGCGCTGTTTCGTTCGGCAAGGACACCAAGGGCAAGCAACGCTTGGTCATTACCGACCTCGACGGCGTTGCGAACGAGTACCTCATCCCCAAGGAAAAGCATGTCATGGCCCACGACGGCCAGATCGTGAATAAGGGCGAGGTCATCGTTGACGGTCCGGTCGATCCGCACGACATCCTGCGTCTTCAGGGCGTTCCGGCGCTGGCGCGTTACATCACCGACGAGGTGCAGGATGTGTACCGGCTCCAGGGTGTGCGCATCAATGACAAGCATATCGAGGTGATCGTTCGTCAGATGCTGCGCCGGGTGCAAGTCGAAGACTCCGGTGAGACCCGTTTCATTCCGGGCGAGCAGGTGGAGCGCGCAGAACTCTTCGCTGAGAACGAGCGCATCGAGGCGGCCGGCAAAAAACCGGCGACCTACAACCATATGCTGCTGGGTATTACCAAGGCTTCGCTGTCGACTGATTCGTTTATCTCGGCTGCGTCGTTCCAGGAAACCACGCGTGTCCTTACCGAAGCCGCCATCATGGGGAAGAAGGACGACCTGCGCGGCTTGAAGGAAAACGTGATTGTCGGACGCCTTATTCCGGCAGGAACCGGCTTGGCGTATCACACTGCGCGCAAAAATGCGCCGGCACCGGTGGTTGAGGAGCAGGTTAGCGAGGAAGCTGGAACTGAGGAGCAGCCTGCGGCTAGCGTCTGATCTGTATTGCTGTCCTAATGCAAAAGAAGGGCCGCGAAAGCGGCCCTTCTTTTTTGCGACGTCTCGAAAACTCTAGGTTGTGTGAGGCATCGTCAGCGTTGTGCAACAACGAGATTTTCAAAAATTCTCTGGTGTTCACGTGGTGCGCATCGCGAATACTGTTGCGGGTATGACACGGTAGCGCCAAGTTCGGCCGCGGCATGCCACGCCCAGCGAGGGTCATAGAGGATGCCTCTCGCAAGCGCGACCATATCCGCTTTACCGCAGGCGATGATTTCCTCGGCTTGTCGTGGATCGGTAATCAGTCCGACCGACATCGTCGTCATTCCGGTTTCAGATTTTATTTTTTCTGAGAGGTGCACCTGATAGCCGGGCCCGAGGGGGATTTTTTGCTGCGGAGAAACGCCACCAGAAGAGGCATCAATCCAATCGCAGCCGCGATTTCGAAGTTCCAGCGCGAATGCCACGCTCTCATCGGGAGTCCAGCCGCCATCGACCCAGTCGGTCCCCGAAATGCGGATGCCCAGCGCCTTGGAAGCAGGCCAAGCATCCCGGACCGCCTCAAAAATCTCCAGAGGGAAGCGCATCCGGTTTTCAAGCGAGCCGCCATAATTGTCTTTGCGATGGTTGGCGATGGGGGACAGGAATTGGTGCAGTAAATAGCCATGTGCGCCGTGAAGTTCAAGAGCATCAATTCCTAGTCTGTTGGCTCGCGCGGCTGCGCTTGCAAAAGCCAGGCGGATTCTTTGTAGTCCTGAATCATCAAGGGCTTCTGGTGCGGGTTCGTGCGCCGCGTGAGGGACTGCGGATGGGGCAACGGTCTGCCAACCGCCCTTGCCCCTTGAAATCAGGGCGCCGCCCTTCCACGGGACGTTTGCGAATTTAAGTTCGAAGCGCAATGGGTATGGGCTTGAGGCCGAAGAGTACCTCGTGCGGGGTCAGGTAGCCA
>CAITSH010000358.1 GCA_903895005.1 uncultured Pseudomonadota bacterium
ATCGGCGTGATTTCCTCAGTTACCCAGGCGTTTTGCAGCACCTGCACGCGCCTGCGCCTGTCCACCGAAGGCATGATCTACACCTGCCTGTTTGCCACCGACGGTTACGACCTGCGCTCCATGCTGCGCAGCCAGTCCGATGACGCTGCGCTGACGGACGCCATCAGCCGCATCTGGCGCGCACGCAGCGACCGCTATTCTGAAATCCGCACCGCCGACACGGTGCGCGACAGAAAAATAGAAATGAGCTACATCGGCGGATGAAGACGGCCCTGAAACCGGTCATCACCCATGCCTCGCGCCCCCTCACCTTCGAGGTCGAGGCGATCAACGAACGCGGCGAGGCGACCGCCACGCCCATCGCCGGCGAGAATCCGCTCACCCTTTACGTCGACAAGCGCGAGATCGTCACGCTGATGACCCTTGGCCAGGCACCCGAGGCGCTCGCCATCGGTTACCTGCGCAACCAGCGCCTTGTCGGCGGCATCGACGAGATCGGGTCGGTCCAGGTCGACTGGGAAACCGATTCGGTCGCAGTCACCACGCGCAAAGGCATCAAGGGGCTCGCCGGCAGGATGAAAAAACGCACCGTCACCACCGGCTGCGGCCAGGGCACCGTATTCGGCGACTTGATGGAGGAAATCGACAGCATCAAGCTGCGCGATGACGTGAGCCTCAGCGAAGCGACGCTCTACAGCCTGCTCGAGGCGGTGCGCCAGCACGAAACCATTTACAAATCTGCCGGTGCCGTGCACGGCTGTGCGCTAGCCAGCAACACGGCAACCGGTTCCGAGATCATCAGCTTTGTCGAGGACGTCGGCCGCCACAATGCCGTAGACGCCATTGCCGGACGCATGTGGCTGGAGGGCATCGACGGCTCGGACAAGATTTTTTACACCACCGGGCGGCTCACCTCCGAAATGGTGATTAAGGCGGCACAAATGCAAATCCCTTTCCTGGTGTCGCGCTCGGGACTCACGCAAATGGGCTGGAACATCGCCGAGCGCATCGGCATCACCATGCTCGGTCGCGCTGTGAACCGGCATTACCTCCTGTTCACCGGGAAGCAACGGTTTATCAAGTCCGTTGCACCGATCATGCTGGCATGAGTCTCATCTCGAACCTGCTGCGAAGTGCCGCCGCGCCCACAGCGACACAGATGCCCGCTGGGTCTGCCGAAATCGCCGAACCGCGCCGCCTGTACCTCGACATGGTGCAGCGGACTATCATCAACACCGTTTACGAAGATCCAGCGCAGACCTTCGGCGATACCTACCGGCCAGAGGTACGCGAAATCGGCTCGGACTGGCCCTCGGTGGCGCACAGCATGATTGGCAACCGGCGCATGGGTAACCTGCGCATGGCCTGCGAAGATGCCATCGCCGAGCGCATTCCGGGTGACTTTATCGAAACCGGCGTGTGGCGCGGCGGCGCCTGCATCCTGATGCGCGCCGTGCTCAAGGCGTATGCCGTGACCGACCGGCGCGTCTGGGTGGCTGATTCCTTCGAAGGCCTGCCCCCTCCCACGCCTGAAAAATACCCCGCCGACCGCGGCGATAATTCCTTCGAGTACCGCGAACTTGCCGTGTCGCTCGAGCAGGTTAAGGCCAATTTCGCCAAATACGATTTGCTCGACGAGCAGGTGCAATTTCTCAAGGGCTGGTTCAAGGACACGCTGCCGGCAGCACCGATCGAGCGCCTCGCCGTGCTGCGCCTGGATGGCGACCTTTACGAATCGACCATGGACGCGCTCCATGCGCTGTATCACAAGGTTTCGCCCGGCGGCTTTGTCATTGTCGATGACTTCATCCTGCCCAAGTGCCGCGCGGCCATCGCCGATTTCCGCAAATCAAAAGGGATCACTGAAGAGATCATCGACATCGACGGCGCCGGCGTGTTCTGGCGCAAATTGCGATGAATAGCAGCGACCATATCAACCAGATCACCGGCATGATCCTCGCCGGCGGACAGGGCCGGCGCATGGGCGGCGTGGACAAGGGTTTGAAGCTGTTCCGCGGCAAGCGTCTTGTCGATCACGCCTTTGAACGCCTGACACCGCAGGTAGCCGGCGTCATCATCAACGCCAACCAGAACCTCAGCAGCTACCGCGAACTCGGTGTGCGCGTGGTCAGCGATGCGATTGAAGGCTACGCCGGCCCTCTCGCGGGGCTTCACGCGGGCCTGTCGGTGTCCAAGCGCCCCTACCTTGCCACGGTACCCTGCGACTCGCCCTTCCTGCCGCTTGACCTGGTTTCTCGCCTATACAGCCATCTCGATGACGCCGGCGCGGAAATCGCCGTGGCCAAAACCGGTGGCCAGGCCCATCCGGTGTTCTGCCTGGTGCGACGCGGCGTGCTCGATCACCTGACCGACTTTCTCAAGGGCGGCGGCCGCAAGATCGACGCCTGGTATTCGACCTTGTTCGTAGTTGAGGTGAATTTCGACGATCGGGCGGAGGCGTTTTCCAACATCAACACGCTGGAAGAACTACAGGCCCACGAAATCGAGGCGCCAAAGTCCGCATGAGCACTTTGCAACAGATTGTCAGTTGCATGGATGACTACGATCCGAATGCGCTGCATGTGGAGAAGGCCCGCGCGGTTATCCGCTCCTTTCTCACGCCGATCAGCGAAACCGAGCACCTGCCGGTTCGGCTTGCGCTGGGCCGGGTGCTGGCCGAGGACATCGTCTCAACCATGAACGTGCCCGCCCACGACAACTCGGCCATGGATGGCTACGCCTTGCGCCATGCCGATCTCGCCGGCGACGGCCCGACCGCGCTCAAAGTCATAGGCACTGCATTTGCCGGCAAAGCCTTTGGCGGTGGACCTGCAAAGGGTGAATGCGTGCGCGTCATGACCGGGGCCGTGATGCCCGCCGGTTGCGATACCGTGGTAATCCAGGAAATCGTCAAGACCGAGGGCGACACCGCGCTGATTCCGCCCGGACAAAAACAAGGCCAGAACCGCCGCTTTGCCGGCGAAGACCTCGCCCTGGGCAAGGTCGTGCTCAAGGCCGGCCAGCCGGTACACCCGGCCGAACTCGGGCTCATCGCCTCACTGGGCATAGGCGAAATCACGGTCCGACGACGCGTGCGTGTGGCGTTTTTTTCCACAGGCGACGAACTCGTCTCGGTCGGAACCCCGCTCAAGGAAGGCCAGGTCTACGACAGCAACCGCTATACGCTGTGGGGCATGCTCGCGCGATTGGACGTTGAGATCATCGACCTTGGCGTGGTCCCTGATGATCCACACAGCTTGGAACACGCCTTCATTGATGCCTCCGCCAAAGCCGATGCCGTCATCACCTCGGGGGGCGTGTCCGTCGGCGAGGCCGACTTCACGCGCAAATTGCTCGGCCAGATGGGCGAAGTACTGTTCTGGAAAATCGCCATGAAGCCCGGCCGCCCCATGGCCTTCGGCAAAATCGGCAAGGCACATTTTTTCGGTCTTCCCGGCAATCCGGTTGCCGTGATGGTGACCTTCCACCAGTTCGTGCGCGACGCCCTGCTGCACATCGCCGGACGCAGCGACGACACCACCCTGCCCCTGCTGAAAATGCCATGTACGAGCTCCATCAAGAAATCCCCCGGACGTACAGAGTACGTTCGCGGCCGCATGACGCAAGCCCCCACTGGTGATTGGCAGGTCACAATTACCGGGTCGCAGGGTTCGGGCGTACTGCGCTCCATGTCCGAAGCCAACTGCTTCATCGTGCTCGGCCACGCGCAGGCCAGCGTCAAACCCGGCGATGCGGTCAGCGTACAGGTGTTTGACGGCCTGACTTGAGATGCAGTACCGACTGGAAATGCCCGCCAGACGGGCGTCTCCAGCGCATCTCACCGTAGCCTAAGCCCCGGATATCGCACTTCAAGGTTTAAACCACAATCGGCACCCGCCCTATGCGGCTGCGTCGTCCTCTTCCGGCTCGTCGTTGGCCTTGCCCAACAGCAGTTCGGCCTGGGGCACCGGAATGGCTTCAACGTCTTTGAGCTTGCGCGTCATCTGCCGCGTACGCGTTTCCGCCTGGCCGATGGAGTTGGTCACCGTCTGCAGTTGCGCCTTGGTTTTGGCCAATACATCGCCGAAGCGGCCGAACTCGGTCTTGACCGCCGACAGCAACTCCCAGACTTCGCTGGAACGCTGCTCGATGGCCAGCGTGCGAAAGCCCATTTGCAGGCTGTTGAGCAGCGCCGACAGCGTGGTCGGCCCGGCGATCGACACGCGGTACTCGCGCTGCACGAAGTCAGCGAGCCCCGGCCGTCGCAGGGCCTCGGCGTACAAGCCCTCGGTCGGCAGGAACAGGATGGCGAAGTCTGTCGTATGCGGTGGTGCGATGTATTTTTCGCGAATAGTTTTCGCCTCAAGCTTGATGCGGTTGTCTATGGCCTTGGAGGCTTCGTCGACGCCGGCAATATCGGCGCGCTCCTGCGCGCCCAGCAACCGCTCGTAATCCTCCACCGGGAATTTGGAGTCGATGGGAAGCCACACCGGTGAGCGCGCGTCCTGCCCCGGCAACTTGATGGCGAACTCGACGATGTCGCGCGAACCGGGGACGGTGGCGACATTCTTGGCGTACTGGTCAGCGGTGAGCGTTTGTTCGAGCAACGCCGAGAGCTGCACCTCGCCCCAGGTGCCGCGCGATTTGACGTTGGTCAGCACGCGCTTGAGGTCGCCCACGCCGGCGGCGAGAGTCTGCATCTCACCGAGCCCCTTGTGCACCGCCTCGAGTCGGTCACTGACCTGCTTGAACGATTCGCCCAGTCGCTTTTCCAGCGTAGCGTGCAACTTCTCGTCCACGGTCTTGCGCATTTCCTCGAGCCGCGTGGCGTTGTCGGTCTGCAACTCCTTGAGCTTGGTTTCCAGGGTCAGGCGAACTTCTGCCAGTCGTTTCTCATTCGATTCGACCAGCTTGGCGAGTTGCTGCGCAAAGGAGTCGATCTGGTTGTTCTGCACGCCGGCGATGGTGGCCATTTGCTGCTGCAGCGTCTTGCTGAATTCGGCCATGCTCGCCGAGAGCTCGGCGCGCTGCGCCAGCGCGCCTTCCTGCGACTCCTTGCGCCCGAGCGCGATATCTGCGCGCAACTCGCGCTCCAGGCGTTCGCTGATTTCTTCCGAGCGGCGCGACAGGCGGTCGAGGCTGTCCGGCGCGAGGCCTTGGCGGCTGCGCAACAGCACAACGATCTGCAGGACAATCGCCGCCGCGGCCAGCGATACCAGCAGAATCAGCAAAGCATCGGTCACTATGGCATACCCCTTTGCGTCTCAACCCTCACGGTTTCGCATCCAGTCGGCGGTTTGGAAAAAGGCATTGTATAGGCCCTCGCGCAACGCCTCCTCCACGCCGACATCCTCCATTGCGCGCTTCATGCACGCCATCCACTGGTCGCGCTCGCTGCTGGCGATGGCGAAGGGCAGATGACGGGCGCGCAACATCGGGTGGCCGTATTTTTCCATGTACAAGCCGGGGCCGCCCAGCCATCCGGACAGGAACATGTAAAGCTTTTCGCGCGAAGTCTCCATTGATGGCGGGTGCAGCTTGCGGATGCCGGCGTAGGCCGGATCCAGGTCCATCAGGTCGTAAAAACGGTCAACCATTTCACGCACTTTTGCGTCGCCGCCAATGTCTTCATAAGGCGTATTGCCCTGCTCTTCGGTCATGCTTTCCCTCTGCCTCCCTTATTTCTTGGCGCCTCGGTTGCCTAGGCTTCCCGCAGTGCCAGTATAGGCGGACGGCTCAGCGCCGCACGCGCGCCTGACCATGCGTTATAACCGACGCAGACAAGGCCCAGTGCAGGGCCGGCCAGCCAGATCCAGCCGTTCATGCGATACGGGAACATGAACACAAAATGTGCGATGGCCCAACCGATCGCCACCGCCGCCGCCGATGCAAGTAATCCAGAAATAATGCCCAGTGCGGCAAACTCGGCGCGCTGTGCCGCCACCACCTGCGCGCGGCTGGCGCCAAGGGCGCGCATCACCGCTGCCTCCTGCATGCGTTCGTCCTGCGTCGCGAGCAAGGCCGCGTACAACACCAGCACACCGGCCCCCAGCGCGAACAGGAACACGAACTGCAAGGCGCGCACGACCTGTTCGATCAGCGCCTGGGCCTGGGTCATGATGGCGCTCATGTCGACCACGGTGAGATTGGTGAAGGCCTGCGACAACTTGCTGGTAAAGCTGCTGTCTCCGGCGGGCAGATGAAAACTCGTCACATAACTGGCCGGAAAGTCGGTCAACAACTCCGGCGTGGCGATTACGAAGAAATTCACCCGCATGGAGTCCCAGTCGAGCTTGCGTAAGCTGGTGATGGGCGCCGAAAACGTTTTACCCGCGACCTGCCAGGTCAGCACATCGCCGAGCTTCCAGCCCAGGGTCTTGGCAATGCCCTCCTCCACCGACAAGGCACCGGTTTTCCGGTCTTCATCGTTGAACCAGCGGCCCGACACCACCGTGTTGTGCGCCGGTTGCGCCGCCATGTAGGATAGGTTGAACTCGCGCTCAACCAGGCGGCGGGCCCGATCCTCAAAATCGCTTTCATTTACCGGCTGTGCGTTCTTCGCGGTGTAGCGACCGCGAATCATCGGGTAGACCGTCGGCTCGGGTAGTTTGCCGTTGCGGAAAAAATCCAGCACACCCGGCCGCTGCTCGGGCTGGATGTTCACAATAAAACGGTTGGGCGCATCCGGTGGCACCTTGGAGCGCC
>CAITSH010000359.1 GCA_903895005.1 uncultured Pseudomonadota bacterium
AAAGTTAAGAAGAATGTCGCGGAAGGCATCGCACACGTTCACGCATCGTTTAACAACACGATCATCACCATCACCGACCGCCAGGGTAATGCTCTCTCCTGGGCGACTTCCGGAGCAGCAGGCTTCAAGGGGTCGCGCAAGTCGACGCCGTTTGCAGCCCAGGTTGCTGCCGAGAGCGCCGGCAAGGCCGCGCAGGAATGCGGCGTAAAGAATCTTGAGGTACGCATCAAGGGTCCCGGCCCCGGACGTGAGTCGGCTGTTCGCGCACTCAATGCACTGGGGTTGAAGATCACCAGCATCTCCGACGTTACGCCGGTGCCGCACAACGGCTGCCGTGCGCCCAAGCGTCGCCGCATCTAACGACTACGAGAATACTATGGCACGCAACCTAGATCCTAAATGCCGGCAGTGTCGCCGGGAAGGTGAAAAGCTTTTCCTCAAGGGCGAAAAGTGTTTCACCGATAAATGCGCCATCGAGCGCCGCGCTTATGCGCCCGGTCAGCACGGCCAAAAGAGCGGTCAGCGTCTCTCGGATTTCGGCAAACAACTGCGGGAAAAGCAGAAGGTTCGCCGTATCTATGGCGTGCTCGAAGGCCAATTCCGCCGGGTTTATGCAGAGGCATCGCGTCGAAAGGGCGTGACCGGCGAGTCTTTGCTTCAGATCCTTGAGTCCCGCTTGGACACGGTCGCTTACCGCATGGGCTTTGGTTCATCGCGCACCGAAGCACGCCAAGTCGTCCGTCACAACGGCATTTTGGTAAATGGCAAGCGCGTCAACATTCCCTCTTACCAGGTTAAGCCTGGCGATGTGGTTGAAGTAGCCGAGAAATCAAAAGCGCAGCTTCGTATCAAGGCGGCGGCCGAGGCGGCTGAGTCGCGCGGTATTCCGGAGTGGATGGATGTCGATGCGAAGGGCCTCAAGGGAACCTTCAAGGCGCTCCCGCAGCGTTCTGAACTGCCCGCCACGATCAACGAGGCTCTGGTAGTTGAGCTGTATTCGAAGTAACGCATCACTGCACAAGGACTACTCATGCAAACCAGCGGATTTCTGAAACCGCGTATCATCGACGTGCAGAGCATCTCCACCTCCCATGCAAAAGTGGTGATGGAGCCGTTCGAACGCGGATACGGCCATACTCTTGGCAACGCGCTGCGTCGCGTATTGCTCTCCTCGATGCCGGGCTTTGCTCCGACCGAGGTGCAAATCTCGGGCGTGCTGCACGAGTACTCCACTATTGAGGGTGTGCAGGAAGATGTCGTCGATATTCTCCTGAACCTCAAGGGCGTGGTTCTCAAGCTTCACAACCGTTCAGAGGCCTTGTTGACGTTGAAGAAGAAGGGCGAAGGCCCCGTCACAGCCGCTGACATTGAGACGTCCCATGACGTTGAGGTGATCAACCCGGAACACGTGATTGCCCATTTGTCGCCTGGCGGCAACCTCGAAATGGAAATCAAGATTGAAAAGGGCCGTGGCTATAACCCCGGTAACCAGCGCGAAGTATCGGAAGAGTCCAAGGGCATCGGCAGGATCATCCTCGACGCTTCGTTCTCGCCGGTCAAGCGCGTC